>NZ_JAAALN010000225.1 GCF_009906795.1 Kineococcus siccus
CCCACCCCCGCGCTCCGCGCGGACGGCGACACGACCACGACCCTCGACACGACCACGGCGCTCACGGCATAGTCCGAACCCGCAGCGCTTCACGCGCACGAGTTACACCACTCCACGGGACTCCATCAGCAATGGGCCCATGGCTCGCGTGACACCGTCGACCGTGGGTGATAGGCGGGTGGCCGATGGGCCTTGGCCAGCCTCCCGATGATATCGACGTTGCCTTGCTGGTGCCCTCACGCCCGTGGCCCGTCTCCTCCTGCGGATCTAACTTTGCGCTGAGCACCAGCGGGGGTGCTGACCGAAGGTATGTCAAGGCCCGGGTTTGATGGCTCCTCATGTTGGCCGGATGCCCAACGTCAGTCACGTCGTCCTCTGGGGTCGGCGACCGCTTCTCACGACGCGACGTCAGCAAGCGGAGTAGACCCCGCCGCCGGTAGTACCCACGCTCTCCGACGCTGCTGAGTCCGCTCATCCGAAGCGAACAGAACCGTTCGGGTGTACGCTCAGTTACATCTTGGCCACCGAAAGTGATCAGGTGTCGGGCTGCCGAGTCGGCAGGCGGCGCCTCGGGCAGCTCACGACCTCTGGAGGGCGCATGACCCCCGCACCTGGCCCCTGGTCCCGACGCAGGAGTGCACCCGCGGCAGGACTCGCCGGGCGACCCCGGTCCAGCGCAGGGCGGTCGTCTCGCCGTCCCCGCGTGCCGGTGAGCGCCCTCGCGGTCGTGGTGGTCGGGGGCTCCCTGGTCGTCGGGCCTTCCGCTCAAGCGGTCTCCTGGCCCGCCCCCCCGATGATCACCCAGTACCCGACCACGGGTGCGCAAGGCAACCCCACCTCAGGTCCGTCGGCTCTCTCGAGCCTGAACACCCCGCTGCAGACCGCCTTCGACACGAGTGGGAACCTCTACATCGCTGACTGCGCAGCCCGCGTCGTTGAAAGGATCACCCCCGCGGGACAGCTCTCGATCGTCGCAGGCCGAGTGGGCCAGGTCGGGTCTGGTGCCCCGACGCCGGGCCCGGCCACCGACGTGGACCTGAGCTGCCCCTCGGGGATCGCGGTGCACGGCAGCGACCTGTTCATCGCCGACACGGGTCTGCACATGATCTTCAAGGTCAGCGGCGGGGTGCTCACCCCTCACGCCGGGACCGGCACCGTCAACAGCGGCCCCATCACCAGTGGGCCGGCCACGACGAGGGATCTGGGGCGTCCCACGTCTCTGGCGGTCGACTCCTCGGGCACCCTCTACGTGGCCGACAGCGCCGCTCACCAGGCGTACCGGATCGACGGGAACCAGGTCCTCACCGTCATCGCGGGGACCGGGACCAGCGGCTCGCCCACCCCCGGGTCGTCGCCGACGGCTGCCACCAGCTCACCGCTCGACTTCCCCTACGGGATCGCCGTGACCTCCACCGGCGACGTCTTCATCTCCAACCCCAACGACTACACGATCGTCGAGGTGAGCGGGGGCGCGCTCCGCATCGTCGCTGGAACCTCCACGCAGCAGGGAGCAGCGGCCGCCGGCCCCGCGACCGGCTCCCTCCTGAACGGTCCCGCAGGCCTGTCGGTGGACGAACAGGACAACCTCTACGTCGCGGAGTCCTACGCCGGTCAGGTCGACCGCATCACCCCCGCCGGCGCTTTGAGCGTGCTGGCGGGCAACGGGAACGGTAACACGTGGCCGACCTACGACGCTGTGGCGACCTCCACCTCACTCTACTTCCCGGCTCACGTCTCCGTCGGGCCCGACCACCAGCTGTACGTCTCCGACACAGAGATCTTCGCGAACCCGCCACGTTCGGGTCTGCACGTCATCGGCTACCCCGCCCCGGCCTCGGTGACCGCTGTCGGCGCCCCAGGTGCCCTGACCGTCAGCTGGACCCTTCCGTCCACGTCGGCCGACGTCACCGGCTACACCGCCACCGCCTCACCGGGTGGTGCCACATGCACGTCCACCTCCACCACGTGCAGCATCCCCGGCACTGCTGGTGTGGCGTACTCCGTCGCGGTCGTCGCCTCCTACGGCGTCGCGTCGTCGAGGACCGCCTCGGCGGTGGGTACAGCCACACCGACGACCGCTGGGGGCGGCGGCGGTCCTGTGACCCCGCCCGTGGATCCGCGAGCAGGGGCCCCGTCGATCACGACCGCAGTGGGGGCCGGTACGGCTGCGACGGTGTCGTTCACACCGCCGAGCGTCACCGGGGCCTCCGCGATCACCAGCTACCGGCTCACTGTCACCGGGGGGGACCTGATCGCACCGCGCACCGTTCAGGGCCCACGCAGTCCGATCGTCGTCGGTGGCCTGACAGCAGGGCAGACGTACACCTTCACGGTGGCCGCCCTCAATGCTTCTGGCGCGGGGGCCGGTTCCAACGCCGTGACCACGCGGTGGGAGACCTTGAGCGTCCCCGTCGAGCCGGGAGTCACACGCCTGGCGGGTGGGGACCGGAACGAGACTGCAGTCGCCGTGTCCAAGGCTCTCTTCCCCGCCGACGGACGGGCGACCGCGGCCGTGATCGCGACGTCGGCGACCTACGCGGACTCCATCGCCGGTGGCCGGCTGTCCTCTGCGATCCAGGGACCACTGCTGCTCACCGGTACCGCCGCTCTGGACGCCGACGTCGCTCAGGAGATCCGTCGTCTCGTCACCCCCGGCGGCAAGGTGTACGTCCTCGGCCAGACCGGTGCGCTGAGCCAGCAGGTTCGCGACGCCCTCGCGGAGCTGAACTCCAGCTACAGCATCGCCCGTGTCGGCGGTAGGGACCGCTACGAGACCGCGGCCGCCATCGCCGATGTCGTCACCGCTCACACCGGGGAACCCGACGCGCCCATCTACCTCGCGTCGGGCTCGAACTACCCGGACGGTCTTGCGGTGGCGGCTCTCGCCGGCAGCACCGGTGGCGTGGTCCTGCTCACCGCGGACGGCACTCTGCCCCCCGCGACCAGCGCATACCTGCAGGCGAAGGACCCCACGGGCGGCCGTACAACCACGGTCGGTGGCCCCGCCGCCAGGGCCTACCCTGCCGCGCGCACGTCCGTGGTCGGTCGCGACCGGTACGACACCGCGGCACGTATCGCTACCCGCTTCGCGGCCGGCACCACGACCGTCGGGATCGCCTCCGGCACCGACTGGCCCGACGCCCTCGTCGGCGCCGCAGCGATGGGCATCGTCGGCGGACCGCTGCTGCTCACTCGACCGGACAACCTGAACTCCGACACCGAGGCCGTCATCGAGAACAACGAGGACCTCGACGCCTCCTGGGTGTTCGGCGGGCCCGAGGCCATTGCCAGCACCACGGAGAACCAGTTGATCGGCTTGCTACCGCCTCCCTGAGCCGTGCGTGACCACGTCACGACCAACCGCACCACGACGGCGCCCGGGCCAGACAGGCCTGGGCGTCGTCGCTGTTCCCCGGTGCGAGGGCTGCAAGCGCTCTGCGTGGCCGCCGCCACGCCACTCTCAGGTGCGGATTGGTGGCATGACCGCGATGTCACGCGTATCGCGGCATGAGCGGTAGGTCCAGGAGGATCGGTCGGGCGAGCTTGCCCGTTGGGGCTGATGCTCTGTCAACCTTTCAAGACGCTGATCTCGTTGAAGGGGACATGGGGCTACTGGGCCGGCGCGACGAGGAGTTCACTGCCTTCGTCGCCCAACACGGGGACACGCTGCTGCGTGCTGCGCATTTCCTGACCGGTGACCGGTGGGCAGCTGAGGACCTCCTCCAGCTTGCCTTGACCAGGACCTACCTGGCCTGGCCGGCCGCCCGAGGCAAGATCCCCTACGCCTACGCCCGTCAAGCCCTGCTGAGTGCTCTCCATGGCTGCACCGAGGAAGTATCCCGACGAGCTGCGTGAGCGGGCGATCAGGATGGCCGTCGATGCCCGCCGAGATCCGGCGAACAAGACCGGCGCGCTGAAGCGGATCGGTGGCCAGCTCGGGATCAACCCTGAGACGCTGCGGGGCTGGGTCACGCAAGCCGAAGTCGATGCCGGCGACCGGCCCGGCTTCACCACCGATGACGCCGTGCGGTTGGCCGAGCTCGAGCGTGAAGTGCGAGAGCTTCGTCGGGCGAATGAGATTGTGCGGCGGGCGTCGGCCTTCCTCGCGGCGGAGCTCGACCGCCCACATCGCTGATCGTCGACTTCATCGACCAGAGCTGTCAACGACGGGTGAAAACTGACCCCCAGTCGACGGGTGAATCTTGACCCCCTTGACCCTGAGGAGGGTGATCACCATGGAGGACTGGGCCGAGATCCGTCGTCTGCACCGAGCCGAGCAGGTCCCGATCAAGGAGATCGCGCGGCGGCTGGGCGTCGCGCGCAACACGGTCCGGCGGGCGTTGGCCGCTGCGGCGCCGCGGCGCTACGAGCGGGCCGGCGCGGGATCGCTGGTCGATGCGATCGAGCTTGAGTTGCGCAAGCTGCTGAAGGATCATCCGCGGATGCCGGCGACGGTCCTCGCGCAACGGCTGGGCTGGACGCACTCGTTGACAATCCTGAAGGACCGGGTGCGGGTGATCCGCCCGGAGTACGCCGGGGTGGACCCCGCTGACCGTCTCGTCCACGAGCCGGGCGAGGCGACCCAGTGCGATCTATGGTTCCCCGCGTCCCCGGTGCCGCTGGGACATGGGCAGGTCGCGGTCGGGGCGCGGGCGTTGCCGGTGTTGACGATGACGATGACGCACTCCAGGTACCTGTCCGCGGTCGCTGTCCCGACCCGGCAGGCCGGGGACCTGCTGGCCGGGATGTGGGCGATCATCGCCGCACGCGGGGCGGTCACGAAGACGTTGGTGTGGGATCTGGAGTCCGCGATCGGCAAGGGCCGGCGGGTCTCGGCGCCGGCCGCGGCGTTCGCGGGGACCCTCGGTGTCCGGATCCGGCTGACCCCGCCCCGTGATCCGGAGTCCAAGGGTGTCGTGGAACGCACGAACGGGTTCCTGGAGACCTCGTTCCTGCCTGGGCGCACCTTCGCCAGTCCTGGGGACTTTAACGCCCAGCTCGGTGAGTGGTTGCCGCACGCGAACTCCCGGCTCGTGCGCTCGACCGGAACCCGTCCCGACGAACGCGTCGAAGCTGACATGGGCGCGGGGTTGGTGCTTCCACCGATCGCGCCGGTCGTCGGGATCGCCCACCGCGTCCGCTTGGCTCGTGACTACTACGTGCGCGTCACGGGCAACGACTACTCCGTGGACCCGGCCGTGATCGGTCGGTTCGTCGATGTTCACGCCGGTCTGCACGAGGTCGTCGTGACCTGCCCCGCCGCCCACAGCGCCGGCCGAAGTGTCGAGGTCGCCCGCCACTCCCGGTGCTGGGCGAACCGGGTCACTATCACCGACCCCGCCCACGTTCAGACAGCGAAGGCGTTGCGACGCAGTCACGCCGACCAGCGAGCCGCCCGCGACCGCGCCGAGGCGCAGCGACTCACCGGACGTCAGCACAACGACGGTCACCACGTCGCGCTGCGCGCGCTCGGCGACTACGACGCCCTCTACGGCGTCGACTTCCCCACCCTCGAGCGCACTGAACTCGCCACCACCGAACTCGTGGAACCGACCGCATCGCAGAAGCAGAACGGCGATGACCGACACGATGACGAGGAACCCGATGACCAAGAACCCAAAGACGAAGAACGCGATGACCGAGAACTCCGCCAGCACGATGTGGAAGTGACCCGGTGAGCCCGATCGTCACCCGCGGGGCTGACCTGCCCGCCGACGCCGCCCACGTCCCGGGCCGGACCACCGGCGAGTTGGCCGCGCATCTGGCCTACCTCGCTCGAGCGTTCAAGGCCCCCACGATCGGCGCGGTCTGGGCTGAGCTCGCCGACATCGCCCGCGAGCGGGGCTGGACCCACGAGGAGTACCTCGCCGCGGTCCTGGCCCGCCAGGTCGCCGACCGCGAAGCCAACGGCACCCAGCTGCGAATCGCGGGCGCGCACTTCCCGCAGGTCAAGACCCTCGAGGACTTCAACCTCGACCACCAACCCGGCCTGCGCCGCGACGTCCTGGCCCACCTGGCCACCGCCGCGTTCGCCGCGACCGCCGGCAACGTCATCCTCCTCGGCCCACCAGGCGTCGGGAAGACCCACCTCGCCATCGCGTTGGGCTACAAAGCCGCCCAAGCCGGGCACCCCGTCGCCTTCGACACCGCCACCGGCTGGATCACCCGCCTAACCGCCGCCCACCACGACGGGCGCCTACCCGCAGAGCTGAAACGGCTGGGCCGCTACCGTCTACTCATCGTCGACGAGGTCGGCTACATCCCCTTCGACTCCCCCGCCGCGAACCTCTTCTTCCAACTCGTCGCCGCCCGCTACGAACAAGGCTCCATGCTCATCACGTCCAACATGCCCTTCGCGCGCTGGGGCGAAGTCTTCGGCGACGACGTCGTCGCCGCCGCGCTCATCGACCGACTCGTGCACCACGCCGAGGTCATCACCCTCGGCGGAGAGTCCTACCGCACCCGAGCGCGACGAGACCTCCTCGCCCGCGACCCCACCGCCGGCACCCGCACCACCGCGACGACCTGACCC
>NZ_JAAALN010000226.1 GCF_009906795.1 Kineococcus siccus
GCGCTCGAGCCGGTCGACGCGCGAGCCCAGGCCGCCGTCGCCGTCCGCCCCCGGCAGCAGCAGGCGCGCGCACAGCAGTTCCAGCTGCAGGCGCGGCGACGTGGCCCCCGTCATCGCCTCCAGCCCCGCGGCGACGACGTCCGCGGCGCGCGAGACCTCCGCGCGGCCCAGGTGCGCGGCCTGCGCGCGCAGCCGGTCCAGCGCGTCCTCGGGCACCGCGAGGGCCTCGCCCGCCTCGTCGCCGATGGCGGCGACGATGACCAGGTCGCGCAGCCGCTGCAGCAGGTCGTCGGCGAAGCGCCGCGGCTCCTGGCCCGAGTCCACGACGCGCTCGACCACGCGGAAGACCGTCGCGCCGTCGCCCGCCGCGACGGCCTCGACCACGTCGTCCAGGAGGGAGGCGTGCGTGTAGCCGAGCAGCGCGACGGCCACGTCGTAGGTCACGCCCTCCTCGCCCGCGCCCGCGATGAGCTGGTCCAGCACCGACAGGGAGTCGCGGACCGACCCGCCGCCGGCCCGCACGACGAGCGGCAGCACGCCCTTGCCGACGGCCACGCCCTCGCGCTCGGCGAGCTCGCCCAGGTAGGTCGTCAGCTGGTTCGGCGGCACGAGCCGGAAGGGGTAGTGGTGGGTGCGCGAGCGGATGGTCGTGAGGACCTTCTCCGGCTCCGTCGTGGCGAAGACGAACTTCACGTGCGGCGGCGGTTCCTCGACGGTCTTCAGCAGGGCGTTGAAGCCCTGCGGGCTGACCATGTGGGCCTCGTCGATGATGTAGATCTTGAAGCGGTCCCGCGCCGGGGCGAACGTCGCGCGCTCGCGCAGGTCGCGGGCGTCGTCCACGCCGCCGTGGCTGGCCGCGTCGATCTCGACGACGTCGATGCTGCCCGGGCCGCCGCGCGCCAGGCTCGTGCACGAGTCGCACGTCCCGCACGGCGTCGGCGTCGGGCCCGCCTCGCAGTTGAGGCAGCGGGCGAGGATGCGCGCGCTGGTCGTCTTCCCGCAGCCGCGGGGGCCGGAGAACAGGTACGCGTGGGTGATGCGGCCCTTGCTGATCGCCTGGCTCAGCGGGCCCGTGACGTGCTCCTGCCCGATGACCTCCGCGAAGCTCTCGGGCCGGTAGCGGCGGTACAGGGCGGTCGTCACGGGGACGAGGCTAACCCGCACCGCCGACACGTCCAGGGCCCTGCGGCCGGGGCCCCGCGGAACGTGAGGGACCCCCCGCACACCCGCCAGAGCCCGCTTACCCTTGCTGCCTTCCGGCCCTGGGGGAGTTCACAGGATGACGCCGCACGAGGGGTCTGTGACCACTGTACGGGCCGGCGCCGAGCGGGCCAAACCCGCCCGGCGCCGCGGTGGCCGCCGCGCCGCGGGTCACGACCACGGCGGCGGGGGCGCTAGGCTTGCTCACGGAGGATTCGCCTAGTGGCCTATGGCGCACGCTTGGAAAGCGTGTTGGGTTAACGCCCTCAGGGGTTCAAATCCCCTATCCTCCGCCGCAGAGGGCCCGCTCCCGGACTTCCGGGGGCGGGCCCTCTCGTCGTCCCACCCCGCGGGCCCGCGAGCACCTAGACTCGGGCACCGTGATCTTCCAGGCCGTCGGGGACGGACGCCCGTACCCCGACCACGGGTACGAGACGGTCGGGCAGTGGGCCGAGGTGCCGCCCCGGCAGGTCCGCCTCGAGCAGCTCGTGACCACCAAGCGCACCCTCGACCTCGACGCCCTGCTGGCCGACGACTCCACGTTCTTCGGCGACCTGTTCGCGCACGTGGTGTCCTGGCGCGGGCAGCTGTACCTCGAGGACGGTCTGCACCGCGCGGTCCGTGCGGCCCTGCACCAGCGGCAGGTCCTGCACGCGCGGGTGCTGGCGCTTCCGGACTGAGGGGCCCCGGCCCCGGGCGACGAGGCCCGGGCGGGCAGGACCGACCGAGGGGGACGGGCGTGACGCGAGACGAGCAGGACGAGCAGCCGCAGGGCGCGGTGGGGGAGCAGCGGCGTGGCGGCCTCCTCGACGGCGAGGGCGGCTCGCACGACGACGGCGGCGACGAGGTGGCGTCCGCGGAGAAGCTGGCGTCGCGGCGGCGCACCCGGCTGCTGCGGCAGCGGATCGTGTTCGCCGTCGTGGTGCTGGCCGTGTTCGCGGCCGGGACGGTCGGCGCGCTGAGCTGGACGGGGCGCTGGACGCCCGGCGGGACCCCGTCCGCCGGCCCCTCGCCCGGCCCGTCGTGCGCCGTGGCCGCGCCCCCGGCGCTGCTGGTCCCCGCCGAGGTCAGCGTCGGTGTCCTGAACGGCACGACCCGCCGGGGCCTCGCCGCCGCGGTCGCCGCCGAGCTGCGGACCCGCGGGTTCGTCGTGACGCGGACCGCGAACGCCGACGTGGCCGGCGGTCCCGTGACCGCGTCGGTGCGCTACCCCCCGCCGCTGTACGCGCAGGCCCGCACCGTCGCCGCGCGCGTGCCGGACGCGCAGCTCGCCGAGGACCCGGCGGTCCCGGGTGTGGAGCTGGTGCTCGGGGACGGCTACGCGCAGCTGCTGGCGGAAGGAGCCCTGGGCAACCCCGTCGCGCCCGCCGCGCCCCCGGCGCCCGGCTGCTGAGGGACTCCGCGACGACGACGAAGGCCCCCGGTCGGCGGACCGGGGGCCTTCGTCGCTGCGGAGCGGTGGCGGTGGGATTTGAACCCACGGAAGAGTCTCCCCTTCACACGCTTTCGAGGCGTGCTCCTTAGGCCGCTCGGACACGCCACCGTCGGCAACGATACACGGCGGCGGGGTGTCCCCGGCTCCGTCCCGGCGGGTGCGCGCCTCAGCCGCCGTCGCGGCGGCCGGCGAAGAACCCGTCGAGCAGCGCGCGGCACTCCTGCTCCAGCACACCGCCGACGACCTCGACGGTGTGGTTGAGCCGGCGGTCGCGCACGACGTCGCGCAGGGACCCGGCCGCGCCGTACCGCGGGTCCCACGCACCCAGCAGCAACCGCGGGACGCGGGCCAGCACGATCGCCCCGGCGCACATCGTGCAGGGTTCCAGCGTCACGACGAGGGTGCAGCCGTCGAGCCGCCAGCCGCCCCGCGCGCGGGCGGCGGCGCGCAGCGCGAGGACCTCGGCGTGCGCCGTCGGGTCGCCCGCGGCCTCGCGCTCGTTGCGGCCCGTGCCGAGCAGGGTCCCGTCGGCGTCGACGACCACCGCGCCCACGGGGACGTCCCCCGAGGACCGGCAGGCCTCGGCCTCGACGAGGGCCTGCCGCATCCACCCGTGCCAGGCGGCGGGCTGGGCGAGCCCGGTCAGCGCAGGGACTCCAGCACGTCCGCGAACCCCAGCACCTCGCCCACCTCGACGGTCGCGGCGGACGGGTCCTCACCGCTGACGGCCAGGCGGGTCAGCAGTTCCGCCGGTGCCCCGAGGTCGGCGAGCAGGTCGGCCTCGCCCGCCCACAGCTCCTCGACGACGGCACCGGGCACGGCCGGCGCCGCGACGGCGACGTCCTCCACGACCTCCTCGTCGTCGGACTCCTCCTCCGCTGCAGCCGCACCGGTCACCGCGGCGCCCGCGCCGACGCCGGCGGGCGGCGGCAGTTCGGCGAACAGCTCCGCGTAGCGGCTCTCGGCCGCGGCCACCGCGTCGGAGACGAAGACGCGGACGTCCTCGGTGCCGTCGGCGCGCACGAACGCGAACCACTCGTCCTCGCGCTCGAGCACGGCCAGGACGGGGGAGTCGTCGTCGGCGACGCCGCGCAGCACGTCGGCGAGTTCGTCGGGGGAGCTGGTCTGCAGGTCGACGTCGACCGAGCGCCAGCCGTCGTCGTAGGAGAGGACCGCGGTGAAGTACGCCACGGACCCATCGTGGCAGGCCGGTCGGGCTGCGTGCCAGGCGTCCGCGTCGCGGCCCGTCCGGGCCGGCGACGGGCCGCGGGGGTCGGGCGCGGGCACGGGAACACCGCGGGGACGGGAACACGGCGGGGACGGGGAGGCGGCGCGGCCAGTAGGTTCCGTGCCATGCGCCTCCTCGTCATCGACCACCCCCTCGTCGCGCACAAGCTGACGGCGCTGCGCGACGCCGGGACCGACTCCCCCACGTTCCGCCGGCTGGCGGACGAACTGGTGACGCTGCTCGCCTACGAGGCGACGCGCGACGTGCGGGTGGAGGAGCACCCCATCACCACGCCCGTCGCGCCGACCGTCGGGGTCCGCCTCAGCTCGCCCAAGCCGATCGTCGTGCCGATCCTGCGGGCCGGGCTCGGCATGCTCGACGGGATGGTGCGGTTGCTGCCCACGGCCGAGGTCGGTTTCCTCGGCCTGATCCGCGACGAGGCCACCCTCGAGGCGACCACCTACGCCAACCGCCTGCCCGACGACCTCAGCGGGCGGCAGTGCTACGTCCTGGACCCGATGCTCGCGACCGGCGGAACCCTCGTCGCGTCCATCAACTACCTGCTCGACCGCGGCGCCGACGACGTCACGGCGATCTGCCTGCTGGCGGCCCCGGAGGGGGTCGAGGTGCTGCGTCGCGCGTTCGACGGCGCCGCGCACGTCACCGTCGTCACGGCCGCCGTCGACGAGCGGCTGAACTCCTCGGGCTACATCGTCCCCGGTCTGGGCGACGCGGGCGACCGCCTCTACGGCGTCGTCTGACCTCGGCCCCCGACCGCCCGCCGCGTCAGCCCGCCGCGTCAGCCCGGCGCGTCAGCCCGGCGCGGATGGTCGATCACCCACGCCTTTTCGTGCATGCTGTGCACCGTCGGGGGTCGATCGTGCGCGGCCCGTGTCCGTCACTCGCAACCGGCAGTTCCCGGCCCGGCGAGCCGCCCGATGAACCAGGCACTCGGAGACGTCGAGAAGAGGAGCGGGCATGAAGTGGCGCAGAGTCCTGTGGTGGGTCCTGGTGGTCTTCGCCCTGTACGCCGTCTACCGCGCTCCGGACCAGGCCGCGGGATTCGTCCGCAGCGTCGGTGAGGCCCTCGGCACCGTCGTCGAGAGCATCGGCGCGTTCTTCGACGGCGTCCTGAACAGCTGAGCCGCGTGCTGGGCCGCCTGTTCGTCCGCCGCAGCGCCGCGGCACCCGAGGGCTCGGCGGAGACCGAGGGCCGCGACCCGGTCGTGGCCGGTCTCCCGTCGGGGGTCCGCCGCTACCTGCTGCCCACCGAACGCCTCGTCGTGGCCGTGCGTCGGCACCCGGCCCAGCTCCTGGAACCGTTCGCGAGCGTCGTGGCCGCCTTCGTCGCCGTGGTCTGGGTGACGTTCCGGCTGCCCCCCCAGGTGCCGCTGGTCGGGGACGTCCTCTTCCTGGGGTGGTTCCTGCTTCTCGGCCGGGCGGGGTGGCGCCTGCTGCTGTGGCACGGCGACTGGTTCGTGGCCACCGACCGGCGGCTCCTGCTCACGTTCGGGGTGGTGAACCGCCGGGTGGCGATGATGCCCGTCGGGAAGGTCACCGACATGAGCTACAACCAGACGCTGGCGGGGCGGATCCTCGACTACGGGGAGTTCGTCATGGAGTCCGCGGGCCAGGACCAGGCGCTGCGCGAGGTGCGCTGGCTGCCGGTGCCCGACCAGCTCTACATCAGCATCTGCGCGGAGATCTTCGGCGCCGACCGCGTTCCGCCCGTCGTGCCCGGCACCCCGCGGGGGCGTCGCCGGCGCTGACGGTCACCGGACGCACGAGGGGGGCGGGTCCGTGTGGACCCGCCCCCCTCGTGCGTCACCGCAGCCGTCCGATCAGCTGGTGGCGGCGCGGAACTGGTCGATGATGCTCGAGGAGATCGGGCCGCGGGGCGCGACGGCGATCCCGTTCTCGGCGGCCCAGGCGCGCACCGCGCGGGCGTCGACGGCGCTCGTGGCGGCCGGCGCCGACTTCTTCGCCGCCTTCTTGGCGGTCTTCTTCGCGGCGGGCGCGGGCGCCGGCGCCGGGGTCTCCTCGACGGCCGGGGCCGGCGTGGGGGCGGTCTCCGCCGGGGCGCTCTTCTTGGCGGCCGTCTTCTTCGTCGCGGTGGCCTTCTTCGCGGTGGCCTTCTTGGCCGGCGCGGCAGCCGCGGCGGGGGCGGCCGGGGCGGCGGCGGGCTTGCCGCTGAGCGCGTCGGGGAGGTCCTCCCAGGAGACGGAGGTCGCGGCCTTCGACGTCGACGGGTTCCAGGAGACGCCGTTCGAGTTCACGGTGAAGACGCCGATGCGGCGTCCGTTGCGCTTGACCGGGATCTCCAGGTCGGCGCCGCCGACGGGGAGTTCGGTGGCCATCTTCAGCGCCAGGTCGTGACTTGCCATGCTGGTCTCCAAGGGGGGAAGTGGTAGAGGGGGATCGGCCTCACCATGAAACCACAGTTCCCCGTTGGCCTGCGCATCGGTGAGGAATGCCCGGCAGAACCCGAGACGCTCTCATCCGGTGTTCTCGGGAGTGCGTGGAGGAGATGTGGGTAAGAGGCCCGGGAACCCTCACCGAAAGAGCCGGGAAGGGGGCGCGGCGGTTGTCGTGAGCTGATCCCGCGGTGCGCGCACCCGCGGTCCGGGCGGCGTTCGCGCAGCGGGCCCGGCGGTGGGTGGGGACC
>NZ_JAAALN010000227.1 GCF_009906795.1 Kineococcus siccus
GCGTCGGCAGGACGGCTCATGGTCAGCCACCCTAGGCAGTCGCCCCCGCAGTGGTGGCCCGCGCCGGGCGCGGGCCGGTCGCGTCCCCCGGCGCCCGCCGCCGCCCGCGCCCCTGGACGGGTGCCGGGTGCCGCGCTCTGGCAGAGTCGGGGCCGTGCCGCCGGACGACGAACGTGCCTCCCACCAGCTGACGGCCCTCGCGGAGGCGCTGGGCGTCGCCACCCGCTTCACGGACTGGCAGGGCGCGACGACCGACGTGCCGCGCAGCACGGTCGTGGCCGTCCTGGCCGCGATGGGTGTCGAGGCCGGCACGCCCGAGGCGGTCAGCGCCGCCCACCAGGAGGTCAAGCTCCGGTCGTGGCGGCGGATCCTGCCGCCCGTCGTGGTGGCGCGCGAGGGCCGCACCCACCACGTGCCGGTCCACGTGCGCCACGGCGACGCGGTGGAGTGCCTCGTGGAGCTGGAGGACGAGGCCGGCTGGGCCCCGCTGCGCCAGCTCGACCGGTGGTTCGACCCCATGCACGTCGACGGCGTGCTGACCGGCCGCGCGACCTTCGAGGTGCCGGACGACCTGCCGCTGGGCTGGCACGTCCTGCGCGCCCACACCCCCGAAGGCGACGCGGAGTGCGCGCTCGTCGTGACGCCCGACGTGCTCGAGCTGCCCGACGCCCTGCAGGCGGGCCGGACGTGGGGCTACCAGACGCAGCTGTACTCCGTGCGCTCGTCGGCCTCCTGGGGCGTCGGTGACCTCGCCGACCTCGGCGACCTCGCGGCCACGGCCGCGGAGCAGGGCGCCGGCTGGCTGCTGGTCAACCCGCTCGCGGCGGCGCAGCCGATCGCCCCGATGGAGCCGTCGCCGTACCTGCCGACGACGCGCCGCTTCGTCAACCCGCTGTACCTGCGCGTGGAGGACGTGCGCGAGGTCGCCTACCTCTCCCCGGCGGACCGCGAGCGCGTGGAGCGCCTCGCCGCGCGGGTCCGGCCGATGAACACCGACGCGGGCGAGATCGACCGCGACACGGTGTGGGCCGCCAAGAAGGAGGCCCTCGAGATCGTCTTCGCGCACGGTCGCAGCCGGTCGCGGCAGGCGGCGTTCCGCCGCTACGTGGACTCCGAGGACCCGGGGCTGAGCGGCTTCGCGGCGTGGTGCGCGCTCGCCGAGCGGCACGGCCTGCCCGCCTCGCGGTGGCCCGCGGAGGTCGCCGACCCCGCCGCCGCCGCGGCGTCGGGCGCCCTGGCCGAGCTCGCCGGGCGCATCGAGTTCCACGAGTGGCTGCAGTGGCAGGCCGACGAGCAGCTCCGCTCGGCGCAGGACGCCGCGACGTCGGCCGGCACCGGGCCCGGGATCGTGCACGACCTCGCCGTGGGCGTGCACCCGGACGGCGCCGACGTGTGGTCCCTCGGGGACGCCCTGGCGCACGGCGTCACGGTCGGCGCGCCGCCGGACGCCTTCAACCAGCAGGGGCAGGACTGGAGCCAGCCGCCGTGGCGGCCCGACCGCCTCGCCGACCTGGGCTACGCCCCGTTCCGCGACATGGTCCGCACGATCCTGCGCCACGCGGGGGGCCTGCGGGTCGACCACGTGATCGGGTTGTTCCGGCTGTGGTGGATCCCCGCCGGGGCGCCGCCGTCGCAGGGCACCTACGTGCGCTTCGACCACGAGGCGCTCATCGGCATCCTGTCGCTGGAGGCGCAGCGGGCCGGGGCCGTCGTCGTGGGCGAGGACCTCGGGACCGTCGAGCCGTGGGTGCGGGAGTACCTCGCGGAGCGCGGGGTCCTCGGCAGCGCCGTCCTCTGGTTCGAGTACGACGGCGCGGAGCCGAAGCGGCCCGAGGACTTCCGCGAGCTGGCCCTGGCCAGCGTCACGGTCCACGACCTGCCCCCGACCGCGGGGTACCTGCTGCAGGAGCACGTCGCCCTGCGGGAGCGGCTGGGCCTGCTGACCCGGCCCGTGGCGGAGGAGCGCGCCCGCGACGAGGCCGAGCAGGAGCGCATCCTCGGGCTCGTCCGCGAGCGCGGGCTGCTCCCGGCCGACGCGGAGGAGCAGGAGGTCGTCGAGGCCCTGCACCGCTACCTGGCGCTGTCGCCGTCCCTCATGGTCGGCGTGGCCCTCGTGGACGCCGTCGGCGACCGGCGCACGCAGAACCAGCCCGGCACGTCCCTGGAGTACCCGAACTGGCGGATGCCGCTGACGGGTCCGGACGGGGAGGTCGTCCTGCTCGACGACCTCGCCGCGCACCCCCGCGCGACCCACCTGGCGGCCGTCGTCCGGTCGGCCCTGGACCGGCCCGCCGACGGCTGAGGGCCGGGCCCGCCGCGCTGCGACGACCACGACGACGGCCGGGCACCACCTCCGCGGAGGCGGTGCCCGGCCGTCGTCGTGCGCGCGGTCGTCGTGCGCGTCGTCGTGCTTCGGGAGCCTGCTCGTCAGGCCGCGTCGCGCTCCTGGGCGCGCAGGGCGCGGGCGACGCCGTCGCGGTTCTCCAGCACGAGGCGGCGCAGGGCCGGGGGTGCGTCGGGGTTGTCCTCCAGCCACCGGTCGGTGCGCTCCACGAGGGCCTGCTCGGCCAGCTGCAGCGGGTACAGCCCCGTGACGACCTGCTGGGCCATCTCGTTGGTGCGCTCGGCCCACACCCGCCGCAGGGCGTCGAAGTAGCGGTCGACGAACGGCCGCAGCAGGCCGACGTCGTGCACGCGGCCGAACCCGCCGATGACCGACGCCTGCAGCGCGTTGGGCAGCGACCCGTCGTCGACGACGCTGGCCCACGCCGCCTCCTTGGCCTCGGGCGTCGGCAGCGCGGCGCGCGCGGCGGCCGCGGCGCGCTGCCCCGTGGCCGTGCGGTCGCGGACCAGCTCCGCGTCGATCGCGGCGGCGTCGGCCCGCCCGCCGGCCACGAGCGACGTGAGCAGGACCCAGCGCATGTCGGTGTCGACGTCGAGACCCGGCAGCGTCGCGCCGCCGTCGTAGAGGTCCTGCACGACCGCGAGGTGCTCGGCCGTGCGGGCGGCCGCCGAAAAGGCGCGGGCGAACTGCAGCTGCGTGTCGCTGCCGGCCGGGGCCGCGCGCAGCAGCGCCAGCAGCGTGTCGGCCGTGCGCGCCTGCACCTGCGGGCGGGTCGCCGGCGCGGTGTACAGCTCGACGGTGGTCGTCAGCTGCCGCAGGAGCACGAGCAGCACCGTGGAGTCGGCCCGCGCGCCGTCGCCCGGGAGCAGCGTCCCGAGCAGGAGGTCGGCGTAGTCGCGCGCGGCCGCCTCGCCGTCGCGCGTCATGTCCCACAGCGCCGCGGCCACGAGCGACCCCGGCAGCGAGTCCTCGAAGGCGTCCAGGTGCGCGAGCGCCGTGGCGAGCGAGACGTCGTCCAGGCGGATCTTGGCGTAGGCCAGGTCGTCGTCGTTGACCAGCAGTAGGTCCGGGCGCGGGCGCCCGAGGAGGCCGGTGAGCTCGGTCCGGGCGCCGACGGCGTCGAGCTCGAGGCGGTGCGTGCGGCGCAGCACGCCGTCCACGAGGTCGTAGCAGCCCACCGCGAGGCGGTGCGCGCGCAGGTGCGGGTGCGCCGCGGGCGCCTCCTGCAGGAGCTCGGCCGCGGTGATGACGCCGTCGGCGTCGACCTCGAGCCGGGGTCGCAGCGTCGCCACGCCCGCGGTCTCCAGCCACTCCTGCGACCAGGCGCCCAGGTCGCGGCCCGAGGTCTGCTCGAGCTCGCGCAGCAGGTCCGCCAGCTCGGTGTTGCCGTACGCGTGGCGGCGGAAGTACGCCCGCACCCCGCTCATGAACTCCTCGCGGCCGACGTAGGCCACGAGCTGCTTGAGGACGCTGGCCCCCTTCGCGTAGGTGATGCCGTCGAAGTTCACCTCGACGTCCTCGAGGTCGTTGATCTCGGCGACGATCGGGTGCGTGGTCGGCAGCTGGTCCTGGCGGTAGGCCCACGACTTCTCGAGGGAGTTGAAGGTGGTCCAGGAGTTCGTCCACTCGGTGGCCTCGGCCGCCGCGAGGGTGCTGGCGAACTCGGCGAAGGACTCGTTGAGCCACAGGTCGTTCCACCAGCGCATCGTCACGAGGTCGCCGAACCACATGTGCGCCAGCTCGTGCAGGACGGTGACGACGCGCCGCTCGACCATCGCCTGCGGCACCTTGGACCGGAACACGTAGCTCTCGACGAAGGTCACCGCACCGGCGTTCTCCATGGCCCCCGCGTTGAACTCCGGCACGAACACCTGGTCGTACTTGGCGAAGGGGTACGGCCGGTCGAACTCGCGCTCGAAGAACGTGAAGCCCGCCCTGGTCGCCGCGACGACGTTGTGCGCGTCGAGGTGCTGGACCAGGGACCGCCGGCAGTAGACCCCGAGCGGGATCGTGCGGCCGTCGGAGGAGACCAGCTCGGACTCCTCGCCGGCGTAGGGCCCCGCGATGACCGCCGTGACGTAGGACGACAGGCGCGGGGTCGGCTCGAAGGTCCAGCGCCGCCCCGCGGGCACGTCCTCGGTGCCCGCGACGGGGGAGCCGGAGATGACCCGCCAGTGCGCGGGGGCGGTCACGACGAAGGTGAACGTCGCCTTCAGGTCGGGCTGCTCGAACACCGCGAACACCCGCCGCGAGTCGGCCACCTCGAACTGCGAGTACAGGTAGACCTCGTCGTCGACCGGGTCGACGAAGCGGTGCAGGCCCTCCCCGGTGTTCATGTAGCGGCAGTCGGCCTCGACCACGAGCTCGTTGTCGGCGGCGAGGCCGTCGAGCTGGAGGCGGACGCCGTCGCCCACCACGGCCGGGTCGAGGTCGCGGCCGTTCAGCCGCACGGAGTGCACGGCCGCGCTGATGAGGTCGACGAACGTCGCCGCACCCTCGCTGCTGCGGAACCGCACGGTGGTGCGGGAGGCGAAGGTCTCCTCGCCCGTCGTCAGGTCCAGGTCGACCTCGTAGGAGTCCACCTCCACCAGGGCGGCCCGGGCGCGGGCTTCCTCGCGGGTCAGGTTCTCGCCGGGCAACGTCCACGTCCTTCCGTCGCGGGGCCCTCGTCGCGGACCCTCTCGTGGCGGGAGGCACTCTGCCACGCGGCGCCGACAGCGGCGCAGGGTCGTGCCCCGCGGCCCAGCCGTGGTGGCTGTCGGACGGCCGGGGCAGGATGCGCGCATGACGACGACAGACGCCACCACCCCGGGCGCCGGCGCGCGCGCCACCGCCGACTTCTGGTTCGACCCCCTCTGCCCGTGGGCCTGGATGACCTCGCGGTGGATCCTGGAGGTCGAGGCCGTGCGCGACATCTCCGTGCGCTGGCACGTCATGAGCCTCTCGGTCCTCAACGAGGGCCGGGACCTGCCCGAGGACTACCGGGCGATGATGGAGGCCGGCTGGGGCCCCGTCCGCGTGGTGACGGCCGCGCGGCTGCTGCACGGCGAGGACGTGGTGCTGCCGCTCTACACCGCGATGGGCACGCGCATCCACCCCGGCGGCAACAAGGACTTCGACGTCGTCGTCGCCGAGGCGCTGGCCGAGGTGGGCCTGCCCGCCGACCTCGCGGCCGCGGCGCGCTCGACCACCTACGACGCCGAGCTGCGCGCGTCGCACACCGAGGGCATCACCCGCGTGGGTGAGGACGTCGGGACACCCGTCGTGGCCTTCGGCGACGTGGCCTTCTTCGGGCCCGTCGTCACGCCGACCCCGCGGGGCGAGGCCGCGGGCCGGCTGTGGGACGGCTGCGTGCTGGTGGCCGGGACGCCCGGGTTCTTCGAGCTCAAGCGCACCCGGACCCAGGGCCCCGTCTTCGACTGAGCCCCTTCCTCGTCTGAGGTCCGTCGTCGTCTGAGCCCCGTCGTCCGGGCCCCGTCGTCCGGGCCCTGTCGTCTGGGCCCCGTCGTCTTGGCCCGGGTCACACCACGATCCGCTGCGGCAGACCCGTCGCGTCCGGCTCGCCGCCCAGCACCTCGGCGACCCCGGCGGCCCACCGCAGCGCCGAGTAGGCGCACGCGGCCGCGTCGAGGTGGTCGTCGCCCGCGGGGACGTCCGCGGCGGCGAGCTCCGGCAGCCAGCCCTGCAGCGCGCGCGTCCGGGCGCTGCGCCCGGCCTCGGTCCGCTTCGACGGCAGCACCTCGCCGGCGAGCGCCGCGAACGACAGCTCGGGGTGGGTCTCGACGGCGTGCGCGCGCACCCACGGGTCGCGCGCCAGGGCCGCGTCCAGTGCGAGGACGGGGCGGCGGATCCCCCACGTCTGGGCGGACAGCCCCTTGCCGCCCAGCACCTCGCGGCACGTGCGGCGCGCGGTCGCGTAGTCGGGGCACGCGAGCACTGACCGGGGCGGGACGAGGAAGACGCGGGCCGAGGCCCGGCCCAGGCGGCGCTTGGCGAGCAGGTCGGCCTCGCGCCACGCCCCGGTGGGCAACCCGATCGGCACGTCGAGCCCGACGGCGTCCGCGCCGGCCGCCCGGGCCGGCTCCCATAGCCCCGCGGTGTCGTCGGGACCGTCCGCCACGGCGAAGCGCAGCAGCCGGGCGCGCTCGACGGACCCGCGCACGAGGGCGAGCGCCCACC
>NZ_JAAALN010000228.1 GCF_009906795.1 Kineococcus siccus
CGGGGGAGGGGAGCGACGGGGCAGTGGGCACGAGGACCTCCGTGGTGGGCGTGCCGCCACCCTCGCGGGCCCCGAGGGGTCCTGGGTGACGGGCACGCCAACCGCGGGTGAAGCTCGCGTTCCCGGGCGGTGGGCGTCAGCCCCGCAGGGCCGGGACGACCTCGCGCTCGAACAGCTCGATGCCGCTGGTGTCGGTGGCGGCCTCGGGGAAGTAGACGATCGGGTAGGTCATGCCGGCGGCCACGACGGGGCGCAGGGCCTCGACGATCTGCTCCGGCGTGCCGACGCCCGGCACGCCGGGGGCGAAGTTCGCCATCTCGCGCTCGACGGCCTCGGGGGAGACGTGCCTCTCGAGCTGGGCGCGGCGGAACGCGATGCGCTCGGCCACCTCCCGCTCGTCCCGGCCGATCGCGATGTTGTAGTTCGACGACCGCGTGATCGAGGACAGGTCCCGCCCGAACTCCGCGAGGTGACCCGCGAGGACCTCGGACTTGTGCGTGAACGTCTCGAGGTCGCCCGCGAAGTTCGTGTACTGGGCGTGCTTCGCGGCGTAGCGCAGCGTCTTGCGCTCCCCGCCGCCCGCGATCCACAGCGGGATCCCGCCCTGCTGCAGCGGCAGCGGGCGGACGATGGCGCCGTCGGTCTGGTAGTGCTCGCCCGCGAAGGTCGACGTCCCCTCCGTCCAGAGCTGGGACATGATCTGCACGCCCTCCTCCAGCATGGCCAGGCGGACGCCGGCGCCCGGGAAGCCGTAGCCGTAGGCGCGCCACTCGTGCTCGTACCAGCCCGCCCCGATGCCCATCTCGACGCGGCCGCCCGAGACGACGTCGACGGTCGCGGCCACCTTCGCCAGGTACGCCGGGTTGCGGTAGGCCATGCACGTGCACATCTGCCCGAGCCGCACGCGCCGCGTCGAGGCCGCGAAGGCGGCCATCAGGCTCCACGCCTCGTGCGTGGGCTCCTCGGAGGGTTCGGGAACCGTGTGGAAGTGGTCGTAGACCCAGATGGACTCCCAGACGTCCGAGGTGTCGGCGTGCTGGGCGAGCGAGTTCATGGCCGCCCACTGCAGGGCGGGCGCGATGCCGGAGAGGTCCTGCCGCCAGCCCTGGGGCACGAAGAGGCCGAACCGCAACGATGCGTTCTCAGTCATGTGATGACTGTAGGGGTCCGCCCGCCTGGTCGGGAGAGCGCTCCCTCGCGCGTCCCCCCGGCCGTCCCGGGCGGGTCAGCGCTTCGCGGCCGCCTGCGCCGCCAGCGACGCGGCCCCGATGATGCCCGCGTCGTTCAGCAGGTGCGCCGGGACGATGGGCGTGCGCAGGTCGAGCAGCGGCAGGAACTTCTCGTGCTTCTTGCTGACGCCCCCGCCGACGACGATGAGGTCGGGCCACAGCAGGTCCTCGAGGTGGGAGTAGTAGCGCTGCAGCCGCTTCGCCCACTGCTGCCACGACAGGTCGTGGCGCTCGCGCGCGGAGTCGGCGGCCTTCTTCTCCGCGTCGTGGCCGCCGATCTCGAGGTGGCCGAGCTCCGTGTTCGGGACCAGCCGCCCGTCGACGATGAGCGCGCTGCCGATGCCCGTGCCCAGCGTGGTGACGAGCACGACGCCGTGGATGCCCTTCGCCGCACCGAAGGTCACCTCGGCGAAGCCGGCCGCGTCCGCGTCGTTGACGACGACGACCGGCCGTCCGAGGGCGTCGGAGAACAGGCTCTCGGCGTCGGTGCCGATCCACGACTCGTCGACGTTGGCGGCGCTGCGCGCGATGCCGTGCTGGATGACGGCCGGGAACGTGATGCCGATCGGCTCGTCGCCGCGCAGGTGCTCGCCCAGCTGCTCGACGACCTGCGCGACGACGGGCGCGATCGCCGCGGGGGTCGCGGGCTGCGGCGTCTCGATGCGGACCCGCTCGGCCGCGAAGGTGCCCGCGCCCAGGTCGACGGGCGCCCCCTTGATGCCGGACCCGCCGATGTCGATGCCCAGCCCGAGGGTGGGCAGGCGCGCGCTCGTGCGCCGGGCCCGCGACGCGGGGCGCGCCGGGGCCTGCTGGGTCGCCGGTGTCTGCGGGGTGTCGCTGGTCGTCTCGGTCACGAGGGCAGAGCGTAGGGGCGCGCGCGCCTCCGCGCCCGCCCCCGACCGGTGCCCGTGCCCGCTGGGCGACCCGCGGGCCGGCTCAGCTCGTGTGGTCCTTCGGCAGCACGATCCAGAGCACGGCGTAGACGAGGACCTGCGGGCCCGGCAGCAGGCAGGAGACCACGAACAGCACGCGGACCAGGTTCGCCGAGACGCCGAAGCGGCGGGCGAGACCGGCGCACACGCCGGCGATCAGCTTGCCGCGCTGGGGGCGGGCCAGGGTGGTGTTCACGTCGATCGTGCTCCTCCGGTCGTGGGGTGCGGCGCTCCGGCCGACGCTCGCGGACGTCGACGGCGGCGGCCGCTGGTGCCGGACCCAACGCGCGGGTGCCCGCCGCCGTGCCCGCCGCTGTGCTGCCCACCGCCGTGGCCGTGCCTGTGGCCCGCCCGCCGGTCACGGCAGGGTGAGGACCTCGGCGCCCGTGTCGGTCACGACGAGCGTGTGCTCGAACTGCGCGGTGCGGCGCCGGTCGCGGGTGGTCACGGTCCAGCCGTCGTCCCACATGTCCCACTCGTGCGTGCCCAGGGTCAGCATGGGCTCGATCGTGAAGACCATCCCCGGCTCCATCACGGTGTCGTGCGCGGGCGCCGCGTCGTAGTGCGGCACGACCAGGCCCGAGTGGAAGGCCGGGCCCACGCCGTGCCCCGTGAAGTCGCGCACCACGCCGTAGCCGAAGCGCCGGGCGTAGGCCTCGATGACCCGGCCCACGACGTTCAGCGCGCGGCCGGGGGCGACCGCCTTCACGCCCCGGCGGGTCGCCTCCTCGGTGCGCTCGACCAGCAGGCGCGACTCCTCGTCGACGTCGCCGCACAGGAAGGTCGCGTTCGTGTCGCCGTGCATGCCGTCGAGGTAGGCGGTGATGTCGACGTTGACGATGTCGCCGTCGCGCAGCACGGTCGAGTCGGGGATGCCGTGGCAGATCACCTCGTTCAGGCTCGTGCACAAGGCCTTCGGGAAGCCGCGGTAGCCCAGCGTCGAGGGGTACGCGCCGTGGTCGCAGAGGAACTCGTGACCGATCCGGTCCAGCTCGTCGGTGGTCGTGCCGGGCGCGACGTGGCGCCCGACCTCGGCGAGCGCCTGCGCGGCGAGCCGGCTCGATCGGCGGATGCGCTCGACGCCCTCGGCGTCGATGACGTGCGAGCCGGTGTACGGCGCCGGCGCGGGCCGGTCCACGTACTCGGGGCGGGCGATCGCGGCCGGCACCGGGCGCCGGGGGCTCACCCGCCCGGGGACGAGCTGGGTGGCGGAGGACGTGCCCGGAGTCATGCCGGCGAGTCTAGGTCCGCGGCCCGGGCGGCCCGTCGCTGCGCGCGGCGCGGGATGCGAGCAGGATGCGGGCATGAGCGAGGCGAGCTTCTTCTACAACGTGCGGACCGGAGCGGTCGAGGAGGCCGACCGGCGCGACAAGGCGCAGGACCTCATGGGCCCGTACCCGACGCGGGAGGCCGCGCAGCACGCCCTGGAGTCGGCGCGGGCCCGCACCGAGGCGTGGGACGCGGAGGACGCGGAGGACGCGTGAGCCCGGCGGGCACCGCGGGCGGTGTCCGTCCAGGGCCCGAGGGCGGGGTCCCCCCGGCGGGGGATGCCGCGGGGAGCCGGCGTGCGCTGGAATCGGTCCGACCGCCACGGCCCGACCTAGGATGGGGGGGCCGCGTGGCGCCCGAGGACGAGGGGAAGCTCTGATGTCGGAGTCGCTGGACCTGAACAAGCCGCTGAGCCCGCCCGCCGCGGTGCCGGCGCCCGCGGCCGCGGACCTCCAGCTCACACCGCCCGCGCCCGTGCCGGTCGTCGCCGACGAGCAGGCCGAGGGCATGATCCCGCTGGACGAGGCCACCCGCGTCGAGCTCACCCGCAAGGCCCAGGCCTTCGTCGCCGACCTCGCGGCGCAGGACCCGCGCAGCCCGGCCTTCCAGAAGAAGGTCGACGACATCACGCGCATGGGCGAGCAGGAGGTCCGCTCCTCCGCCCAGGTCTCCAACCGCATGCTCGAGCGGCCCGCCTCGTCGCTGGCCGGCGCCAAGGGCCAGAAGGCGAGCGGCCCCGGCGCCGACGCGCAGGTGAAGGTGGCGAACACGCTGCTGGAGCTGCGGCAGACCGTCACCGACCTCGACCCCGGCCGCGCCGACCTGAAGGGCGCCAAGAAGATCCTCGGGGTCATCCCGTTCGGCAACAAGATCCAGCGCTACTTCGAGCGCTACGCCGACGCGCAGTCGCAGCTCGACGCCATCATCAAGGCGCTCGCGTCGGGGCAGGACGAGCTGCGCAAGGACAACGCGTCGATCGAGCAGGAGAAGCAGAACCTCTGGACGACGATGGGCAAGCTCACGGAGTACGCCACGCTGGCCAAGGCGCTGGACGCGGCGACCGTGCAGAAGGTCGACGAGCTGCGCGTCTCGCAGCCGCAGGCCGCCGACGCCCTGACCTCGGACGCGCTGTTCCCCATCCGCCAGCGCCACCAGGACCTGCTGACCCAGCTGGCGGTCAGCGTGCAGGGCTACCTGGCGATGGACCTGGTGCGCAAGAACAACATCGAGCTCATCAAGGGCGTCGACCGGGCGCAGACGACCACGGTGGCCGCCCTGCGCACGGCCGTCATCGTGGCGCAGGCCCTGGCCAACCAGAAGCTCGTCCTGGACCAGATCAACGCGCTGAACACCACGACGA
Source organism: Kineococcus siccus (assembly GCF_009906795.1). Lineage (GTDB taxonomy): Bacteria > Actinomycetota > Actinomycetes > Actinomycetales > Kineococcaceae > Kineococcus > Kineococcus siccus. The sequence continues at coordinate 4,791 of NZ_JAAALN010000228.1, forward strand.
ACCAGATGATCCTGTCGACGTCGGAGATGCTCAAGCAGCAGACGGCGCAGATCCACCAGCAGGCCTCGACCGCGACCGTCGACGTGGCCACGCTGCAGAAGGCGTTCGACAACGTGTTCGCGACGATGGACGCCATCGACACGTTCAAGCAGCAGGCCGTCGTCAGCGTGGCCACCACGGTGGACGCGCTCGAGGGTCAGGTGCACCGCTCGCGCTCCTACCTGGAGCGTGCCCGCAACGGTGAGCAGGGCGGCGGACCGGCGCTGCCCGGACCGGGCCGGTGAGCGCACCGGTGACCGACCGCGCGCCCCGCAGCCTGCGCGCCCGGCGGGCGGCACCGGGGGACCTCGTCCCCGTGCCGCAGCGCTCGCGCGGTCAGGTGCTGCGCGCGCAGGCCCCCGCCGAGGTCGTGGCGCGGCGGCTGCGCAGCCGCGTCTGGCGGGTCAGGAACTCCTGGTGGCTCGTCGTCCCCGCGGTGGGGCTGCCGTGGCTCGCCTTCCTGTACATGGGGATCACGGCGCGCCGGCCCGCGTGGTTGCTGGCCGCCGCGGCCTACCTCGCCGCCGCCGGCGGGTCGGTGGCGCTCATGACCGCGGGCGGCTGGCCGCCCTTCCTGTTCGGACTGCTGCTCGCCATCGCCACCTGGGGAACGGGACTGGTGCACTCCGTCGTGACGAACTCCGCCTGGCTCAGGTTCAAGGCCGCCCTCACGGGGGAGCCGGTCCTCGAGGCCGCCCCCGCGCCGCCGCCCGTCGAGGCGGCGCCGGCCGACCCCGTCGCCGCCATGCAGCACGAGCTGCGCACGGTCGTCGCGACCGTGAACCGCGCGGGCGGCAAGCTCCCCGACGGGGCCGTGCCGACCGTGCGCGAGATCGGCGACGTGCTCACGCCGCTCCTGGCGCACGTCGCCAAGCGCGGCGCCGACGTCGAGGAGCTGCACAACCTCGAGGCCATCGTCACCGAGTACCTGCCGGGCGCGCTCGAGCACTACCTCGACCTGCCCGAGCAGTACGCGCTCACCCACCGGGGGCCCTCCGGAACCACGCCCGCCGAGGAGCTGCTGTCGCAGCTGCACCTGCTGCTGGACGGCACCCGCCAGCTGCAGCAGGCGGTCTACGACCACGACGCCCAGCGCCTGGCGACCCAGGGCCGGTTCCTGGACGCCAAGTTCCGCCGTTCCGACCTGGACCTGTAGGAGGAGGCGCCGTGGGCATCGACCTGGGCAAGGACCGCGAGGGCGGGCAGCCGCCCGCGGCCCGCGAGGGCGCGCAGCTGCCCGCCGTGCGCAGCGGCGGCCGCCTCGAGCCCCACGACGCCGACCCGTGGCGCCGCGACCAGCGGCGGGGCCGGGACCGGGACCGTCACCGGGGCAAGGAGCTCAGCCCGCGCGAGCTGGAGGACCGCGAGCTCGAGAAGCTGGACATCGACGAGAGCCGCCTGACCCCCGTCGGGGTCGTGCTGCCGCGCGTCGGCTTCGTCTCCGACGCCGTGTGCCAAGGGGTCCGGCTCGGCTGGATGGGGCTCTGGATCGCGCTGTACGCCGTCGGCGCGTGGTTCGTGGCCCTGCCCGTGATGTTCGCGTGGATCGGCGCCAACGCGGCCTACGAGAGCCACACCAAGGAGCAGCGCCGCCGGCGCAAGCGCGAGATGCGCGCGCTCCAGGTCGAGGCGGCCGGGGGACCGCCGGCCCAGCTCGGGCCCGCGCGGACGCGGGCC
>NZ_JAAALN010000229.1 GCF_009906795.1 Kineococcus siccus
GGGGCGGCCGGGGCCGACCGAGGCGGTCCCGGACGAGGGGGGCCGGCTCAGCCCGGCCCGGCCCCCGTGCCCGGGTCGGCCACGGTCCCGACGCCGTCGGCCCACGCGTAGACCTGCCGGCCGCCCACGAAGACGCGCACGGCGCGGGACATGACGTCCAGCGGGTCGCCGGACCAGACGACGACGTCGGCGTCGAGACCCGGCGCGAGCGAGCCCACCCGGTCGTCCAGCCGCAGGATGCGCGCCGGGTTCACCGTGAGCGCACGCAGCGCCTCGTCGCGGTCGAGACCCTCCTTGACGGCCAGCGTCGCGGACAGGGCGAGGAACTGGATCGGCACGACGGGGTGGTCGGTGGTCAGCGCCACCCGGACACCGGCCGCGGCGAGGACGCCGGGCACCGCGATCGAGCGCTGGCGCAGCTCCGGCTTAGAGCGGGAGGTCAGCAGCGGACCCACGACGGCGGGCAGCCCGCGCTCGGCGAGCATGCCGGCGACCAGGTGGCCCTCGGTGACGTGGTTGAGCACGAGCGCGTAGCCGAACTCCTCCGCCAGCCGGACGGCCGTGGCGATGTCGTCGGCCCGGTGCGCGTGCTGCTGCCACACCAGCTCCCCCGCCAGCACGCGCGCCAGCACCTCCTGGTCGCGCTCGGCGTCGACGGGCGGGTCGAGCGGGTCCCCGGCCGCGACGGCCCGGGCGCGCCGGGCCGCGTAGCGCTGGGCGGCGGAGAAGGCGTCGCGCAGGTGGGCCGCGACGCCCATGCGCGTGGTCGGGGCGGAGCCGCCGCCGCGCTTGGGGTTCTCGCCCAGCGCGCTCTTCACGCCGACGGGGGCCCGGAGCAGCATCTCCTCGACCGTGCGCCCCCACGTCTTCACGGCGGCCGTCTGGCCGCCGACGACGTTGCCCGACCCGGGCAGGATCATCGCGGTCGTCACCCCGCCCGCGAGGGCGTCGGCGAACCCGCGGTCGGCGGGGTCCAGGCCGTCGAGCGAGCGCAGCCGGGCGCCGGGCGAGCCCTTCTCGTTGACGTCCGCGCCGTGCCACCCCTCGCCCTCGGCGTGCACGCCGAGGTGGGTGTGGGCCTCGACGAACCCCGGCAGGACCCAGTGGCCGGCGACGTCGACCACCTCGGCGCCGGCCGGGACCTCGACGTCCGCGCCGACCGCCGCGATCCGCCCGCCGCGCAGCAGGACCGTGACGTCCTCGTGCTCTCCCGCCCACTCCGGCGTGAGGCGCAGGACGCGGCCCCCGACGAGCGCGACGTCGCGCGGGGCAGCCGGCTCCGGGGTCTGGTGAGGCACGGGCCCAGCTTCGCAGAGGCGCCCGCGAGCCTCAGAGGGGCCGGAACACCGCCCGCGGCGCGGTCCTGGGCACGGCGACCACGTCACCGGGCTCGAGCACGTCGCCGGGGCCCAGCACGTCGCCGGGGCCCAGCACGTCGCCGGAGCCCAGCACGTCACCGGTCCCGCTCCCGGGCCGGCCCTCGGCACCCGGTGCGGCCCCCGCGGTGGCTCCCGCCGCGGCCCGCGGCCGGTAGAGCGGGTGCACGAAGGCGTGCTCGGGCGCCGGGCGCACCGCGGCGGGGCCGGCCGTGGCGACCTCGGCGCTCCGGGGCGCGGCGGCCGGCCCGGTGGCCGTGGCCGGCAGCGCGCAGCCGCCGAGCAGCCCCGCCCCGGCGACGGCGAGCAGAGCGGTGCGGACGCGGTGGCGGGTCATGCCGGTGGTTCGGCAGGACGGCCCCGCTCCTTGAACGCCCCCTCTCCGCGAACGCTCCCCGCTCGCCGGGCGGGGGCCGGGGTCGCCGGGCGCGGGTGCTCAGCGGACGGGCGTGGCCGCCAGCTCCTCGCGCACGGTGCGGGCCGCCGCGACGAGGTGGCGCAGCGACTGCTCCGTCTCGGAGTAGCCGCGGGTCTTCAGCCCGCAGTCGGGGTTCACCCACAGCTGGCGCGCGGAGACCGACCCGACCGCGAGGCGCAGGAGCTCCGTGACCTCCGCGACGCCGGGGACGCGGGGCGAGTGGATGTCGTAGACGCCGGGACCGATGCCGCGCGCGAGACCCGCCGCCGCGATGTCCGGGAGCACCTCCATGCGCGAGCGGGCCGCCTCGATGCTCGTGACGTCGGCGTCCAGGCCGTCGATCGCGCCGATCACCTCGCCGAACTCCGAGTAGCACAGGTGCGTGTGGACCTGGGTCGCGTCGGCCACCCCGGACGTCGCGAGCCGGAACGACTCCACCGACCAGCGCAGGTACGCGGGCTGGTCGATCGTGCGCAGCGGCAGGAGTTCCCGCAGCGCGGGTTCGTCCACCTGGACGATGGAGATGCCCGCCGCCTCGAGGTCGGCGATCTCGTCGCGCAGCGCCAGCGCCACCTGCCGGGCCGTGTCGCCCAGCGGCTGGTCGTCGCGCACGAAGGACCACGCGAGGATCGTCACGGGGCCCGTCAGCATCCCCTTCACCGGCTTCGGCGTGAGCGAGGCGGTGTAGGCGCTCCAGGGCACCGTGATCGGGGCGAGGCGGGTGACGTCGCCGAACAGGATCGGCGGGCGCACGCAGCGCGTGCCGTAGCTCTGGACCCACCCGTCGGCCGTGACGGCGAACCCGTCGAGGTTCTCGGCGAAGTACTGCACCATGTCGTTGCGCTCGGGTTCCCCGTGCACGAGGACGTCCAGGCCCAGGTCCTCCTGCAACCGGACGACGCGCTCGATCTCCGCGCGCAGGAACGTCTCGTACTCCGTCGGCGCCAGGTCCCCCCGCGCGGCCGCTGCCCGGGCACGCCGGATCTCCGGGGTCTGCGGGAACGACCCGATCGTCGTGGTGGGCAGCACGGGTAGGCCGAGCGCCTCCTCCTGCACGGCGCGCCGGATCGCGTACTCGTTGCGGGAGAACGCCGATTCGCTCAGGCCGGCGAGGCGCTCGCGGACCTCCGGGCGCACGACGCCGGGGGCGCTCAGCCGGTCGGCGCGGGCCGAGGACGACGCGGCGACGACGTCCGCGACGGCCGCCGGGTCGCGCAGGGCGGTGCCCAGCGTGACGACCTCCGCGACCTTCTGGTCCGCGAAGGCCAGCCAGCCGCGCAGCCGCTCGTCGAGCTGCGGTTCGTCGGCGACGTCGTGGGGCACGTGCAGCAGCGACGTCGACGTCCCGGCCACCACGTGCCCCGCGACGCCCTGCAGGTCGTGCAGCGTCGCCAGCGCGGGGGCGAGGTCGGTGCGCCAGACGTTGTGCCCGTCGACCACCCCGCCCACGACCACCTTGTCCCGCAGCCCCTCCGTGCCCGCGACGGGCCGCCCGCCGCGGACCAGGTCGAGGGCGACGCCCGCGACGTCGGTGCCCGCGATCCAGCCGAGCGCCTCGCCCAGGTCGCCGTAGGGCGCCGCGACGAGCAGCGACGGCCCCGGCCGCACCGCCGCGAGCGTGGCGCACGCGCGGGTCACGGCGTCGGCCAGGCCCGGCAGCCCGGCGGTCGCCGAGTCGCTCACCAGGGCGGGTTCGTCCAGCTGGACCCACGCCGCACCCGCTGCGGCGTAGGCGCTCAGGAGGTCCGCGTAGGCGGGGAGCAGGTCGTCGAGGCGGTCGAGCGGACGGAACCCCGCGGGGCTGCCCGTGGCCGCCTTCGCCAGCAGCAGGAACGTGACGGGCCCGACGACGACGGGTCGCGTGAGGTAGCCCTCGGCCAGCGCCTCGGAGAACTCGCGCACCCCGCGGTCGTCGGCGAAGGAGAACCGGGTGTCCGGCGCGATCTCGGGGACGAGGTGGTGGTAGTTGGTGTCGAACCACTTCGTCATCTCCAGCGGCGCGTCCGCACCGCGACCGCGGGCGATCGTGGCGACGCCCGCGAGGTCGACCCGGCCGTCGGCGCCGACGACGTCGGCGAAGCGCGGTGGCACCGCGCCGACGGCGAGCGCCGCGTCGAGGACCTGGTCGTAGGAGGTGGACGGCGTGGGGATCGACGCGTCGTGGGCGTGCAGGCCGAGGGCGTTCAGCCGCCGCAGGGTGCGGGTGCGCACGGCCGCCAGCGCCGCCTCCGTCTGCGCGGGGTCGGCGCGCCCGGCCCACAGCGCCTCGAGGGCCCGCTTGCTCTCCCGGCGCGGCCCGATGCGCGGGTAGCCGAGGACCGTGGCCGCCCAGCCGGCCGTGGTGGTCGCGGTGCTGTCGGTCCTCGTCGCGGTCATCGTCGGCCTCGTCCTGCCGCGAGCGCGGCGCGTTCGTCGGGGACCGCGGTCCGGGCGCCCAGGGCCAGGCCCTCGAGCACGTCCAGCGCGGCGTGGTGGGAGTTGAACGTGTAGAGGTGCAGCCCGGGCGCGCCGTCGTCGAGGAGCCGCTGCGCGAAGGCCCGGGTCAGGCGCACGCCCTCGCGGTGGCGGGCGGCGTCCCCGTGCTCCTGCGCGGACTCCAGCCGGGCCAGCAGCTCCCGCGGCACCACGACGCCGGTCAGCTGCTGCAGGCGCAGCAGCCGCGCGGGGTCGGTGGTCGGGATGATCCCCGGCAGGATCGGCAGGGTGATGCCCGCGGCGCGGGCCCGGGCGACGAACCCCGCGAACTCCGCTGCGTCGTAGCAGACCTGGGCGATCGCGAAGTCGGCGCCGGCGTCCTGCTTGGCGCGCAGGGCGAGGAGGTCCGCGCCGGCTCCGCTCGTGGGGAAGGCCGCCACGGCCAGGCTCAGCGGTCCCTCGTCCACGGGGCGGGAGCCGCCGCGCAGCGCGAGCCGCCGCCGTTCGACCACCTGCAGCAGCTCGACGAGGTCGCAGGCGCGGTCCACCCCGTCGGCGTGCGGCCGCCACGGACCGGCCCCGGCGGGCGGGTCCCCGCGCAGGGCGAGCACGTTGCGGACCCCGGTGGCGAGGACGGCGGACGCGGTCTCGACGACCTCGCGGCGGCTCGCCCCGACGCAGGTCAGGTGGGCCACGGCGGCGACGGGCGTCTCCGCGAGGACGTGGGCCAGCAGGCCCAGGCTGGCCCCGCGGGTGGACCCCGAGGCGCCGTAGGTGACCGAGAAGAAGTCCGGGCAGACGTCAGCGAGAGCGGACACGGTGCGGCGCACCGTGTCCTCGCCGTCGCGCGAACGCGGCGGGAAGAGCTCGAAGCTGATCGTCGGGCGACCCGGACCCCTCTGCAGGAGAGGGGCGAGGGTCACCGCAGCACACCCCGCGAGGGGTCGCGGCGCTCGGGACGAGGGGACGTGGACCTCATGAGTGCTCCATCGACCTGGCGTTAGCACCCTCGCCCGGGCTCGGGGGGTTGCTGCGGCGTCAGTGAGCCAGGACTCTCGACCGCTCTGGATGGTGGTGGTCGATGCTAACCGCCGGGGCGGAGGACGTCGACCACTCAGCGTGTCGGCACCGTGGCCGCCCGACGTGAGCCCGCGACCGGACGACCACCCGTTCGCCTGGCATCATCACCGCGTGCTCATCCGTCGTTCACCTCGCGGTCATCGGGTCGCTCCGCCGCCGGCGGGTGCGGCCCCCGCGCGGAGCTCGGCGCGCGAGGTGCTCCGCGCGACGCGGCTGCCGGGGCGCTGGACGGCGGTCCTGCTGGCCGCCGCGCTCGCCCTGGCCGTGGTCAGCGTCGGGCTGCAGGCGCTGCGGCTGCTCGGGGGCGTCACGGCGCTGCAGGGCCTCGAACCGCTGCTGGACGTCGACCGGGAGGCCGGGCTGCCCGCCTGGTTCTCGACCCTGCTGCTCGCCGCCGCGGCCGCGCGGCTGTGGGCGCTGGCCTCGGCCGAGCGGGCCGCGGGCTCGCCCTGGCACCGGCACTGGCGCGCCCTGTCGCTCGTCTTCGGGTTCCTCTCGGCCGACGAGCTCACCTCGCTGCACGAACGGCTGACGGGTCCGCTCCGCGCCGCCCTCGACCTCTCCGGCGCCCTGCGGTTCTCGTGGGTCGTGGTGGCCGTCCCGGTCGTCGTCGTGGTCGGCCTGCTGTTCCTGCGGTTCCTGCTCGCCCTGCCCGCCGCGACGCGCCGGGCGTTCGTCCTGGCCGGCGGGGTGTACGTCGGCGGCGCGGTCGGCATGGAGCTCGTGGGCGGCGTGACGGCCGACCGCGTCGGGGTGCCGGTGACGACGACGACGACCCAGCTGGAGCCCGGCGCCGCCCCGCGGACGACCACCACGCAGTGGGTGCGGACCGCCAGCGTGCCGTACGCGGGGGTCACGGCCGTGGAGGAGACGCTCGAGGCCGTCGGCGCGGTGCTGTTCCTCGGCGCCGTGACGACGCACGCGTCCCGGCGCCGCCCCGCGCAGGTCCGCCTGCCCTGACGCCGCGGTGCGTCGGCTGTGCCGCGCCTGTGGACAGCGGCTAGCGTCGCCCTCCTCACCGCCGGGCTGTCGGGGTCGACCGGACACCGAGGACCCGGCCCGACGAGGAGGTCACCGTGAGCGCCACCCAGC
>NZ_JAAALN010000022.1 GCF_009906795.1 Kineococcus siccus
GACCGCTCCCGCGCCACGGAGGAGCTCCTCGCGTCCCTCGTGACGTCCGCGCCGCCGCGCGACACGTTCGAACAGGTGTTTGATCTTCCCACCGCCGACTGGCTAGCGTGGGAGGCCACTCCGGGCCCTGGAACGGACCTGGGACGAGGAGCGCGAGGACGAGGAGTGGACGTGGCCGCAGGAGTGGACGACGCCGCAGGAACGGGCCACCGGGCCCCGGTGCACCAGCTGCCCGACGGGCCGCTGGACTCCGCCGGGCTGACGCCGCGTCAGCGCCTGGTGCTGGAGTGCATCCGGGACGCCGTCGAGCGCCGCGGGTACCCCCCCAGCATGCGCGAGATCGGCACCGCCGTCGGGCTCACGAGCCCCAGCAGCGTGGCGCACCAGGTCAAGGCCCTCGAGCGCATGGGCCTGCTCCGCAAGGACCCGCGGCGGCCCCGCACGCTCGAGGTCGTCGCGCCCCCGGCCGCCGTGCCGGCGTCCGCGATCGGCGTGGTCACGGCGGACGACGGCACCCCGGCCGACGACCGCCCCACCCCGACGTGGGTGCCGCTCGTGGGGCGCATCGCGGCCGGCGGGCCGATCCTCGCCGAGCAGCTCGTCGAGGACGTCTTCCCGCTGCCCGCCCAGCTCGTCGGGGCGGGGCAGCACTTCATGCTCCGCGTCGTCGGGGACTCGATGGTCGACGCCGCCATCTGCGACGGGGACTGGGTCGTCGTCCGGCAGCAGCCCACGGCCGAGAACGGCGACGTCGTCGCCGCCATGATCGACGGCGAGGCCACCGTGAAGGTGCTGCAGCGCAAGGACGGTCACGTCAAGCTGCTGCCGCGCAACCCGGTCTACGACCCCATCGACGGGGACGAGGCGACGGTGCTGGGACGCGTCACGGCGGTCCTGCGCAGCCTCTGAGACCGCGCGGGCGGGGGTCGGCCGGGCCCCCGCCGCGCGGGGCGGTGGGTGACGCCGGTCGGGGAGGGCCGCGGCGCCGTCAGAGCGCGGCGCCGACCACCAGCTCGACGGCTCCCTCGACGGCCAGCCGCGGCGTCGTGAGGACGGGGACGGACAGGTCCCGCAGCAGGGGCGCCGCCCCGGCCATGCTGGCCTGGGCGAGGACGACCACGTCGACGCGCTCGGCGCTGCCGAGCACGGCGCGCCGCACGGCGTCGGCCACGCCGGTGGCGTAGGTCAGCAGGTCGCCGTCCTCGAAGGACGCCCACGTGTCGTTGCACTCGACGTCCACGAGCTCGACCTCGCGGCCGTAGTCGGCGGCGCACTCGCGCAGCAGCGGGTGGACCGTGGCGGCCGCCTCGTCGAGGGAGTTCACCACGGCGATGCGGCGCCCGGCCCGCACGGCGGCCTCGGCCATCGGCCGGTCGACGCGGAGCACGGGGATGCCCGCGGCGCGGCCCACGGCCTCCGCGTGGGCGCCGATGGTGGAGCAGGTGCAGACGACCACGTCGGCCCCGTCGCGCAGCAGGCGCCGCAGGCGGTCCTCGATCGCGTCGCCGACCGCCTCGACGCCCTCGCGGCGGGCGGCCTCGAGCAGGCCGGTGTCGACGAGGTGCGCCTCGCGCAGCCGCGGGTCCCGTTCCGCGAGGAGCGCACGGAAGGCCCGGACGTGCGCGTCCGCGGTGTGCAGGAAGCCGACGGTGCCCACGCCGGGAGCATGGCACTCCCGCGACGCGGCCGTCAGCCCCACCGCCGGGATGTTCACCCCGTCGCCACGGATCACCCGGCGGTGCTCGGCCGGGCCAGCCGCCGCAGGGCCTCGTGCGCCACCTCGGGCGAGGTCGTCGGCCAGAAGTCCGGCAGCGTGTCGCGCAGGAACCCGCCGTAGCGGGCGGTCGCGAGCCGCGCGTCCAGGACCGCCACGACACCGCGGTCACCCGTCGCGCGGATCAGCCGGCCCGCGCCCTGCGCGAGGCGCACGGCCGCGTGGGCGGCGGAGACCGTGAGGAACCCGTTGCCGCCCGCCGCGTCCACGGCCTTGGCCCGCGCCGACATCAGCGGGTCGTCGGGACGGGGGAAGGGGATGCGGTCGATGACCACGAGCTGGCACGACTCCCCCGGCACGTCGACGCCCTGCCAGAGGGACATGGTCCCGAACAGGGAGGTGCCGGGGTCGGCGGTGAAGGCGCGCACGAGCTTCGGGAGGCGGTCGTCGCCCTGGCACAGCACGGTGCGACCCGTGCGCCGGCGCACCTCCTCGGCGGCCTCCTCGGCCCCGCGGCGGGAGGAGAACAGCCCCAGCGTCCGGCCGCCCGCCGCGTCGACGAGGGCGGCGAGCTCGGCGAACACGGCCTCGGACGCGCCGCTGCGGCCCGGGGGCGGCAGGTGGCGGGCCACGTAGAGGATCCCCTGCCGCGGGTAGTCGAACGGGCTGCCGACGTCGACGCCCGTCCAGGGTGCCTTGTCGCCCGCAGAGGTCCGGAGCCCGAACGCCCCCGCCACGGCGTCGAAGGACCCGCCGACCGCCAGCGTCGCCGACGTCGCGACCACGACCCGCTCGGAGAACACCCGCTCACGCAGCAGCCCGGCCACCGACAGCGGCGCGACGTGCAGCGACGGCGCGCGGGCGGCCCCGCCCGGCCCCCCGGCCGTGACCCAGGCGACGTCGTGGTCGGAGTCGTCGGTGAGGCGGTCGGCGACGGAGAAGACCTCCTGCAGCGCCGCGCGCGCGAGCTGGCGGGCACCGCGGTTCTCGGGGTCCTCCTCCTTCAGGGCGCCCTCGGTGGCGTCCTTGAGGTCGCTCAGGGCCGTCCGGGAGGCGTCGCGCACGCTCGTGACCGCCGTGCGCAGCGCCTCGGGCCAGCGGTCCAGGCGCCCGGGGGCCGCGTCGTCCAGCGCGGCCTCCAGCGCCACCGTGGCGTCGTCGAGGGCGTCGGCGACGATGCCGGCCGAGCGCCGCAGCCGGCGCGAGGCGCCGTGCAGGACGGCGGCGGACAGCTCGGCGGTGGCGACGGCGGTGACCCGGTCGGCGAGCTCGTGCGCCTCGTCGACGACGAGCACGTCGTGCTCGGGCAGCAGCTGACCGCCCTCGAGGGCGTCGATGGCCGTGATGGCGTGGTTGGTGACGACGACGTCGACCGTGCGGGCCCGGGCGCGCACCCGCTCGGAGAAGCACTCGGCGGCCACCGGGCAGCGCTGGGCGCCCAGGCACTCGCGCGCCGAGACGGACACCTGGCGCCAGGCGCGGTCGCTGACGCCCGGGTCGAGCTCGTCGCGGTCGCCCGTGGTCGTGGTCCCGGCCCACTCCCGCAGGCGCACGACGTCGCGGCCCAGGCGGCCCGTGTCCGCCCCGGTGTCGGCGGTCGGGGCGCCGACGTCGAACAGCGCGCCCTCGTCGGCGGGGAAGCCGCCGTCGAGCTTGTTGCGGCACAGGTAGTTCGCGCGGCCCTTGAGCAGCTCCCACGTCGGGGCGCGGTGCACCAGGGGCGTGAGGGCCTCCGCCACGCGCGGCAGGTCCCGGTCCACGACCTGCGCCTGCAGCGCGAGCGTGGCCGTGGTCACGACGACGGTCCGGCCGGTCGTGACGGCGTGCGCGACCGCGGGGACGAGGTAGGCCATCGACTTGCCGGTGCCGGTGCCGGCCTGCACGAGCAGGTGCCGCTGGGTGCGGACCGCGTCGGTGACCTCCTGGGCCATCCGCACCTGGCCCTCGCGCCGCTGGCCGCCGAGCGCGTCGACCACGACGCCGAGGAGGTCGGCCGCCTCGCGGCTGCCGACCTCCTCGCCGGCCGTGGCGGCCCCGCCCGAGGCCCCCGGGGCGGGCCCGGGGGTCGCGGACGACGTCGTGGTGCTCACCGCAGCATCGTCGGCGACGTCAGGCCGTGGCGGCGCGGAAGGGGCCCAGGTCCGCGGCGAGCCGCGGCCGGACCCGGACGCGCATGCGCGTCCCCGCGTCGGTGTGCTCCTCGGTGAGGACCTGCCCCGAGGTGTGGGCGCGGTGCACCAGGTCGCCGCGCTCGTAGGGCACGCACACGTCGAGCTCGACGTCCGGCACGGGCAGCCGCTGGGCCACCAGGGCCCGCAGCTCCTCGACGCCCTGACCCGTGCGGGCCGAGACGGCGATCGAGCCGCGCTCGCGGCGCAGCAGGCGCTGCAGGACCTCCGGGTCCGCGGCGTCCGCCTTGTTGATCGCGACGAGTTCCGGCACGTCCTGCGCGTCGACGTCGGCGAGGACCGCGCGCACGGCGGCGAGCTGCCCCTCCGGGTCCGGGTGGGACCCGTCGACCACGTGCAGGACGAGGTCGGCCTCGGCCACCTCCTCCAGCGTGGAGCGGAACGCCTCCACGAGCTGGTGCGGCAGCGACCGCACGAAGCCGACCGTGTCGGTCAGCGTGTACGGCCGGTTCTCCGGCGTCAGCGCCTTGCGGACCGTCGGGTCCAGCGTGGCGAAGAGCGCGTCCTCGACCAGCACGCCCGCCCCGGTCAGGCGGTTGAGCAGCGAGGACTTGCCCGCGTTGGTGTAGCCCGTGATGGCCACGGACGGGATCGAGCGGGTCAGGCGCACCGAGCGCTTCTCGTCGCGGGCGGTCTTCATGCCCGTGATCTCGCGGCGCAGCTTGGCCATCCGGGTGCGGATGCGGCGCCGGTCCAGCTCGATCTTCGTCTCACCGGGGCCGCGCGAGCCGATCCCCGCACCGGCGGCCACGCGGCCACCGGCCTGCCGGGACATCGACTCGCCCCAGCCGCGCAGGCGCGGGAGCAGGTACTCGAGCTGCGCGAGCTCGACCTGCGCCTTGCCCTCCCGGCTCTTGGCGTGCTGGGCGAAGATGTCGAGGATCACGGCCGTGCGGTCGACGACCTTGACCTTGACGATGTCCTCCAGCCCGCGGCGCTGGGACGCCGACAGCTCGCCGTCGCAGACGACGGTGTCGGCGCCCTCCTGCGCCACGAGGTCGGCGAGCGCCGCGGCCTTGCCGGCGCCCAGGAAGGTCGCCGGGTCGGGCGTGGCGCGCCGCTGCAGGACGCCCGCGAGGACGTCGGAGCCCGCGGTGGCCGCGAGCGCCGAGAGCTCCTGCAGGGAGACCTCCGCCTCCGGCCGCGTGGAGTCCGCCGAGGACCAGACGCCGGCGAGCACGACGCGCTCGAGGCGCAGCTGCCGGTACTCGACCTCGGTGACGTCGGTGAGCTCGGTGGACAGGCCCGCGGCCCGGCGAAGGGCCCGTCGGTCGGCGAGGTCGAGCTGGTCCCCGTCGAGGGTGGAGTGCTCCGCGGCGCCGTCGGTGGCGGCGGGCAGGGCGTCGGCGTGCCCGGACAGGATCCGGGCCAGGGCGCGGTCGAACTCGGCGTCCGAGACGTGCTCGGCAGCGGCCGCCTCGACGGCGGGCGTGTCCTCGGGCGTCGTGTCCGGCAGGGCGCTGCGAGCGTCGGAGCTGCGCTGCTCCTCGGCGGCCTGCTGGGCCTCCGCGGACGCTCGGCTGTAGCGCTTGTTCATGGACCTCCTCGGTCGGTACCGGGACGCGACCGCACCGGACGGTGCTGCTGGCGTCGCGGCCCAGCTTCTCAGTCAACGGCCACGGCGGCGACGCTATTTCACCGTGGCGGGCCCCCCGCCGCGCCGTCCACAGCCCGCCCCGTCCACAGCCGCCCTGACCCGGGGACGCGCCCGTACCCTGTCCGCGTGAGCACGACCGAGGGCGAGCACTACTTCACCGCGCGGCCCGCGACGGCGGACGAGCGCCGCGAGCTGCACGTCACCCTCGCCGGCCGGGAGCTCACCGTGACCACCGCGCGGGGCGTCTTCAGCGGTGACCGGGTGGACCGCGGCACCGCGGTGCTCCTGCCGCACGTCGAGCCCGACGCCGAGGCGACCGGTGACGTCCTCGACCTCGGCTGCGGCTGGGGTCCGGTCGCCCTGACCGTGGCCCTCGCGCAGCCCCGCCGGACGGTGTGGGCCGTCGACGTCAACGAGCGGGCGCTGGACCTGGTGCGGCGCAACGCGGAGCGGCTCGGGCTCGACGTGCGCGCGGTCCTGCCCGACGACGTGCCCGACGACGTGCGCTTCGCCGAGGTCTGGTCCAACCCGCCGATCCGCATCGGCAAGCCCGCGCTGCACGACCTGCTGCACCGCTGGTGCACCCGGTTGCCGCCCGGGGGCCGGGCGCACCTGGTCGTGCAGAAGAACCTCGGCGCGGACTCGCTGCAGGCGTGGATCGCCGCCGGCGGAGTGCCCGACGTCGACGTCGAGCGCACCGGCACCGCCAAGGGGTTCCGGGTGCTGACGCTCACGAGGCGCTGAGGGCGCCCTCCGCCGTGGGCGCGAGCAGCGCCGGGGCGAGCGTGCCGCGGGCCACCAGCACCGCGGGGCCCGTCAGCCAGACCGTGCCGGCCACCAGGCTCGAGCCCTCCGCCACGGACACGACCAGGTCGCCGCCGGGGACCTCGACGCGGTAGACGTCCGGGCCGCCCGCACCGGCCCACGCGCGCACGGCGAGCGCGGCCGCGCAGGCCCCGGTGCCGCACGAGCGCGTCTCGCCCGACCCGCGCTCGTGCACGCGCATGCGCACGTCGCCGATGTCGGCGACCGCGTCGCCCGTGACGTCGACGCCCAGCAGCGGGACGACCAGCTCGACGTTGGTGCCGTGCGGGGGGACGGGGTCGACCTCGGGCGCCGTCGTCAGGTCCGCCTGCGCCAGCTCGGCGGGTTCCGCGAGCGCCACGACCGTGTGCGGGTTGCCGAGGTCCAGCGTCAGGGCGGGGCGCACGACGCCCAGTCCCGGCACGGCGACGAGGGCGTCGGAGCCGTCGGCCAGGGCGCGCTCGCCGCCCGCGAGCCGCCAGGCGCCCATGTCGGCGGTCCAGCGGCCGTCCGGCTCGCGCCGCAGCCGCTTGACGCCCGAGCGGGTGCCCACGCCGAACCAGCGGCCGTCGCCGGACTCGGCCGGCAGGTGGCCCTCCTGCAGCAGGAACTCGGCGAAGACGCGGACGCCGTTGCCGCACATCTCGGCGAGCGAGCCGTCGGCGTTGCGGTAGTCCATGAACCACTCGGCGGCGCCCGCGACGTCCGCCCCCTCGGGCAGCGCGGCGCTGCGGACGACGCGGATCAGGCCGTCGGCGCCGAGGCCCGCGCGCCGGTCGCAGACGCGGGCGACCTCGGCTGCGGTGGGGGCCCACGTCCCGTCGGGGTCGGCGACGAGGACGAAGTCGTTCTCGGTGCCGTGGCCCTTGGTGAAGGGCAGTCCGGCGCCGGCGTCCGGGGTCTGGGTGCTCACGTCGGGGAGCCTACGGCGCTCGCCCGGGCCGCCAGGAGCCGCCGGACGCGCGCGGCCAGCTCCTCGGGGTCGGCGCCGTCCGGCGCGTCGAGCCAGTGCACCCGGGGGTCGCGGCGGAACCACGACTCCTGCTTGCGCGCGAAGCGGCGGGTCAGCCGCGCCGTCGCCTCGGCGGCCTCCTCGAGCGTCCCGGCACCGTCGAGCGCGGCCAAGACCTGCGCGTACCCGAGCGCCCGCGACGCCGTGCGCCCCTCCCGCAGTCCCTGCGCGGCCAGCCGCTCGACCTCGGCCACGAGGCCGGTGTCCCACATCCGCCGCACGCGGGCGTCGATGCGGGCGTCCAGCTGCTCGCGCGGCACGGCGAGGCCGACCTGCAGGGCGGGCCGGACGTAGCGCGGGTCGGGCAGCGACGCGGCGAACGGCTGCCCCGTGATCTCGCCGACCTCCAGGGCCCGCACCGTGCGCCGGCCGTTGGAGGGCAGGATGCGCGCCGCCGCGTCCGGGTCGCGCCGGGCGAGCTCGGCGTGCAGGTCCGCCGGTCCGCGCGCCGCCAGCTCGGCCTCCCAGCGGGCGCGGACCGCGGGGTCGGTGCCCGGGAAGCGGAGGTCGTCGAGCGCGGCGCGCACGTACAGGCCGGACCCGCCGACGAGCAGCGGGGTCCGCCCCCGGGCGGTGATCTCCGTGAACGCGTCGCGCGCCTGCCGCTGGTACCCCGCGACGTCAGCGGTCTGGTGCACGTCGAGGACGTCGAGCAGGTGGTGCGGCACGCCGCGCCGCTCCACCTCGGTCAGCTTCGCGGTGCCGACGTCCATCCCGCGGTAGAGCTGCATGGCGTCCGCGTTGACGACCTCGCCACCGCCGGGCAGCTGCCGCGCCAGGGCGACGCCCACGTCGGACTTGCCGGACGCGGTCGGCCCCACGACCGCCACCACGTCCGGCGGGTGATCGCACGTCGACTGGCCCACCGCCGCATGGTGGCAGACAGTGGGGCACCCTCTGGAGCGCCAGAGCAGGCCGGCAGTCAGCAGGAGGAGATCACCGTGGGAACGCTCAACTACCTCAAGAAGGCCGCCGAGGACGCCGCCCGCAAGGCCGGCGCCTTCGCGGCGGAGCACAAGGACACCGCGACGGGCGCCGTGGACAAGGCGGCGACGTTCGTCAACACGCGGACGGACGGCAAGTACGCGGACACGATCGCCAAGGCGGCCGGCGCGGCCCAGACCGGCGTGCACAAGGTCGTGGGCGAGCCCGCGGCCGCTCCGTCCACCCCGGCCGGCTCGGACGGGACGCCCATGACCGGCGGCGTCGCCTCCGACGGCACCCCCATGACGGGCCCGCGGTGACCATCCCGACGACGCCGCCCGGCGCGCCCGAGCCGCCCTCGCCCGTCCCCGCGCCGGGACGCCCGGGCGAACCGCTCGTGCCCGAGCCCGGCCCGGAGCCGGCTCCCGCGCCGGAACCCTCGCCGGGTCCGCTGCCGCTCTGACGCGGCGCGCCGGTCGCGGTCAGCGGGTCCGCAGCGTCGGCAGACCGAGGGTGACCGGTCGCGGGCCCGCGGGCTCCGGGGCCGCCTGGCGCGCCTGCCAGGCGTCCCCGGCGCGGGTGCGGCGCAGCGCGTAGGCCGTGGTGTCGTCGGCCTCGAGGTAGTGCGGCGCCCCACGGGTGACCGTCACGGTCGCGACGTCACCCGGGCGGGGCACGTCGGCGCCGGCGGGCACGCTGAAGTGCACGAGCCGGTTGTCGGGTGCGCGGCCCGAAAGGCGCTGCGTCGCAGCGTCCTTGCGGCCCTCCCCCTCGGCGACGAGGACGTCGAGGGTGCGGCCGGCCTGGGCGCGGTTCTCCGCGTAGGCGATCTCGTCCTGCAGCGCCGTCAGCCGGACGTAGCGCTCCTGGACGACCTGCTTGGGGACCTGCTCGCCCATCGTGGCCGCGGGCGTGCCCGGGCGCGGGGAGTACTGGAACGTGAAGGCGCTGGAGAAGCGCGCCTGCTCGACGACCTCCAGCGTCTGCTGGAAGTCCTCCTCCGTCTCCCCCGGGAACCCGACGATGATGTCGGTGGTGATCGCGGCGTCGGGGATGGACGCCCGCACCCGGTCGATGATGCCCAGGAACCGGCTGCGGCGGTAGGAGCGTCGCATCGCCCGCAGGACGCGGTCGGACCCCGACTGCAGCGGCATGTGCAGGCCCGGCATGACGTTCGCCGTCTCGGCCATGGCGTCCACGACGTCGTCGGTGAAGCTGGACGGGTGCGGGCTGGTGAACCGCACGCGCTCGAGCCCCTCGATGCCGCCCGTGGCGCGCAGCAGCTTGCCGAAGGCCAGCCGGTCGCCGAACTCCACGCCGTAGGTGTTGACGTTCTGCCCGAGCAGCGTCACCTCGAGGACGCCCTCGCCCACCAGGGCTTCGATCTCCGCGAGCACGTCGCCGGGGCGGCGGTCCTTCTCCTTGCCGCGCAGCGCCGGCACGATGCAGAAGGTGCAGGAGTTGTTGCAGCCCACGCTGATGCTGACCCACGCCGCGTAGGGCGACTCGCGCCGCGTCGGGAGCGTGGAGGGGAACACGTCCAGCGACTCGAGGATCTCCACCTGGGCCTCGGCGTTGTGCCGCGCCCGCTCCAGCAGCACCGGCAGCGACCCGACGTTGTGGGTCCCGAAGACGACGTCCACCCAGGGCGCCTTGCGGACGATCTCGCCGCGGTCCTTCTGCGCCAGGCAGCCGCCCACCGCGATCTGCATCCCCGGGCGGCGCTCCTTGACGGGCGCCAGGTGGCCGAGGTTGCCGTACAGCTTGTTGTCGGCGTTCTCGCGCACGGCGCACGTGTTGAACACGACGACGTCCGGCTCGGTGACCCCCGCCTCGTCGAAGCGCACGTACCCCGCGTCCTCGAGCAGACCCGACAGGCGCTCGGAGTCGTGCACGTTCATCTGGCAGCCGAACGTGCGGACCTGGTAGGTGCGCGGCGGCGCCTGGACCGTCGTGGCGCCGGGGACGGCCACGTCCAGGGAGGGGGTGGGGACGGTCGGCGTGCTCATCACGGTCCAGGGTAGGTCACCGCCCGGACGTCACGCTCGGATCACGATGTGCTCGCCGTCGCCGCCGCTACCTGATCACCCTGCGGATCACCTGTACGTTCTGCCTCCATGAGTGACCAGCAGCGGTCCACCCGGTCGGGCGCGACCCCCACCGGCCGGCGCCCGCTCGTCGTCCTGGAGGGCGTGGACAAGCACTTCGGCGCGCTGCACGTCCTCAAGGCCGTGGACCTCACGGTCGCCCACGGCGAGGTGGTCGTCGTCATCGGGCCCTCGGGCTCGGGCAAGTCCACGCTGTGCCGCACGATCAACCGGCTCGAGACGATCGACGGCGGCCGGATCACCATCGACGGGGCCGAGCTGCCCGCCGAGGGCAAGGAGCTCGCCCAGCTGCGCGCGGACGTCGGGATGGTGTTCCAGTCGTTCAACCTCTTCGCGCACAAGACGGTCCGCGAGAACGTCACCCTCGGCCCGACCAAGGTGCGCGGGGTGTCCGCCGCCGAGGCGAAGAGGCGGGCCGACGCCCTCCTCGACCGCGTCGGCGTCGCCTCGCAGGCCGACAAGTACCCCGCCCAGCTGTCCGGCGGGCAGCAGCAGCGCGTCGCGATCGCCCGTGCGCTGGCCATGGAGCCGAAGGTCATGCTCTTCGACGAGCCCACCTCGGCCCTGGACCCCGAGATGATCAACGAGGTCCTCGACGTGATGACGGGTCTCGCCAAGGACGGCATGACCATGGTCGTCGTCACGCACGAGATGGGCTTCGCCCGCCGCGCGGCCGACCGCGTGGTGTTCATGGCCGACGGCCAGATCCTCGAGGACGCCGAACCGGAGACGTTCTTCACGGCCCCGCGGCACGAGCGGTCGAAGGACTTCCTGTCCAAGATCCTCACCCACTGACCGACCCCACCACCAGGGAGACCACCGCATGACGCGCAACCGGACGACGACCTTCGCGGCGACGGCCTTCGTGGCCGCCCTGACCCTCGGCGCCTGCGGCCAGGAGGGTTCGCCCCAGACCGGGACGGGCGCTGCCGGTTCGGCGAGCGGCGACGCCGCGCCCAGCTACGCCGTCGCCTCGGACGTCGCCCTCACGGGCAGCCCGACCTTCGACAAGATCAAGGCCGCGGGCAAGGTCCGGATCGGCGTCAAGGCCGACCAGCCCGGCATCGGCCTGAAGGACGCGGCCTCCGGGGAGTACGCGGGCTTCGACATCGAGATCGCCAAGCTCATGGCGGCGAAGCTCGGGCTCACGCCCGACAAGATCGAGTTCACCGAGACCGTCTCGGCCAACCGCGAGCCGTTCCTCCAGCAGGGCACCGTGGACATGGTCGTCGCGTCGTACACGATCAACGACAAGCGCAAGGAGGTCGTGGACTTCGCGGGCCCGTACTACATCGCCGGTCAGGACCTCCTCGTCGCCAAGGACGACACGAGCATCACCGGCGTCGACGCGCTGGCGGGCAAGAAGGTCTGCTCGGTCGAGGGTTCGACGCCCGCGACCCGCATCCGCGACGAGCACCCCGAGGCCACGCTCGTCACGTTCGACACGTACTCCAAGTGCGTCGAGCAGCTGACGTCGGGCTCGGTCGACGCCGTCACCACCGACGACGCGATCCTGCGCGGCTACGCGGCGCAGCAGCCCGACGCGCTCAAGGTCGTCGGCACGCCGTTCAGCGAGGAGCCCTACGGCATCGGGATCGCCAAGGGCGACACCGCGATGCGCACCGCCCTCAACGACGCCATCGAGGCGGCGGTGAGCGACGGCGACTGGAAGAAGGCCTACGACTTCACGCTCGGCGGCAGCGGGACCGACCCGGAGCCGCCGACCGTCGACCGCTACTGAGCGGTCTCGCCGACCGCCGCTGAGCGGTCCCTCCGACCGGGCGGCCACCTCAACGGCGCGGTGGCCGCCCTCCGCTGTCCCGCCCCCCGCTGTCCCGGTCCCCTCCGCGGGAGGGGCCGGCACGGACCACGACAGGAGACGACGTGCAGGTCATCGTCGACAACCTCGACACCTTCGGGCGGGGCGTCTGGGGAACGGTGGTGCTGTTCCTCTGGGGCACCGCGGGTTCCCTGGTGTTCGGCACGCTGCTCGCCGTCCTGCGGGTGGCGCCGAGCGCCGCGATGCGCGCCGCGGGCACGGCCTACGTCAACCTGGTGCGCAACACCCCGCTGACGCTGATCATGGTGTTCTGCATCCTCGGGCTGCCGATCCTCAGGATCACGTTCACCGAGGAGGTCGGCACGCAGTACCGGATCTACGCCGTGCTGGCGCTGGTCGCCTACACCTCGTGCTTCGTGTGCGAGGCCATCCGCTCGGGGATCAACACGGTGCCGGTCGGGCAGGCGGAGGCCGCCCGGGCGATCGGCCTGCCGTTCGGTCAGGTGCTCTCGCTCGTCGTGCTGCCGCAGGCGGTCAAGGCCGTCATCCCGCCGCTGGGGAGTGTCCTCATCGCGATGCTGAAGAACACGTCGATCGCGTCCGCCGCGAGCAACTACGAGCTGATCTCCGCGATGCGCAACCTCATCGAGCAGAACGGGAACGCCGTGATCCCCATCCTCCTCGGCATCACCGTCGCCTACGTCCTGCTGGTGGCCGTGGTCTCCGCGGTCATCGCCCTCCTCGAGCGCGCGGCGGTGACGGCGTGACGAGCGTCCTGTACGACGCCCCGGGCCCGCGGGCCCGGGCGCTGAACCGCGTCCTGACGCTCGTGGGCGTCGCCCTGGTCGCCGGCGTCGTCGCCTTCGTCGTGTGGCGCCTGCAGTCCGCGCTGCAGCTGACGGCGTCGAAGTGGAGCGTCTTCACCTACGCCGACATCCAGCGGGCTCTCTTCCGGGCCTGGTGGGCGACGATGAAGATCGCCCTGGTCGCGATCGCGCTGTCGGTCGTGCTCGGCGCGGTCCTCGCCGCGCTGCGGCTCTCGACCGTCCGGGCGCTGCGGCTGCCGGCGACGGTGCTCGTGCAGTTCCTGCGCGCGCCTCCCGTGCTGCTGATGATGTTCTGGTTCTTCTACGGCGCGCGCGGCGCGGTGCCCGTCTTCTGGTGCGGCGTGCTCGGGCTGACGCTCTACAACGGCGCGATCATCGCCGAGATCCTCCGCGCGGGGGTCCGGGCGCTGCCCGCCGGCCAGCGCGAGGCCGGCCTCGCCGTGGGCCTCACACCCAGCCAGGTCACGTGGACGATCCTGCTCCCGCAGGCGCTGCGCTCGATGCTGCCGTCCCTGCTGGCCCAGGTCGTCGTCATCCTCAAGGACACGGCGCTGATCTACATCCTCGGCTACTCCGAGCTGCTGCGCTGGGGCACGGGCCTGGGGACGCAGTACTTCAACCTCGTGCCGGCGACGATCGTCATCGCCGTGGTCTACATCGCGACGAACTCGGTCGTCGCGGCCGCGGCGAAGGTCCTCGAACGGCGGCTGTCGACGACGAGCCGGGCGACGCGGACCGCGGCGATGCCCGGGGCACCGGCACAGGTGGAGTCCGGCAGCGCGGTCTAACCCGTGGTGCGGGAGGCCCGCGCGCGCAGCGCGTCGACGAGGGTCCGCCCCGCGCCGACGGGCCGGAAGGCGCGAGCGGCGCCGGTGAGCGCGGCCTGCTCGTCGGCGGCGAGGTGCAGGTCCGCGGCGGCCACGTTGGACTCCAGCTGCTCGACGCTCGAGGCGCCGGGGATGACGACGACCCGGGGCAGGCCCAGCAGCCACGCCAGCGCCACCTGGGCGGGCTTCGCGTCGTGCCCGGCGGCCACCTCGCGGACGGTCGCGAGCAGCGGGGCGATCCGGCGCAGGTTCTCGACGGAGAAGAGCGGGTTCGCGGCCCGCATCCCGCCGGGGCGGTGGTCGGCGTCGTAGCGGCCTCCGAGCACCCCCTGGGCCAGCGGTGACCACGCCATGACGATGCGGTCCGCCCGCTCCGCGAAGGGCACCAGGTCGTCCAGCGCGCCCGGGTGGGCGAGGGAGAACTGGACCTGGTTGCTGACCACGGGCCGGCCGAGGGCCGCGTCGGCGGCGCGCCACCGGGCGAGGGAGTAGTTCGAGACGCCGACGGCGCCGATCCGGTGCTCGTCCAGCAGCCGCCGCATCCCGGGCATGATCACCGCGTCGGGGAACAGCGGGTTGGCCTGGTGCACCTGGTACAGCGGGATGCGCGGCAGCCGCAGCCGACGGGCACTGCCGTGCGCGCGGGCGTGCACGACCGCCGGCAGCGGCAGGACGGGGAAGACCTTGCTGGCCACGACGACGTCGTCCCGCCCGTCGCCCAGCGCTGCGCTGAGGATGCGCTCGCTGCGGCCGAAGCCGTAGACCTCGGCGGTGTCGAACAGGGTCACGCCGAGTTCGCGGGCTCGCCGGACGATGGCGTGCGCGGTGCCGGACTCGTACTCGCGGCCGTACCCCCACTCCCGGGACCCGAACTGCCAGGTGCCCAGCCCCACGCGACTGACCGGGCCGAGACCGTCCACCTCGAGGAACTCCATGACCCCAGTGTCCGCCGGACCTCCGCGGCCGGTGACGGAGGGCCCGTCAGTCGTCGACCGGGTCGCCCGTGACCTCGAGGTCCAGAGCCTCGCGGACGAGGCGGAACGCCAGGCCGGGGGCGTACCCCCGCCGGGCCAGGGCCCCCGTCAGGCGGCGCTGCCGCCGGACCGGGTCCATCCCGCGCGTGGCCGCGAGCGGCCTGCGCAGCACCTCACGCGCCGCGGCCTCCTCCGACGCGTCGGTGACCTCCACCAGCGCCTGCTCCGCGGTCTCGTCGTCGACGCCCTTGGTCCGCAGCTCCTGGGCCAGGGCACGACGAGCGAGCCCGCGCGTGCGCTGCCGGGTCCGCACTAGGGCGCCCGCGAAGGCTGCGTCGTCGACGAGCCCGACCTCCTCGAGACGGTCCAGCACCGCGCCGGCGACCGCCTCGGGGACGTCCTTGGCGGACATCTTGTCCGCGAGCTGCGCTCGGCTGCGCGGCGCCATCGTCAGCTGGCGCAGAGCGATGGCACGCGCCACCTCGTGCGGGTCCTGCTCCGGGACGTCGGGCGCCTCCGGAGCGGGACCGCGCTCGCGTCGGCTCAGAAGTCGACCTTCTCCTCGGCCGCGGCATCCGCGGGCGCGTCGAGCCGCGCCCCGATGCCGAGCTTCTCCTTGATGCGCTTCTCGATCTCGTCGCCGAGGTCGGGGTTGTCGCGCAGGAAGGCGCGGGCGTTCTCCTTGCCCTGACCGAGCTGGTCGCCCTCGTAGGTGTACCAGGCACCCGCCTTGCGGACGAAGCCCTGCTCGACGCCGAGGTCGATGAGGCCACCCTCGCGGGAGATCCCGAGCCCGTAGATGATGTCGAACTCCGCCTGCTTGAACGGCGGGCTGACCTTGTTCTTGACGACCTTGACGCGGGTCCGGTTGCCGATGGGCATCGTCCCGTCCTTCAGCGTCTCGATGCGACGGACGTCCAGGCGCACGGAGGAGTAGAACTTCAGCGCCTTGCCGCCCGTGGTGGTCTCGGGCGAGCCGAACATGACGCCGATCTTCTCGCGCAGCTGGTTGATGAAGATCGCGGTGGTGCCGGAGTTGCTCAGGGCGCCGGTGATCTTCCGCAGCGCCTGCGACATGAGCCGCGCCTGCAGACCGACGTGGCTGTCGCCCATCTCGCCCTCGATCTCCGCGCGCGGCACGAGCGCGGCGACGGAGTCGATGACGATGATGTCCAGTGCGCCGGAGCGGATCAGCATGTCCGCGATCTCGAGCGCCTGCTCGCCCGTGTCGGGCTGCGAGACGAGCAGCGCGTCGGTGTCGACACCCAGCTTCTTCGCGTAGTCCGGGTCGAGCGCGTGCTCGGCGTCGATGAAGGCGGCGATGCCGCCGGCGCGCTGGGCGCTGGCCACGGCGTGCAGGGCCACGGTCGTCTTGCCGGAGGACTCCGGGCCGTAGATCTCCACGACGCGGCCGCGGGGCAGGCCGCCGATGCCGAGCGCGATGTCCAGCGCGATGGAGCCGGTGGGGATGACTTCGATGGGCGGGCGAACTTCGTCGCCGAGCCTCATGACCGAGCCCTTGCCGAACGCCTTGTCGATGTTCAGCAGAGCGGCGTCGAGGGCCTTCTCGCGGTCCGCAGGAGCGGGCATGTCCTCACCTCAGGTGTTGGGCGGCCGGCTCCCCGCGGACGGGGATGGGCCTGACGTGTCGTCGGTGCGTCCGACCTCAGGAACGCTAGGACCCGCCTCCGACACGGACCCCGCGAGCGGGGCGGCGTGTGGACGACGGGGCCGGACGAGCCCCTGTGGACCCCACGATCGTATCCGTACACCTGTTCGAGGGGGAGCTCCCGCGCCCTGCGTGTCGCGGTGGGTGCCGCGGGCGGCCCCGGCCCGCGGCGCTACGGTGCGGCGGACACCGTCGTCGGCCCCAGGAGCAGACCGTGAGCACCCCCCGCACCCCGCAGCTGCTCGACCCGCGCGCCGCCGCGCTCCTCGACCCCGGCGTCGCGCTCGAGCAGCTGGGCTCGGGCACCACGTGGGCCGAGGGCCCCGCCTGGGTGCCCGCCCTGGACGCCCTGCTCTACAGCGACATCCCCGGCGACCGGATCATGCGGTGGGACGAGGCCGGCGGCCTGCGCGTGCACCAGGACGGCGTCGAGTTCACCAACGGCCGCACGCTCGACCGCGAGGGCCGGGTCGTCGCGTGCTCGCACGGGCGGCGGGCCGTCGAGCGCGTCGAGCACGACGGCAGCACCACCGTGCTCGCGGCGTCGTACGCGGGCAAGCGGTTCAACTCCCCCAACGACGTCGTCGTGGCCTCCGACGGCGCCGTCTGGTTCACCGACCCCGCCTACGGGATCACGGTGGAGGTCGAGGGGCACCCGGGCGTGCGCGAGTACGGCGACAACTGGGTGTTCCGCCTCGACCCGGACACGCGGGAGCTGCGGCCGGTGGTCACCGACGTGGAGGAGCCCAACGGGCTGGCCTTCTCCCCCGACGAGTCGCTGCTCTACGTCGCCGACACCTCCGCGGCCCCCGTGCCCGCCGGGGGCTCGCACCAGCTGATCCGCGTCTACGACGTCCTGACGGGGACCAACGGGGGTCGCGGACCGGGCGTGACGCCGTCGGGACCCGTCGTGAAGAACGGGCGGGTCTTCGTCGAGGTGGACCGCGGGCTCGCGGACGGCTTCCGCGTCGACGTCGAGGGCAACGTCTGGACGTCCAACGGCGACGCCGTGACGGTGTTCGCGCCCGACGGGACGCGGCTGCTCGACCTCGTGGTCGGCGAGGTGGTGGCCAACGTGTGCTTCGGGGGCGCCGACGGCTCGGTGCTGTTCGTCGCGGCCTCGACGAGCCTGTACCGCGTCCCGACGCGCACCCGCGGCGCCGGCCTGTGGTGGCTCGGCGCCTGAGCCGGCCTCAGCCGCGGCGGCGCGCCGCCTTGTCCCGCCCGAGCCGGCGCTCGGGCGGCACGTCCATCGCCTCGCACAGCGCCAGCCACACGACCTTGGGCTCCTCGCCCGCGTCCAGCGCCGCGTCCGGGGTGCGGTCCCCGAGGGCCAGCAGCACGTGGTCGGCGGCGAGGGAGCGCCCGTAGGCGCTGCCGAACTCCTCGTCGAGGAGGGTCCAGAACTCGCTGACACGCATGGGCAGAGCTTGGCACGGTGGCCGCGGCGGCTCGACCGGGCGCACGTGTCGCAGGCGGGTGGTGTGATGACCGCATGACTCCGACGAGCACCTCCGACGCCGTCCCGGAGCCATCCGCGCCCCCCTCGCCGCCGCTCGTCGCGGCCGAGGTGATGAGCCGGTTCTCGGAGGCCACGCGGGCGTGGTTCACGGGGGCCTTCCAGGCCCCGACCACCGCCCAGCTGGGGGCGTGGGACGCCGTCAGCCGGGGGCAGCACGCCCTGGTCGTGGCCCCCACCGGCTCGGGCAAGACGCTGTCGGCCTTCCTGTGGGCTCTGGACCGCCTCGCGGGCGAGGCCGTGCCGGAGGACAGGGACCTGCGCTGCCGCGTCCTGTACATCTCACCGCTCAAGGCGCTGGCCGTCGACGTCGAGCGCAACCTGCGCAGTCCGCTCACGGGCATCCGGCAGGCCGCGCAGCGGCTGGGGCTGCCCGTGCCCGACGTCCGCGTCGGCGTCCGCTCCGGGGACACGCCCGCCGACGAGCGCCGGGGCTTCGCCCGCAACCCGCCCGACGTGCTGATCACGACCCCCGAGTCGCTGTTCCTCCTGCTGACCTCCAAGGCGCGCGAGCGGCTGCGCGGCGTCCGCACGGTCGTGCTCGACGAGGTGCACGCCATGGCCGGCTCCAAGCGTGGCGCGCACCTCGCCATGTCGCTCGAGCGCCTCGACGCGCTCGTGCAGGCCGCCGGGGGTGAGCCGACGCAGCGCGTGGGGCTGTCCGCGACCGTGCGCCCCGTCGAGGCCGTCGCCGCGTGGGTCTCCGGCGGCCGGCCCGTGAGCGTCGTGCAGCCGCGGTCGGAGAAGCAGTTCGACCTGCGCGTCGTCGTCCCGGTCGAGGACATGTCCGACCTCGACTCCTCGGGGCGCGGCCCGGCCAGCACCGACGACCTGACCGGTCAGGCCGCGGGCGACCCGCGCCGCGCCAGCATCTGGCCGCACGTCGAGGAGCGCATCGTCGACCTGGTCGCCGAGCACCGCTCGACCCTGGTCTTCGCCAACTCCCGCCGGCTGTCCGAGCGCCTGACGTCGCGGCTGAACGAGGTCTGGGACGAGCGGCTGCACCCCGAGGAGTCCACGGCCCCCGTCCGCGACCCCGCGCGCCCCGCGCCGCGGGCTCCCGCCGAGCTGATGGGCGGGGCCGACGCCTCCGGCAGCGCGCCGCCCGTCCTGGCGCGGGCGCACCACGGGTCGGTCTCCAAGGAGCAGCGCGCCCTCATCGAGGAGGAGCTCAAGGCGGGCCGGCTGCCCGCCGTGGTGGCCACGTCGAGCCTCGAGCTGGGCATCGACATGGGCGCGGTGGACCTGGTGGTCCAGGTCGAGTCGCCGCCCAGCGTCGCGAGCGGCCTGCAGCGCGTCGGGCGCGCGGGCCACCAGGTCGGCGCCGTCTCCCGCGGCGTGCTGTTCCCCAAGTTCCGCGGGGACCTGCTGCAGACGGCCGTGGTGGTCGAGCGGATGCGCGACGGCCGCATCGAGGAGCTGCGGATCCCCGCCAACCCCCTCGACGTGCTGGCCCAGCAGGTCGTCGCCATGGTCGCGATGGACGAGTGGACGGTGCCGGAGCTGCACGACCTCGCCCGCCGCGCCACGCCCTTCGCGACCCTCAGCCGGGCCGTGCTCGACGCCGTCCTCGACATGCTGTCCGGCCGCTACCCGAGCGACGAGTTCGCCGAGCTGCGGCCGCGGCTGGTGTGGGACCGCGTGACCGACACGCTCACCGGCCGTCCCGGCGCGCAGCGGCTCGCGGTCACCAGCGGCGGCACGATCCCCGACCGCGGCCTGTTCGGCGTGTTCGTCGCGGGCGGCGAGGGTCCGGGCCGCCGGGTCGGCGAGCTCGACGAGGAGATGGTCTACGAGTCACGGGTGGGCGACGTCATCACGCTCGGGTCGTCCGCCTGGCGCGTGGAGGACATCACCCACGACCGCGTCCTCGTGACGCCCGCCCCGGGGCAGCCGGGCCGGCTGCCGTTCTGGCACGGCGACGCGCTGGGCCGGCCCGCCGAGCTCGGGCGTGCGCTCGGCGCCTTCGTCCGCGAGCTCGGCAGCCTCGACGGCGGCTTCCGCGGCGAGCCGGCGCGGGCCCGCGTCCAGGCCGCGGGCCTGGACGAGTGGGCGACGAGCAACCTGCTCGCCTACCTCGTCGAGCAGCAGGAGGCCGTGGGCCACGTCCCGGACGACCGCACGATCCTCGTGGAGCGGTTCCGCGACGAGCTCGGCGACTGGCGGATCTGCATCCACACGCCCTTCGGCGGGCAGGTGCACTCCCCGTGGGCCCTCGCGCTCGGGGCCCGGATGCGCGAGCGGTTCGGGGTCGACGTCCAGGCCATGCCCGCCGACGACGGGATCGTCCTGCGGCTGCCGGACCTCGACCTGCCCGACGGGCAGGCTCCCGACGTCGCCGACCTGGTCGTCCTCGAGCCCTCGGAGGTCGAGGAGCTCGTCACCGCGGAGATCGGCGGTTCGGCGCTGTTCGCGTCCCGCTTCCGGGAGTGCGCCGCGCGGGCGCTGCTGCTGCCGCGCCGCCAGCCGGGCCGCCGGCAGCCGCTGTGGCAGCAGCGCCAGCGCTCGGCGTCCCTGCTGCAGGTGGCCAGCCGCTTCCCGAGCTTCCCGATCGTGCTCGAGGCCGTGCGGGAGTGCCTGGCCGACGTCTTCGACGTCACGGGGCTCAAGCAGCTCATGACCGACCTGGGCGCCCGCAGCGTGCGGATCGTCGAGGTGGAGTCGCAGCAGCCCTCGCCCTTCGCGCGCGGGCTCATGTTCGGCTACGTCGCGCAGTTCCTCTACGAGGGCGACTCCCCGCTGGCCGAGCGCCGCGCGGCCGCCCTGGCACTGGACCCGAGCCTGCTCGCGGAGCTGCTGGGCCGCGGCGAGGGCGCCGCGCTGCGCGACCTGCTGGACCCGGACGCGGTGCAGCGCACCGAGGACGAGCTGCAGCGCCTCGTCCCCGAGCGCCGCAGCCGCGACGCCGAGGACGTGGCCGACCTGCTCCGGGTCCTCGGACCGCTGACGACCGCCGAGGTCGTGGCACGCAGCGGTCGCGACCGCTCCGCCCTCGGCACCGACGACGGTCCGGACCCCGACCGCGCACCCGAGGAGGTGGCGCCGCTGCCGGAGGGCGAGGTCGCGCGCTGGCTGGTCGGGCTGGAGGAGTCGCGCCGGGTGATCCGGGTGCGGATCGCGGGCGCCGAGCACTGGGCCGCCATCGAGGACGCGGGCCGGCTGCGCGACGGTCTCGGCACCCCGCTGCCCGTCGGCATCCCGGAGGCGTTCACGGAGCTGGTCGCGGACCCGCTCGGGGAGCTGTTCGGGCGCTACGCCCGCACCCGCGGGCCCTTCACCGTGGTCGACGCCGCCTCGCGCTTCGGCGTCGGGCGGGCCGTCGCGCACGACGCCCTGCGGCGGCTGCAGTCGGGCGGGCGGCTGGTCGAGGGCGAGCTGCGCCCCGGCGGCACCGGCCTGGAGTTCTGCGACGCCGACGTGCTGCGCATCCTGCGGCGCCGCTCGCTGGCCGCCCTGCGCGCGGACGTGGAGCCGGTGCCCCCGCTGGACCTGGCCCGCTTCCTGCCCGCGTGGCAGGGCATCGGCACCGGCCTGCGCAGCCGGCTGCGGGGCGTGGACGGCGTCCTGCGCGCCGTCGAGCAGCTGGCGGGGGCGGTCGTGCCCGCGAGCGCCCTCGAGCCGCTCGTCCTGGCCAACCGCGTCGAGGGGTACCAGCCCGCGATGCTCGACGAGCTGATGGCGGCCGGGGAGGTGCTGTGGGCCGGGCACGGGAGCCTGCCCGGCGACGACGGCTGGGTCTCGCTGCACCCCACCGACCTGGCCCCGCTGACCCTGCCCGCTCCCGACGAGGGGCCGGACGGGGCGGAGGGCACCGACACCGAGCTGCACCGCGCGGTGCTGACGGCGCTCGACGGCGGCGGCGCGTACTTCTTCCGCCGGCTGTCCGACGCCGTCGGCTCGACCGACGACCCGGGGCTGACGGCGGCCCTGTGGGACCTGCTGTGGGCCGGGCGGATCACCAACGACACGCTCGCCCCGCTGCGCGCGCGCCTCGGCGCCGGACGGGGTGCGCACAAGGCGAAGAAGGCCGCCCCCCGCGGTCGCTACGCCCGCTACGGCGTCCGCCGGCCGGGCGCGGGCGCGGGGCTGCGGGGCGCGGTCGAGATGCCCTCGCGGTCCGGACCGCCGTCCGCCGCGGGCCGGTGGTCGCTGCTGCCGAGCGTGGAGGCGGACCAGACGGTCCGGGCCCACGCCACCGCCGAGGTCCTCCTGGACCGGCACGGCGTCCTCACGCGCGGAGCCGTCATGACCGAGCGGGTACCGGGCGGCTTCGCGGCCGTCTACCGGGTCCTGGCCGCCTTCGAGGAGGCGGGCCGCGCCCG
Source organism: Kineococcus siccus (assembly GCF_009906795.1). Taxonomy (GTDB): domain Bacteria; phylum Actinomycetota; class Actinomycetes; order Actinomycetales; family Kineococcaceae; genus Kineococcus; species Kineococcus siccus. The sequence goes on from NZ_JAAALN010000022.1 coordinate 22,267, forward strand.
CCGCGGCTACTTCGTCGAGGGCCTGGGGGCCTCGCAGTTCGCCACCGCGGGCGCCGTGGACCGGCTGCGCGACGCCGCGCGGCCCGTCGGCGGCGGCCGGCGGCCCTCTGACCGCCGCGATGGCCGGGAGGACGCGGGCCCCGGTGCGCTCGTCCTCGCCGCCACCGACCCCGCGAGCCCGTACGGTGCCGCGCTCGGCTGGCCCGACCGCGAGCAGGTGGCCGCCGGGGCGACGGGTCACAAGCCCGGGCGCAAGGCCGGGGCGCTCGTCGTGCTCGTCGACGGCGACCTGGTGCTCTACGTCGAGCGGGGTGGGCGGTCGGTGCTGTCCTGGTCGGCCGAGCCGGCCGTGCTGCAGCCCGCCGCCGACGTCCTGGCCCTCGCGGTCCGCGACGGGGTCCTGGGCAAGCTGACGGTGGAGCGCGCCGACGGCGCCGGGGTCCTCGCCGCGGACTCCGCCCTCGGGCACGCGCTGGAGTCGGCCGGGTTCCACGCCACGCCGCGCGGCCTGCGGATCCGCACGTGAGCGTCCCCACCAGCAGGCGGCCCGTGGCGGGGGGCGGGCGTGCCCGAGGGTGACGTCGTCTGGCGCACGGCCCGCCGCCTGGACCTCGCCCTCGGAGGTCGCGAGCTGCTCGCCGCTGACCTGCGGTGGCCCAGCCTCGCGACCGTCGACCTGTCCGGGCGGGTGGTCCTCGAGGTCGTCAGCGTCGGCAAGCACCTGCTGACCCGCCTCACGGGCACGGCCGACGAGCCGCCCGCGACGCTGCACAGCCACCTGCGCATGGAGGGCTCCTGGTACGTCGAGCGCACGGGGAGCACGGGCGGGCGACGCTCGGCGAGCGGCATCCGCGCCGTCCTGGAGACCGCCGAGTGGACCGCCGTCGGGCACAAGCTCGGCATGCTCGACCTCGTCGCCACCGCCCACGAGGACGAGCTGGTCGGGCACCTGGGTCCCGACCTCCTCGGCCCGGGGTGGGACCCGCAGGAGGCGCAGCGCCGCCTGCTGGCCGACCCCGGCCGCGCCGTGGGCGAGGCCCTGCTGGACCAGCGGGTGCTCGCCGGCGTCGGCACGTTCTACCTGGCGGAGGCGTGCTTCCTGGCCCGGCTCACGCCCTGGACGCCGGTGCGCGACGTCCCGTCCCCGGCGAAGCTGATCGAGCTGGTGCACCGGCTCCTGGACGTCAACAAGGAGCGGGTGGACCAGGTCACCACGGGCGACCTGCGGCGCGGGCGGCAGAACTTCGCCCACGCCCGCTCGGGTCTGCCGTGCCTGCGCTGCGGCGGGACGGTCCGGGTGGCTCCGCTGGGGGCTCCGCCGCAGGACCGGACGGCCTTCTACTGCCCCGGCTGCCAGGCCGGGCCGACCCCCACGGACGACGGGCGGCCGCAGCAGCCCCTCGGGCACGGCCGACGGCGCGGGGTGGCCGCCCCCGCCTACCGCACCCGGCGCTGACCGACCGCCCGGGACGGCCGGCCCCCGGGCTCACCCGGCGGGACGGAGCCGGGTCAGGCGGCGGGGACGAGGCGGCGGCGCAGGATCAGCTCGAGCTCGTCGGGCAGGCCGTCGAGCTCGACGGAGAACTCGCGGTGCTCCTCGGCGGACAGGCCGGCGACGGCCGAGTCCACGGCCGCGGCCGCGTCCCCCGAGGTCTCACCGGCTGCGGGCGCCTCGGTCTCGTCGAGCTCGGTCTGCGGGAGCGGCACCAGGGCGGGCACGGGGACCGCGGCCGGCGGGGCGATGAGGCCCTCGGCGGCGTAGGGGCGGCGCACGCCCTCCTCGTGGGCGATGCGGCGCGTCACCTCACCCATGACCCGCGACAGGGGGACCTCGAGGGCGGAGCAGATGGAGGCCAGCAGCTCGCTCGAGGCCTCCTTCTGCCCGCGTTCGACCTCGCTCAGGTAGCCGAGGGACACGCGGGCGGTCGAGGAGACCTCGCGCAGCGTGCGCTGCTGACCGCGGCGCTCGTCGCGCAGCACGTCACCGATGGTCCGGCGGAGCACGACCATGCGACGGCCTCCCTCGGCTGGTCGAGAGGGCAGGCCGCGGAGTGCCGTGGGGGACGCCGGCGCTCCTCGGTGGCTGCCTGTAGTGGAGTCACCACCGTACCCCGCGGGGTGCGGAGCGGGCCTGGTGGGAGAGGAGTTGCGCACGTCGAACTCAACTCTCGGGAGGCACCTGGTGTTCCGCGTCGTGTTCCTCGTCGTGTCCCCCGTCGGGGCGGGCGGCGAGCGCGGTCAGCAGCTCGGCGAGGGCCCGGTCGACCGACGACGCGCGGACCTGGGCCCGGTCCCCCGCGAGGGCCAGGCGGCGGTGCCGTGCGCCGCCGGGCAGCCAGTCCGCCGCCACGCCGACGTACACGGTCCCCGCGGGGTGCCCGTCGGCCGGGTCCGGGCCGGCGACGCCCGTCGTGGCCACCGCCAGGTCGGCCCCCAGGACGCGGCGCGCGCCGCGGGCCATCTGCTCCGCGACCTCGCCGTCCACGGGTCCGGTCGCGGCCAGGCGCCCGGCGTCGACGCCCAGCACGCTCGCCTTCAGCTCGGTCGCGTAGGCGACGACCGCTCCGCGCACGACGGCCGACGCGCCGGGGACGTCGACCAGCGCCGCGCACACGAGGCCGCCCGTGAGCGACTCGGCCGTGGCGACGAGGACGCCGCCCGCCCGCAGGGCCGCCACCACCTCCTGCGGAGCTACCACCCGCCCGGCGACCCCCTGCCCGGCGACCCCCTGCCCAGCGACCCCCTGCCCAGTGACCACCGGCCCGGCGCCCACGTCAGGTCCGGCCGCGCGCCAGGCGCCAGGCGATGACGAGGTACTCGCGCGCCGTCACGAGCGTCAGCACGACGGCCGCCGCCATGACGACCTGCGCCACGACGTGCAGCGCTCCGCCGAGCGGCAGGACGTAGAGGCCCAGCGCCACGGACTGGACCACGGTCTTCACCTTGCCGCCGCGCCCGGCCGGGATGACGCCGCGGCGCAGCACCACGAACCGCGCCACGGTGACCAGCACCTCGCGCGCGAGGATCAGCCCCGTCGCCCACCACGTCAGGTCGCCCTGCAGCGACAGCACGACGAGGCCCGCGCCGATGAGGGCCTTGTCGGCGATGGGGTCGGCGATCTTGCCGAAGTCGGTGACGCGGTCCCAGCGCCGGGCGAGCTGACCGTCGTAGCGGTCGGTGATGATGGCGGCGAGGAAGGTCGCGAACGCGGCCAGCCGCCACCCCGTCGACGTGCCGCCGTCGTGGGCGAGGAACCAGACGAAGAGCGGGACCGCGACGATCCGCAGGAGCGTCAGCGCGTTCGGCAGGTGGAGCCGGTGCGCCGTGCGCCACTCGAACCCGGTCCCGGTCTTCACGCGGGCACCGCCTCGCGGGCTCCCAGCGGTGCGGCGAGCAGGTCGGCGCCCGCGGCACCCGTGACGCGCGCCCGCACGAGGTCGCCCACGGCGACGGACGTGCCGGGGGGCAGCTCCAGCTCGGTCTCCCCGTCGACGTCGGGGCCCTGGTGGGCGGCGCGCCCCGTGACGTGCGGATCACCGTCGGCGTCCACGACGGCCTCGACCAGGACCTCGACGACCTCGCCGATGCGGTCCTCGGCGCGCTGCGCGACGAGCTCCTCCACGAGGCGGGAGACCCGGTCGGCGCGGGCGGCGACGACGTCGTCGGGCAGGTGACCGTCGAGGTGCTCGGCCTCGGTGCCGTCCTCGTCGGAGTAGGGGAAGACGCCCGTGACGTCGAGGCGGGCCCGCTCCAGGAAGGAGCACAGCTCGTCCACGTCGGCCTCGGTCTCGCCCGGGAAGCCGACGATGACGTTGGAGCGCACCCCGGCGAGCGGGGCCCGCTGCCGCACCTGCTCCAGCAGCGCGAGGAACGGCTCGGTGCCACCGAAGCGGCGCATGCGGCGCAGCACGGTCGGCGAGGAGTGCTGGAAGGACAGGTCGAAGTACGGCACCACGCCGGGCGTCTGCGTCAGCGCGTCGAGCAGACCGGGGCGGACCTCGGCCGGCTGCAGGTAGGAGACGCGGACCCGCTCGATGCCGTCGACGGCCGCGACCTGCGGCAGCAGGGCCTCCAGCGCCCGCAGGTCGCCCAGGTCCTTGCCGTAGGAGGTGGTGTTCTCGCTGACGAGGAAGACCTCCTTGACGCCCTGCTCGGCGAGCCAGCGGACCTCGGTGAGGACCTCGTCGCCCGGGCGCGACACGAACGAGCCGCGGAAGGCGGGGATGGCGCAGAAGGTGCAGCGGCGGTCGCAGCCCGCCGCGATCTTCACGGGCGCCCACGGCCCGCTGCCCAGGCGCCGGCGCACCACGCGCGGCCCGCTCGCCGGCGCCAGGCCCTCGGGCAGCTCGGTCAGCGTCACGGGCGTCCGCGCGGCCTGGCGGGCGGCCGGCGCGAGGGGCAGCAGGCTCCGGCGGTCGCGCGGCACGTGGGAGGCCGGCTTCTCGCCGTGCAGGATCGCGTCGAGGTGCGAGGACAGGTCCGCGTAGGAGTCGAAGCCGAGCACGGCGTCGGCCTCCGGGAGCGACTCGGCCAGCTGGTTGCCGTAGCGCTCGGCCATGCAGCCCACCGCGACGACGGCCCGCGTGCGGCCCGCCTCCTTGAGGTCGGCCGCGGCCAGGACGGTGTCGATCGAGTCCTTCTTGGCCTGCTCCACGAAGCCGCAGGTGTTCACGACCGCGACGTCGGCGCCGTCCGCGTCGTCGACGAGGGTCCAGCCGGCGTCGGCGAGACGACCGGCGAGCTCCTCGGAGTCCACGTCGTTGCGGGCGCAGCCGAGGGTGATGAGGGCGACGGAACGGTCAGGCACGTCGGTCAGGGTACGGGCCCCGGAGGGTCGGGTGCCGTCCTCAGGCGCCGCGCACCCGCGACGGGGCGGGCGAGGGCACGCGGTGGATCTCCGCGACCTCGGGCGGGCCGGGGCTGGTGTGCGCCTCGCCGCCGTCCAGCGTGGCCGTCCGCTCCGTCACCGCGTCGTGGGCGGGGTCCTCCAGCAGGGCGCGCATGGGCCGGGTCGGGCGGAACCAGCCGCCGTCGGGCGGCAGGGCCGTGAGGCGCGTGCGCCCGAGGGAGACCTGGAAGGCGCCGGGGACGTCCTCCAGGTCGATGAACTCGATGAGCGGCGACTCCTGGGCGTACCCGGCGACCTCGGCGAAGGACAGCACGACGCAGCGGACCCCGGCGCGGTGCAGCTCCTCCAGCGGGCCGAGGAAGTTGCGGCCGTCCCCGCTGGCGACCACGACGCGGCGCAGGCGGTGGGAGGCCTGGCGCTCGGCGATGTGCCGCAGCATCGCGTCGTCGACGTCGTCCTCGGGATGCACCTTGGGCCGGGCGAAGACGGAGTAGCCGAAGCTGCGCAGCGCCTCGATCCAGCCGCGCAGCGACACCGCGCTCGTCGGGTGCACGTTGGTGAAGACGCACCCCTCGACCTCGTGGTCGGCGGCCTCGGAGAGGAACCACCGCGCGATGGCGTCGAAGCGGGGGCGGTCGGACGAGGCGGGCCGCGATCCGAGGATCGCGGACAGCGTCATGTCGATGTTGGGCGCGTCCCACACGAGCAGGTCGAGGTCACGCCGGGACGGCTCGTGGGGGCGGGGCACATCCATGCCACCAAGTTACACGGAGAGTCACCGCATGGCGACGGCTTGGTGGCTCTCCGTGACGTGTCGCGGATCAGTCGCGGTCGGTCAGGTCCCAGGCGTCCTCGGAGGAGTCGTCCGCGTCGACCTCCTCGAGCCCGGCCGCCCGCGAGCGCTGCGCGTCGCGGACCAGGTCCACGGGTTCGTCCCCCGGTGCGCCGGCGGGCACGTCATCGCCGCGCATGAGCGCGAGCGTCGCCGGCAGGTCTTCCGCGCGCACCAGCACGTCGCGCGCCTTGGACCCCTCGCTGGGGCCCACGACGCCGCGGGACTCGAGCAGGTCCATGAGCCGCCCGGCCTTGGCGAAGCCGACGCGCAGCTTGCGCTGCAGCATCGACGTCGAGCCGAACTGCGTCGTGACGACCAGCTCGGTGGCCTGCAGCAGCACGTCGAGGTCGTCGCCGATCTCCTCGTCGACCTGCTTCTTCTGCGCGGGCGCGACGACGTCCTCGCGGTAGGCCGGCTGCAGCTGCGACTTCACGTGCGAGACGACGGCCTCGATCTCGCTCTCGGTGACCCACGCCCCCTGCACGCGCATCGGCTTGCTGACGCCCATGGGCAGGAACAGCGCGTCGCCCTGCCCGACGAGCTTCTCGGCCCCCGGCTGGTCCAGGACGACGCGGGAGTCGGCCAGCGAGGACGTCGCGAAGGCCAGCCGGCTCGGCACGTTGGCCTTGATGAGCCCGGTGACGACGTCGACGCTCGGGCGCTGCGTGGCCAGCACGAGGTGGATGCCGGCGGCGCGCGCGAGCTGGGTGATGCGCTGGATGGAGGCCTCGACGTCGCGCGGGGCGACCATCATGAGGTCCGCCAGCTCGTCGACGATGACCAGCAGGTAGGGGTAGGGCTGCAGGACGCGCTGGCTGCCCGGGGGCGGCGTGACCTTGCCGGCCTTGACCGCGCGGTTGAAGTCGTCGAGGTGCTTGAACCCGTAGGCCGCGAGGTCGTCGTAGCGCACGTCCATCTCGCGCACGACCCACTCCAGGGCCTCGGCCGCCTTCTTCGGGCTGGTGATGATCGGCGTGATGAGGTGCGGGATGCCCTCGTAGATCGTCAGCTCGACGCGCTTGGGGTCCACCAGGACCATGCGGACCTCGTCGGGCGTCGCGCGCATGAGGATCGAGGTGATCATCGAGTTGACGAAGCTCGACTTGCCGGCGCCCGTGGCGCCCGCGACGAGCAGGTGCGGCATCTTCGCCAGGTTGGCGACGACGTAACCGCCCTCCACGTCCTTGCCGACGCCCATGACCATCGGGTGCTCGGTGCCCCGCGCGACCTTGCTGCGCAGGACGTCGCCCAGCGACACCGTCTCGCGGTCGGTGTTGGGGATCTCGATGCCGATCGCGGACTTGCCGGGGATCGGCGACAGGATCCGGACGTCGGCGCTCGCGACGGCGTAGGCGATGTTCTTCGACAGCGCCGTGACCCGCTCGACCTTCGTGCCGAGCCCCAGCTCGACCTCGTAGCGCGTCACGGTCGGGCCGCGCGAGAAGCCCGTCACCTTCGCGTCGATGTCGAACTGCGTCAGGACGCCCGAGAGCGCCTCGACCACGCGGTCGTTGGCGGCGCTGCGCGCCTTGGGCGGGGTCCCCGGGTTGAGGGCCGCGTCGTCGGGCAGCGAGTAGGTGACGTCGCCCGCGAGCGCGAGCTGCTCGATGCGCGGCGGCATCGGCGTGTGCGGCGGCGCCTGGAGGTCCCTGGGCCGGCTCGCCGGCACGGAGGCGCCGTCGACGACCGGGGCCTCGTCGGCCGGGCGCGGGTCCTCGTCCGGCACCTCGGCGGAGGCACCGACGGAGGCGTCGGCGGGGGCGTCGGCGGGGACGGGGCGCCTCTCCCCCGGCCGCGGCCGGCGCGCGTCGGCGGGCGCGGTGACCGCCGCCTGCACGAACGCCTCGTCGCCCGGGCGCGGGTCCTCCTCCGGCGCGGCTCCGCGCCGCCGGCGCCGCGGGGTGGGCTCGTCCCGCTCGCCCGGGCCCTGGGCGGCGTCGTGGTCGCGCGGGTGGTGGGTCAGCCGCTCGTAGCCCTCCCGCAGGCGGGAGGGGATCGCGTGCACGGGCGTGGCGGTGAGCACCAGCAGCCCGAAGAAGCCGAGCAGGACCAGCAGCGGCACGCTCACCCACGTCGTCAGGGCGCTCGACAGCGGCACCGAGGCGAGGAAGCCGATCATCCCGCCCGCGTCCGTGACGGCCTCGGGACCCGCCGAGCCCGTCGGCGAGGGCGCCCCCGCGGCGAGGTGGACGAGGCCCGAGGCCGACAGCACCAGCGCGGTCGTCCCGACGACGGCGCGCGTCGTCGTGCGCGTGTGGTCGGGGTGGCGCAGCAGGTGCACGGCGAGGGCGAGCAGCACGACGGGCAGCGCGAGCGCCACCTCGCCGAACGTGCCGGCCACCACGGCGTGGATCACGTCGCCCGCGCGGCCGGACAGGCCCCACCACTCGCGCGCCGCGACCACGATCGCGAGGGCCAGCAGGGCGAAGCCGACGCCGTCGCGGCGCAGCTCCGGGTCGAGGTCGCGCGCGCCCGTGCCGAGGCGCCGGGCCCCGCCCCCCACGACGTGCGCGAGGCCCATCCAGACGGAGGAGACCGCGCGCACGGGCCACGGGGGCGCGGTGCGGACGGGGGC
>NZ_JAAALN010000230.1 GCF_009906795.1 Kineococcus siccus
GCCCCACGACCGCCCTGCCCCGCCCCCGGCGGGCCCCGACCGGCAGGATGGTCGGGTCGTGGCCCGGCACGCCCGGGCGCGCGGTCCCGGGTGGTGTAACGGCAGCACGGCGGCCTTTGGTGCCGTCCAGTGGGGGTTCGAATCCTCCTCCGGGAGCAGACGGGTGGTCCTCCCGCCGCCGGGGTGCGGAGGCCGCCCGCGGGTGTTCGGCGGCACGTGCGGTGGCCGTTATCCTCGAGCCCGGGCCGCGTCCGCCGGTCCGTCCTCCGACGCCCCCGAGCCCGCGAGGAGCGCCCAGCGCGTGAGCCGTCCCGCCCGATCCGCCGTCCCCGCCGTCGCCGACGCCGGCTCCGCCCGCCCGCCGTCGTCCGCCGGGGTCGCCGCCGTCGTGGTCCTCGCCGCCGGCGAGGGCACGCGGATGAAGTCGTCGCTGCCCAAGGTGCTGCACCCGCTCGGTGGCCGCCCGCTCCTCCAGCACGCGCTCGCCGCCGCGCGCGCGGCCGCGCCGGAGCACCTCGTCGTGGTCCTGCGGCACCAGGCCGAGACCGTCGCCGCGCACGTGGGCGCGGCCGACCCCGCCGTCGTGGTCGCGCTGCAGGACGACGTCCCGGGCACGGGGCGAGCGGTGCAGTGCGGGCTCGCGGCGCTGCCGGGCGACCTCGCGGGCACGGTCGTGGTCACCTACGGCGACGTCCCGCTGCTGTCGGGGGAGACGCTGCGCCGCCTCGTGGCCGCGCACGCGGGCGCCGGCAACGCCATGACGGTCCTGACGGCGGAGGTGGACGACCCGACGGGGCTCGGCCGGGTCCTGCGCGACGCCACGGGCGTCACGGCGATCGTCGAGCAGAAGGACGCCACCCCCGAGCAGCTCGCGGTCCGCGAGGTCAACTCCGGCGTCTACGCCTTCGAGGCCGCGTCGCTGCGCTCGGCGCTGGCGCAGGTCGGCCGGGACAACGCGGCCGGGGAGGTCTACCTCACCGACGTCCTGGCGATCCTGCGCGCCGCGGGCGGGCGCGTCGAGACGCTGCCCGTCGAGGACGAGTGGGAGATCCGCGGCGTCAACGACCGGGCCCAGCTCGCCGACCTGGCGGGCGAGGCCAACGCCCGGACGCTGCGCCGCTGGATGCTCGCGGGCGTCAGCGTCGTCGACCCCCGCACCACCTGGGTCGACGCCGACGTCGTCCTCGAGCGCGACGTGACGCTCCTGCCGGGCGTCCAGCTGCACGGGCGCACGCGCGTGGCGACGGGCGCCGTCGTCGGGCCGGACACCACGCTCACCGACGTCGAGGTCGGCGCGGGGGCGAGCGTGGCGCGCACGCACGGCAGCGACGCGGTCGTCGGGGCCGGCGCCAGCGTCGGGCCCTTCGCCTTCCTGCGGCCCGGCACCCGCCTGGGGGAGGACGGCAAGATCGGCACCTTCGTCGAGACCAAGAACGCGGAGATCGGCCGCGGCTCCAAGGTCCCGCACCTCAGCTACGTCGGGGACGCGAGCATCGGCGAGCACTCCAACATCGGGGCCTCGTCGGTCTTCGTGAACTACGACGGCGTCACCAAGAGCCGCACCACGATCGGCAGCCACGTCCGCACGGGCTCCGACACCATGTTCGTGGCGCCCGTGACCGTCGGCGACGGGGCCTACTCGGGCGCCGGCACCGTCATCCGCAAGGACGTCCCCCCGGGGGCGCTCGCGATCAGCGTGGCGCCGCAGCGCAACCTCGAGGGCTGGACCGAGGCGCACCGGCCCGGCACCCCGGCCGCCGAGGCCGCGGCGCGCGCGCTGGGCGCGGGCGAGGGAGCCTCCGACGACACCCCCAGCCGCGACGGCACCCCCGCCTCCGCGACCAGCAGCACCGCGACCAGCACGCTCGGCAGCGACCGGGCCGGCGACCACGACCGCAGGGAGAACTGAGCCATGACCGGCATCACCACCACGGGCGAGAAGCGGATGGTGCTCATCTCCGGGCGCGCGCACCCCGAGCTGGCGGAGGAGGTGTCCCACGCCCTGGGCGTCGAGCTCGTCCCGACCTCGTCCTACGACTTCGCGAACTCGGAGATCTACGTCCGCTTCGAGGAGAGCGTCCGCGGGGCCGACGCCTTCGTCATCCAGAGCCACACGGCGAACGTCAACCAGTGGATCATGGAGCAGCTCATCATGGTCGACGCGCTCAAGCGCGCCTCGGCCAAGCAGATCACGGTCGTCGCGCCGTTCTACGGCTACGCCCGCCAGGACAAGAAGGGCCGCGGCCGCGAGCCGATCTCGGCCCGCCTCATCGCCGACCTGTTCCGGACCGCCGGCGCCGACCGCATCATGTCCGTCGACCTGCACACGGCGCAGATCCAGGGCTTCTTCGACGGGCCCGTCGACCACCTGTGGGCCCTGCCGCTGCTGGCCGACTACGTCGGAAAGCGCGTGGACCGCTCGAACATCACCATCGTCTCGCCCGACGCCGGCCGGGTCCGCGTGGCCGACCTGTGGTCGGACCGCCTGGGCGCGCCGCTCGCGATCATCCACAAGCGCCGGGACCCCACGGTCCCGAACCAGGTCAAGGTGCACGAGGTCGTCGGCGACGTCCGCGGCCGCACGTGCGTCCTGGTCGACGACCTCATCGACACCGCGGGCACGATCGTCCAGGCCGCGGAGGCGCTCAAGGCCAACGGCGCGGCCGACGTCATCGCGACCTCGACGCACGCGGTCCTGTCGGGCCCGGCCGTCGACCGGCTGAAGAACTCGCCGATCTCCGAGCTCGTCGTGACGAACACGCTGCCGATCTCGGAGGCGCAGACGTTCCCGCAGCTCACGGTCCTCTCGATCGCGCCGCTCATCGCGCGGGCCATCCGCGAGGTGTTCGACGACGGCTCGGTCACGAGCCTCTTCGACGGGCACAGCTGAGCGGTCCGCACCGGCGCTCGGCGGGGCCGTCACCACGGTGGTGACGGCCCGCCGGCCGGAGGGGTCAGGGGCGAGGAGCCCCGGGGGACCCGCCCGGCGCGACGGACGGGGGTGCGGGCCGCGTCACCACGGCATCGCAGAGCCCAGCACGTCCAGCTGGGACGCCACGGCGTACCCCTTGGCGGCACCGAGGTGCCAGTGCCAGCGGGCGAGGTCGCCGCGGTTGCGGACCATCGCCAGGCGGACCCCGGCCTTCAGCGCCCGCTCGGCCGGACCCTGCCGCCGGGGGACGTGCTGCCAGTACTCGCCGTAGCGGCTGACCAGGCCCGCGAGGCCCTGGCTGTAGTGGTTCGCCTGGGCCTGCAGGTCGCGCAGCCGGGTCCGGTAGCGGTAGTTCACGAGGGCGTCCTCGACCCACTCGGGGGCCAGCCCGAGCTGCAGCCGCAGGCGGAACGAGTAGTCGTTGTCCTCGCTCCACTGCAGGTCCTCGTCGAAGCCGCCGATCGCCTCGTGCGCCGACCGCCGGATCCCCAGGTTGCTCGTGGTGACGTGCGGCCACGCGGGCCCGCCGACGTCCTCGAGGGTCCAGAACTGCCGCGTCCGCTCGCGCCCCCGCGCATCGCAGACCCACGAGGGGTTCAGGAGCTCGAAGTCCAGCGGTCCACCGACGAAGTCGTGGCGCTGCAGACCGGCCTCGACCGCTCGCGCCCAGCCCGGGGCGACGACGTCGTCGGCGTCGCACAGCCCCACCAGCTCGTGCGACGCCGCGGCGATCCCCTGGTTGCGCGCGAAGGACGGTCCCGGTGTGGCCGACGCGTCGAGCAGGACGGTCCGCGGGTGTCGCCGCGCGAAGTCCCGGACCACCTGCTGGGTGCCGTCCGTGCTGCCGTTGTCGGCGACCACCACCTCGACGCTCTCGGCACCCGCCACGACCGCCTCGAGCTGGCGCCCGATGGTCCCGGCCGCGTCCCGCGCCGGGATCACCACCGTGAGCCCGCCCGCACTCGTCCCGCTCATGAGCTCCCCCAAGCTTCGTTGCTTCCCCGAACGAGCGTGACACATCGACGAGGTGATCGGACGTCTGCCGACCGCGACCACCCGCGGGCACTGATACTCACCCGCTGTCAGTCTGATGCTACGCAGCGCAACTGGATGTCGGTGCCCGTCCGCCGGTGCCCGGCGGGACCACCGGGGCGGTGACCGGCCGGCGGAGCCGGTGGGCCGGCGGCGGAAGCCCGCCGCCGGCGAGGGTTAGACTGGGCGCAGTTGCCTCGGCGAGGGAGAGCGCGCGCGCCTCCGTGATCGACGCGGTGGACGCCGTGGCGCGCCCTCCCGAGGTCTGCCAGCGACCACCGCCCGAGAACGAGACTCCAGGAGCCCCCCGTGGCCGAGACCCGCATCCCCGCCGAGAAGCGCACCGAGTTCGGCAAGGGCGCCGCCCGCCGCATCCGCCGCGACGCGAAGATCCCCGCCGTCGTCTACGGGCACGGCGAGGCGCCCCTGCACGTGACCCTGCCGGGCCACGCGACGATGCTGGCGCTGAAGCACTCCAACGCCCTGCTCGACATCGACCTGGGCGACGCGCAGCACCTCGTGCTCCCCAAGGACGTGCAGCGCGACCCGATCCGCGGCTTCATCGAGCACGTCGACCTCATCGTCGTGCGCCGCGGCGAGAAGGTCACCGTCGACGTCCCCCTGCACGTGACGGGTGAGGCCGCCGCCGGCACCGTCGTGCAGCAGGAGCTGACCACGGTCTCCGTCGAGACCGAGGCCACCCACATCCCCGACTCCGTCGAGGTCTCCGTCGAGGGTCTCGAGGCCGGCACCCAGATCCCCGCCTCGCAGGTGGCCCTGCCCGAGGGCACCACGCTGTCCACCGACCCCGAGGCGCTCGTCGTCGTCATCAGCGCGCAGGCGACCGCGGAGCAGGCCGAGGCCGAGCTCGAGGCCCTCGAGGCCGAGGCCGGGATCGTCCGCGAGGAGAGCACCACCGAGGAGACCGACGAGGCTCCCGCCGCCGAGTCCACCGAGTCCTGATCCGTTGACGGAGGGGACCTGGCTCGTCGTCGGCCTCGGCAACCCGGGCACGGAGTACGCCCGCACCCGCCACAACGTGGGGCAGGTCGTGCTCGACGAGCTCGCGGCGCGGGCCGGGTCCTCCTTCAAGCGGCACCGCGCCCGGGCCCGGGTGGCCGAGGTGCGCCTCGGCACCCTCCCGGGCGGGGCGCCGGGGCCGCGCGCCGTGCTCGCGGCGCCGGCGTCGTACATGAACGTCTCGGGCGGCCCCGTCGCGGGGCTCGTGTCGTACTTCGGCGTGGACGTCGGCCACCTCGTGGTCGTCCACGACGAGCTGGACGTCGACTTCGGGGCCGTCCGGCTCAAGCGCGGCGGGGGAGAGGGCGGCCACAACGGCCTCCGCTCGATCTCGCAGTCGCTGGGCAGCAAGGACTACGCCCGCGTGCGCGTCGGCATCGGGCGTCCGCCGGGCCGTCAGGACCCGGCGGACTTCGTGCTGAAGGAGTTCACGAGCACGGAGCGCAAGGAGCTGCCGCTCCTCGTCTCCGACGCGGCGGACGCCGTGGAGCTCCTGCTGGTGCAGGGCCTCGAGGCCGCGCAGCAGCGGTTCCACTCGCCCGCCTGAGCGTCACCGCGAGCAGGCCACCCGCGTCAGCCGGAAGCCGACCATGCGCTGGAAGTGCCGCAGGCCGTTGGACAGGTCCAGGGGGTGCGTGGTGTCCAGCAGGTACCGGACCCCCCGCTCCGAGAGGGCGGCGACGAGCTCGGCGGTCATGAGGTAGCGGGCGTCGCTGTGGTCGGGACCCGAACCGATCGTGCGGAAGTAGCGCAGCATGCTCCACTCCCCGTCGACCGGGATGACGGTCAGCAGGATCGGGGTGCCCGCGCGGTCCTCGGCCACCAGCCAGAGGTCGTAGTCCAGCAGGTCCGCGGTCTCCGGCGCCTCGTTGCGGTAGCTGGCGTCGCGGTGCCCGCGCTCGGCCTCCTCGGCCAGGAGCAGGAGCTCGCGTCGCTCGTCGAGGTCGAGCACCGGACGGTGCGTGATGCCCCGCTTGCGCGCGGCGCGGACCTTGCGCCGCAGCGTCTGCTTGTCCGGGCCCGCGCTGTAGTCGTCGGCGTCGGCGGGCACGGGCAGGACGGCCACCCCGCTGGCGCCGAAGCGCAGGCCCGGGGCGAGCCGCCGGGTCAGGGCCCGGTGCAGCGTCCGGCCCTGCACCCCGGACGAGAGGTCCGCCCGCACCACGGGCAGGCGCAGCGCGCCCACGACCATGGCCGCGGAGCGCACCGGGTGCTGCAGGAGGTGCCGCTCGGCCTTGAGGCCAGTCTCGCGGTAGGCCGCGTGGCGCGCGGAGAGCTCGGGTTCGGTGGTCGCCGCGGCGATCGCGGCGACGGTGCGCCGCAGCGCGGTGCGGGGG
>NZ_JAAALN010000231.1 GCF_009906795.1 Kineococcus siccus
GTCCAGGCCCGGGTCGGCGAGCCCCTGCGCCGCGACGCCTGGCCGTGGGTGGCCGGCTTCGTCGGCGTCCCCGTGCTCGGCGCGACGGGCATCGGCCTCGCGTCGGTCCTCGCGCCCGAGGCGGTGGCGACGGTGTCGATCGTCATCGCCGCCCTCGTCGTGGTCACCGCGCTCGCGGTGGCGCTCGGCGCGGCGCACCGCGCCCGGCGCGCCGCCGAGCACGTCGTCGACGACCTCCTCGCCGCCCTCGACTCCGCCCGCGGCGAGAGCGTGCGCGACGAGGCGACCGGGCTGCTGAACCGCCGCGGGGTGCTCCTCATCGGCACGCAGGTGCTGGAGTCGGCCCGCCGCTCCGGGGGGGCGGTGCACGCGTGCATCGTCGAGGTCGTGCCCGGCGCGCGGCTGGGCAACGTCCTGTCGGAGGAGGAGCTGGCCCTCGAGCAGCGCCGGGAGTGGGCGGCCACGGCGGTCGCCCTGAAGGCCGCGACCCGGTCGGCCGACGTGGTCGCGCACGACGACGGCCAGCGCTTCATCGTCCTCGGGCCCGGCTCGGGGCTGCACGCCCAGGAGCTGGAGCGCCGCGTCCGGGTCGGTCTGGCGCAGGGCCGGCTCGAGGCGGGAGGGGACCGGTCCCGCCGCCTCGGCGTCGAGGTCGGGGCCGCCGTGCTCGCCCCCTGGGACGACGGCGACGTGCCCGACCTGCTGCTGCGCGCCGAGCAGTCGCTCGTGCAGCGCCGGGCCCTGCGCCGCAGCGCCCCGCAGCACGGCTGGGGACGCCGGCGCCAGGACAAGCAGGACACCTCCGAGCGCACGGACCGCACCGGCACCTGACGGCGGCGGCGCGGCCGTCCGCCGCCCCGGCCGTCCCCGCGGGCGTCGGCTAGGCTGGCCCCGTGCGCACCCGGCGACTCCTCCTCCTCGGGCCGCGCTGAGCAGCTGCTCCTGCAGCGCCGGCGCGGTGACCCCTCCACGTGCGAGGGGTCTTCCCATGTCCGGGGGAGCCTCGCGGCGCACACGGGCCCACGCGGGAGGACGAGATGACGCAGACCGAGGCCGAGCAGTCCGGCACACAGCCGTCCGGCAGCCAGCAGCACGGCGGGCCGGCGGGCGAGGAGGAGCGCTACGACGCGGCCGCCCTGCAGGAGAAGTGGCTGCCCGTCTGGGACGAGCTCGCGCCCTTCGCGAGCGGGGCCCCCGGTGACGAGCGACCCAAGAAGTACGTGCTGGACATGTTCCCGTACCCCTCGGGCGACCTGCACATGGGCCACGCCGAGGCCTACGCGCTGGGCGACGTCATCGCGCGGTACTGGGTGCAGCAGGGCTTCGACGTCATGCACCCGATCGGCTGGGACGCCTTCGGCCTGCCCGCGGAGAACGCCGCCATCAAGCGCGGGCTGGACCCGCGCGCGTGGACCTACGACAACATCGCGCAGCAGAAGGCCTCGATGCGCCGCTACGCGTGCTCCTTCGACTGGGACCGGGTGCTGCACACCAGCGACCCCGAGTACTACACGTGGAACCAGTGGCTGTTCCTGAAGCTGTACGAGAAGGGCCTGGCGTACCGCAAGGACTCCCTGGTCAACTGGGACCCGGTCGACCAGACCGTCCTGGCGAACGAGCAGGTCCTCCCCGACGGCACGTCGGAGCGCTCGGGCGCGCTGGTGGTCAAGAAGAAGCTGACCCAGTGGTACTTCAAGATCACCGACTACGCCGACCGGTTGCTGGACGACCTGGACGGCCTGGAGGGCACCTGGCCCTCGAAGGTCATCAGCATGCAGCGCAACTGGATCGGCCGCTCCTACGGCGCCGACGTCGACTTCGAGATCGAGGGCCGCGACGAGCGCGTCACGGTCTACACGACGCGCCCCGACACGCTGCACGGCGCCACGTTCATGGTCGTCGCGGCCGACTCCGACCTGGCCGAGGAGCTGGCGGCCGGGGCGAGCGAGCAGGTGCGGGAGCGGTTCGCGGCCTACCGCACGCAGGTGCAGGAGACCTCGGACATGGACCGCCTGGCCAGCGACCGCCCCAAGACGGGCGTGGCGCTGGGCCGGTACGCCGTGAACCCGGTCAACGGCGAGCGGCTGCCCATCTGGGCCGCGGACTACGTCCTGGCCGACTACGGCACGGGCGCCATCATGGCCGTGCCCGCGCACGACCAGCGCGACCTGGACTTCGCCCGCGCCTTCGACCTGCCCGTGCGCGTGGTCGTCGACGTGCGCGACGCCGACGGGGACCCCCTGCCGGACCCGGCGGCGTCGGGGACCGCGACGGCCGGCGACGGCGTCCTGGTGAACTCCGGGTCGCTGGACGGGCTGGACAAGAGGGCCGGGATCGCGCGGGCGATCGAGGAGCTGCAGGCGTCCGGCCGCGGCCGGCCCGCGAAGAACTACCGGCTGCGCGACTGGCTGATCTCCCGGCAGCGCTACTGGGGTACTCCGATCCCGATCGTGCACACCGCCACGGGCGAGGTCCCGGTCCCCGAGGACCAGCTGCCCGTGCTGCTGCCGCCGACCGAGGGCCTGAACCTGACCCCGAAGGGCACGTCCCCGCTGGGAGCGGCCGAGGACTGGGTGAACGTGCCCAGCCCCGTCGACGGCACGCCCGCCCGGCGCGACGCCGACACCATGGACACGTTCGTCGACTCGTCCTGGTACTTCCTGCGGTTCGTGTCCCCGCACGACGACACCCAGGCCTTCGACCGCGACCTCATCGCGCAGTGGGGTCCGGTCGACCAGTACGTGGGCGGTGTGACGCACGCGATCCTGCACCTGCTGTACGCGCGCTTCATCACCAAGGTGCTGCACGACCTGGGGTACCTGTCCTTCGACGAGCCGTTCAGCCGCCTGCTGAACCAGGGCATGGTCCAGATGGACGGCTCCGCGATGAGCAAGTCCAAGGGCAACCTGGTGCGGCTGTCCGACCAGCTGGAGGAGCACGGCGTCGACGCGGTGCGCCTGACGATGTCGTTCGCGGGCCCGCCCGAGGACGACATCGACTGGGCCGACGTCTCGCCCGCGGGGTCGTCGAAGTTCCTGGCCCGCGCCTGGCGGCTGGCGCGCGACGTCACCTCCTCGCCGGAGAGCGACCCGGCCGCGGGGAACGCGGCGCTGCGGGCCGTCACCCACCGGACCGTGCACGAGGTGACGCAGCACGTCGAGGCGTTCCGCTTCAACGTCGCGGTCGCGCGCGTCATGGAACTGGTCAACGCGACGCGCAAGGCCGTCGACGACCCGGCCGTCGGCCCGGCGGACCCGGCCGTGCGCGAGGCCGTCGAGGCGGTCGCCGTGGTGCTGAGCCTCTTCGCGCCGTACACGGCCGAGGACATGTGGGCCCGGCTGGGTCACGAGCCGTGCGTCGCCCGCGCCGGGTGGCCGGTCGTCGACGCGGCGCTGCTGGTGCAGGACACCGTCACGTGCGTGGTCCAGGTGCAGGGCAAGGTGAAGGACCGCCTGGAGGTCTCCCCGGACGTCGGTGAGGACGAGCTGCGGGCGCTGGCGCTGGCCAGCGCCAAGGTGCAGGCCGCGCTGGCCGGGCGCGACCTGCGGACCGTGGTGGTCCGGGCGCCGAAGCTCGTCAACATCGTCCCCGCCTGACGTGGGCACCGTCGCGTTCGAGCTGGCGACGCCGCGCCTGCTGCTGCGTCGCTGGTCGGCGGCCGACGCCGAGCCGTTCGCGGCCCTCTGCGCCGACCCGGAGGTCATGCGGCACTTCCCGGCCGTGCTGAGCCGGGCGGAGGCCGACGCCCTCGCCGACCGGGCCGACCGCTGCTTCGACGAGCGGCGGTCCGCGGGGTCGCCCTACGGCCTCGCGGCCGTGGAGCGCCGCGCGGACGGGGAGTTCCTCGGCTTCGTGGGTCTGCACCACATGCGCTGGTACCCCGACGACGTCGAGATCGGCTGGCGGCTGGCCCGGTCCGCGTGGGGGCAGGGCTACGCGACCGAGGCGGCCACGGCGTGGGTCGCCTACGCGCGCGACGTGCTGCGCCTGCCGCGGCTGATCTCGATCACCGTGCCGGGCAACACCGCGAGCACCGCCGTCATGCGCCGCATCGGGATGCGCTTCGGCTGGGAGGGTTCCGGCGAGGTCGACCACGTCGTGCACGTCCTCGACCTGCAGCCGGGGGACCCCGCGTGAGCTGGGTCGAGCACGCCGTCCTCTGGCACGTGTACCCGCTGGGTTTCGTGGGGGCGCCGGTCCGGGACGCCGCGGACCCCGGGGTCGCGCACCGGCTCCCGCGGCTGACGGCCTGGCTGGACTACGCCGTCGAGCTCGGCGCCTCCGGGCTGTCGCTCGGCCCGGTGTTCGCGTCGACCTCGCACGGCTACGACAGCACCGACCAGTTCCGGGTCGACCCTCGCCTGGGCACCGAGGAGGACCTCGACGACCTGCTGGCGGCCTGCCGGCGGCGCGGGCTGCGCGTCGTGCTCGACGGGGTGTTCAACCACGTCGGGGACCGCCACCCGTTCTACCTCGAGGCCCTGCGCGACGGCCCGGGCAGCCGGTACGCCGACTTCTTCCGGATCGACTTCGACGCCCCCGGCGGGCCGCGGGCCGCCGACTTCGAGGGGCACGGCTCGCTCGTGGCGCTCAACCACGCCAGCCCCGCGGTGGCGCAGTACGTCACGTCGGTGCTCACCCACTGGCTGGAGCGCGGCGTCGACGGCTGGCGGCTGGACGCGGCCTACGCCGTCGACCCGGGGTTCTGGCGCGCGGTGCTGCCGCCCGTGCGGGAGCGCCACCCGGACGCGTGGTTCGTGGGCGAGGTCATCCACGGCGACTACGCGGGGTTCGTCGAGGAGTCCGGGGTGGACTCCGTGACGCAGTACGAGCTCTGGAAGGCCGTGTGGAGCGCGCTGTCGGAGCGCAACTTCTTCGAGCTCGACTGGACGCTGAGGCGCCACGCGGAGTTCCTCGGGCGGTTCCTGCCGCACACCTTCGTCGGCAACCACGACGTGACCCGCATCGCGAGCCGGGTGGGCGGCCCCGGCGCCGTCCTGGCCCTCGTCGTGCTGATGACGACGGGCGGGGTCCCGGCCGTCTACTACGGCGACGAGCAGGGGTTCACGGGTGTCAAGGAGGACCGCCTCGGGGGCGACGACGCGGTCCGGCCGGCGTTCCCGCCCGACCCGGCGCAGCTGTCCGGGCTGGGTGAGTGGCTGCACCGCAGCCACCAGCAGCTCATCGGCCTGCGCCGGCGGCACCCGTGGCTGGTGCGCGCCCGCACGGAGGCGGTCGAGCTGGCGAACACGCGCTACGTCTACCGCGCCCGCGCCGAGGACGGTCCCGAGTTCCTCACGGTCGAGCTCGACCTGACCGCCGGCGCGCGCGCCGTGGTCTCGGGGGCCTCGGGCGAGGAGCTGTTCCGCTACGAGGCCTGAGCGGTGAAGGTGCCGGCCGGGTGTGCCGATGCCCCGAGGGTGGACCCCCGTCGGACGGCGCGAGCGCTGGCCTGGCTCGTCGCGGCCGCGCTGGTCGGTGGGTGCGCTCCGGCCGCGGAGGTCACGACGACACCGCCGCCGCCCACCTCGGCGGCGCCGACGACACCGCCGCCGTCCACCGCACCCGTCACGCCCCCACCGCCCGCGCCTCCCGCACCGCCGACGCCTCCTGAGCCGCCGACGCCCGCGCCGTCCAGCGCCGCCCCGGGGACCGCGGCGGCCGCGCTCGCCGGGCTGCCCGTCAAGGGACGGGCGCCGAGGACGGGGTACGAGCGTGCGGCGTTCGGCCAGGCCTGGGCCGACGTCGACCGCAACGGCTGCGACACCCGCAACGACGTGCTGCGCCGCGACCTCGCGGCGGTCGAGGTGCGGCCGGGCACGCAGGGGTGCGTCGTCCTGACCGGGACGCTGGCCGACCCCTACTCGGGCAGCACCATCGCGTTCGTGCGGGGCGCCGACACGAGTGCCGCGGTGCAGGTCGACCACGTCGTGGCGCTGTCCGACGCGTGGCAGACGGGGGCGCAGGCCTGGGACACCGCGACCCGGACGGCCTTCGCGAACGACCCGCTGGAGCTCCTGGCCGTGGACGGGCCGCTGAACCAGCGCAAGGGCGACGGGGACGCGGCCACCTGGCTGCCCCCCGCGACGGGGTTCCGCTGCGCCTACGTGGCCCGGCAGATCGCGGTCAAGGCGCGGTACGGGTTGTGGGTGAAGCCCGCCGAGCGCGACGCCATGGCCCGGGTCCTCGACACCTGCCCGGGGCAGGGACTCCCCGCGGCGATCCCGGCGTCGGTGCCCGCAGACGCTGCAGGGCAACCGGTTCCCGTCCCACCC
>NZ_JAAALN010000232.1 GCF_009906795.1 Kineococcus siccus
CAGGCCGAGGACGCCGCCCGGGAGTGGAACGAGCACCGGATCGACGACCTGGCCCGCTCGCGGCGCCTCGACCCCACCAACCCCCGGCACCACGTCCGGCTGATCAAGGCGCTGCGCGAGGCCGACCGCCGCCTGGACCTGCTGACCGCGAAGAACCTCGTGACCGGCCGCCGCGGGGACTGACGACGGCCGGCCACGGGGAGCGGTCTCAGCTGGGGCTGGGGTCGGCGGACCCTGCCGCCTCGCGCAGCGCCGGAACGATCTCGCTGCGGGCGGCCTCGAGGAAGGCCGACTGGTGCTCCCCGCCGATCTGCACGAGCGCGAGGTCGGTGTAGCCGGCCTTGAAGTACTCCGTCGCGGCCGTGACGATCGCCTCGACGTCGTTCCCGCACGGGATCGCGTCGGCCACGTCCTCCGGCCGCACGAACTGCGTCGCGCCCGCGAAACCCGCCGTGGTGGGCAGGTCCGCGTTGACCTTCCAGCCCCCCGCGAACCACCGGAACTGCTCGTGCGCGCGGGCGACGGCCGCGTCGCGGTCGGCGTCCCAGCTCACGGGCATCTGCCCGACCTTGCGGCTCGCGGTGTCCCGCGCCCCGTCCCAGGCGGTCGCGAGCGACGGGTCGGGGTCGACGCCGATCATCACGTCCGCGAGGGGGGAGAACCGGGCGCAGGACTTCTCCCCGGACACCGCGACGCCGATCGGCACGCGGTGCTCGGGGAGGTCCCAGATCCGCGAGGAGTCGACGCGGAAGTGCTCGCCCGAGTAGGTGAGCAGCTCGCCGTCGAAGAGGGCCGAGATGATCTCGACGGCCTCCACGAGCATCTCCTGCCGCTCCTCGACCGCGGGCCAGCCGTGCCCGACCGTGTGCTCGTTGAGGTTCTCGCCCGAGCCGAGGCCGAGGGTGAAGCGCCCCTCGGACAGCAGGCCCAGCGTCGCCGCGCCCTGCGCGACGACCGCGGGGTGGTACCGCATCGTCGGGCACGTCACGTAGGTCATGAGCTCCACGCGCGAGGTCGCCTGCGCGACGGCGCCCAGGACGCTCCACGCGTAGGCCGCGTGGCCCTGGGACGCGAGCCACGGCGAGTAGTGGTCGGAGAAGGCGACGAGGTCGAAACCCGCCTCCTCGGCGGCCGCGGCGTCGCGCACGAGCCAGCGGGGGTCCGACTGCTCACCCATGCAGGTGTAGCCGATGCCGGGCGTCGCCACGCTCAGGCCCCCACGTGCTCGAGCAGCGCGGCGTTGAACGCGGGGATGTCCCCGGGGTTGCGGCTCGTGATGAGGGGACCGGGGCCGGAGACGTCGACGACGACCTCCTCGTCGACCCACTCGGCCCCCGCGTTGCGCAGGTCGGTGGCGAGGCTCGGCCACGACGTCATGCGGCGCCCGCGCACGGCGCCGGCCCCCACGAGGGTCCAGGGGGCGTGGCAGATCGCGGCGACCGGCTTGGTCGAGGCGACGAACTGCCCGACGAAGGCGACCGCCTCGCGGTCGGTGCGCAGCGCGTCGGGGTTGGCCACGCCGCCCGGCAGCACGAGCGCGTCGTACTCGCCGACCGAGGCGTCGGCGACGACGACGTCGACTCCGAAGGTGTCCGCCTTGTCGAGGTGGTCGAAGGCCTGCACCGTGCCGGCCTGCGTCGACAGGAGCACGGGCTGGCCGCCGGCCTCCTGCACGGCCTGCCAGGGGCCGGTGAGCTCGGCCTGCTCGATGCCCTCGGGGGCCACGAGGAACGCGATCTTCTTGCCCTGCAAGCTGGTGTCCGGCATGGGCCCCACGCTGGCACCGCGCGCGGCGTTCGGCATCCGGAGACCGGATGCCGCCCCGCGAGGCGGCGTGGAAGGATCGCCCCGCCAGTGCCGCCACGACGAGGAGTCAGCATGCCCATCGCCACCCCCGACGTCTACGCAGAGATGCTGGACCGTGCCAAGGCAGGGTCGTTCGCCTACCCGGCGATCAACGTGTCCTCCTCGCAGACGCTCAACGCCGCGATCCGCGGCTTCGCCGACGCCGAGAGCGACGGGATCATCCAGTTCTCGACCGGTGGGGCGGAGTACGCGTCCGGCCCCGCGGTGAAGGACATGGTGCTCGGCGCGCAGGCCCTCGCGGAGTTCGCCCACCACGTCGCCAAGGGCTACGGCGTGAACATCGCGCTGCACACGGACCACTGCCCGAAGGACAAGCTGGACGGCTTCGTCCGCCCGCTCGTCGCCATCTCCGCCGAGCGCGTGGCCGCCGGCCGCGAGCCGCTGTTCCAGTCGCACATGTGGGACGGCTCCGCGGTGCCCCTGGACGAGAACCTCCAGATCGCCGAGGAGCTGCTGGAGCAGTGCGCGAAGGCGCGCATCGTCCTCGAGATCGAGGTGGGCGTCGTCGGCGGCGAGGAGGACGGCGTCGCGCACGAGATCAACGACAAGCTGTACACGACGGTCGAGGACGGCCTCGCGACCGTCCGGGCGCTCGGCACGGGGGAGAAGGGCCGCTACCTCACGGCGCTGACCTTCGGCAACGTCCACGGCGTCTACAAGCCGGGCGGCGTGAAGCTGCGCCCCGAGATCCTGAAGCAGATCCAGGACGAGGTCGGCACGGCCGTCGGCAAGGAGAACCCGTTCGACCTCGTCTTCCACGGCGGCTCCGGCTCGGCGCCAGAGGAGATCTCGGCGGCCGTCGACTTCGGCGTCGTGAAGATGAACGTGGACACCGACACGCAGTACGCGTTCACCCGCCCCGTCGTGGAGCACATGTTCCGCAACTACGACGGCGTGCTGAAGATCGACGGCGAGGTCGGCAACAAGAAGCAGTACGACCCGCGCGCGTGGGGCAAGGCCGCCGAGGCGGGCATGGCCGCCCGGGTGGTCGAGGCCGCGCAGAGCCTGCGCAGCGCGGGCAAGTCCCTCACGTGAGGTGAGGCTCCGCGGCGGCGGTCGCCGCCGCGGAGCGCCTCGTGCCCGTCAGGCGGGCTGGGGCCCGTCGTCCTCCGCGACCAGCGCCGGTTCCTCGTCGACGACGTCGAGGAGCTGGACGATGTTCGTCGTCTCGATGAGGAACTTGACCACGGCCGGCGGCCGGATCAGGGTCACGCGCCGCCCGCGCGAGCGGGAGGCGAGCCGGGCCAGGAAGGCCAGGCCGGTGGAGTCCATGAACGTCACGTGGTGGGCGTCGACCTGCAGCGGACGCCCCGACGTCAGGGCGTCCTCGGCGGCTTCCAGCAGGTCCGGCCCGAGCTCGGCGTCGATCTCCCCCGTGAGCACCACCCGGGTGGCACGCGGCTCGTAGAGCACGTGCACGGATCCCGGGTCGACGGACCGCACCTCGGGCGTGCGCGGGGCACCACCCGTCGGCGTCGTGTCTCTCGTCATCTTCCCTCCGCAGCCTGCACAGGCGCTCGTCGGCCACCCGGTTCTCTGCAGGCAGCGGTCCATCTCCGACGATGCGTCGCTCGCACCGTAGGACACTCCGGCTCCCGGGGGGAACGCCCCGTCGGCCGGGACGCGGTCACCCTCGACGCGCGAGCCGCAGCGCCCCCCTGCATGCTACTGATCGAGGTCCGCGCCGCCGTCGCGCACCCGCGACCCCGCAGCGCCCCGGAGGAGAGCACCGATGCACGTGAGAGGCCCGCTGCCGCTCGCCCTCCGCGAGGTGCCGGCAGCCGTCCTCCTCGTCCAGGTGCGCCCGGGCGCCTCCCCGCACGTCGTGGCGGCCGACGCGGCCGCGCTCGCGCTCGCGGGCACGGCGACCGTCCCGGCGGACCTGCAGGCCTGGTGCCGCGCGGCCGGCTTCGACGCGGCCGGGGAGGGCCCGGGACCCTGGGACCAGCTGGCGCGGGGCGAGCGCGTGGGTGGCGTCCTGCTGCCCGACCACCTCTGGCTGACCGCGACCCCCACCGGCGAGGGGCGGCTGCTCGTCGCCCTGCAGCACGTCGAGACGCCGCCGGCCGCCGCGGGGGAGGCCGCCACCGACGTGGTGACCGCGAGCCCCGGCATGGCGCTAAGCGAGCGCCGGCCGCCCGCGGACGGCCCGCTCGTCGTCCGCTGGGCCGGCCCCGGCTTCACCCGGACCACGGGCGTGCCCGCCGCCGAGGTGGTGGGGCGGCCCGTCACGGCGCTCGTCCAGGTCGCCGACAGCGCCCTCGCGGCCGAGCTCGCCGCCGGGGTGGAGCGCGCGGACCCCGTCGCGAGGACCGTCGTGGACCGGCGCGGCGACGGGACCTCGTTCCTGCACCGGGTGCGCTGCACCCCGCTGCGGGACGCCGCGGGTCGCACCGCGCACGTCGTGTCCTGGCACAGCGACGTCACGGGCCGCGCCGTGGCGGAGGCCGGGCTGCGCCGTGCCCGCGCCGCCGAGGACCGCGCGGCCCGGCGCCTGGAGCTGCTCCAGCGCCTCGACGAGGTCGTCGAGGCCGACGACGTCGCGGCCGGGCTGGGGGCCCTCGTGGACGCCCTGGTGGAGCACGTCGTCGCCGACGCCCTCGTCCTGCTGACCGTGCCCCGGCCCGGGGGGCCCCGCGGGGCGGACGCGGAGGTCGTCGCGGCCGAGGGCCCGCTCCTGGCCCCCCTGGCGGGGCGCCTGCTGCGCCACGCGGCGGGCGGCGAGGAGCCCGACCCGCTGCTTCGCCCCGCGGGGCCGTCGTCGCCCGCGCCCGGCGCCCGGGGGCCCGCGACGATCGCCGTCACGACCCTGGACCCGCACGAGACCGGGACGCCGTCCGGCTGGGCGGCGGCCATGATCTCCGCGGTCAGCTCCACGCCCGCGGCCGCGGTGCCGCTGCCCGGCCGCGACCGGCCCGTGGGGCTGCTGGTGCTGCTGCCGCGGGCTGACGGCGACGCGGGGGGCGAGGACCAGAGGGACGGGGACCAGCGGGACGACGGGGACCAGCGGGACGACGGGGACCAGCGGGACGACGTGGACGGGACGAGCGCGGTCGCGGGCCTGTCCGCCGCGGACGCCGCCCTCGTCGCCGGTGCCGCGCGCCGCGCCGGCCTGCTCGTGGAGACCGCCCGCTCCCACGCCCGGGAGCGCGCCCTCGCCGAGACCCTGCAGCGCAGCATGCGGCCCGAGCAGGCCACCATGGAGGGTCTCGACGTCTGGACGTACTACGCGCCCGACGCCGAGGGCTCGCCGGTCGGCGGGGACTGGTACGACGTCCTGCAGACCTCGCCCGACGTCGCGGCCGTCGTCGTCGGCGACGTCGTGGGCCGCGACGTCGAGGCCGCCGCGGCCATGAGCCAGATCCGCTCCGTCGTCCGCTCCTACGCCCACGAGCTCGACGACCCGGGCAGCGTGCTCATGCGCGTCGACCAGCTCGCGAGCGGCATGCGGATCCCGCGGATGGCGAGCCTGGTCTACGCGATGCTCTCCCGCCTCGACGACGGCGAGTGGGAGCTGTCGTGGTCCAGCGCGGGGCACCTGCCGCCGCTGCTGCGCCGCGGCGGCCCCGGGGCCGCGGCCGTCGAGGTCCTCAGCGACGGCACCGGCACCCTCGTCGGGCTCGGCAACCGCCCGCGGCCCACGCGGGACCGCTCGCTGTCGCCGGGCGACGTCCTCGTCCTGTACACCGACGGCCTCATCGAGACGCGGCAGCGCCCCGTGCGCGACGGCCTGGGGGTCCTCGTCGGCGTCCTGGAGCACGCGCGCGCGGCGGACGCCGCGGGCATCGGCGAGGAGCTGCTCACGGCGCTGGGGGACTCCCCCGAGGACGACACCGCCGTGGTCGTCGTGCGCATCCCCGACCAGGTCGCCGCGACGCCCGAGCAGGCCGCCGACACGCCGCGCCGGCGCCGCTGGCAGCTGCCCTCGGAGCCGTCCTCGATCGGCAAGGGCCGCCACGCGACCCTGCGTGCGTGCGCCGTGTGGGGGCTCGACTGCGGGCCCCAGGCCGAGATCGTGGTCTCCGAGCTCGTCGCCAACGCGGTCCTGCACGGGTGGGGCACGGTCGGCCTGCGGCTGTTCGAGACCGCGGAGGGCCTGCGCATCGAGGTCGAGGACGACAGCCCCGAGGCGCCCCGCGTCGTCGACGCGCGGCCCGACGGCTCGGGCGGGCACGGCATGCGCGTGGTGGCCCGCCTGGGCCGGTGGGGCTGGCAGCCCACCCGCAAGGGCAAGATCGTCTGGGTGGAGCTGGCCTCGTCCAGCCGCTGACGCGACCACCGAGAACCACCAACGAGAGGAACACCGTGGCCCACAACCTGCTCCCC
>NZ_JAAALN010000233.1 GCF_009906795.1 Kineococcus siccus
CCCCGCTCCCGACCCCGGCCAGCCCCGCGGGCGGACCGGGACGGAACCCCGCACGGCGCGCTCGCCGCTGCGCCTGCGCCTGCTGCTGGCGTCGTTCGGGCTCGTCGTGTGCACCGTCCTCGCGGCGCTGTGGTCCACGGCGCAACCCCCGCCGGGCGGCACCCGGACGCCGGGCGCCGTCCTCGCCGCCTTCGCCCTCGTGGCCCTCGTCGACCTGGTCGTCGTGGGCCGGCGGCTGCGGCGCCGGGCACGCGGCGGGGGCCCGCGCTAGCCGTCCCCGGGCAGGACGGCCGGAACCCTCAGCCGGCCGCGGTCAGCTCGCCGAGCACCACCGCGACGGTCGACGCCGTGCCGTCGCGCTCGACGACCACGTCCACGCTCTGCCCGATGCGCAGACCGGCGAGCACGACGGCGAGCTGCGAGGTGCCCACGACGTCCTGCCCCGCCACGGACACGATGACGTCGCCCCGGCGCAGACCGGCCGTCGCGGCCTCCCCGGCCGGGTCGACGTCCACGACGCCCACCCCCGCGGGCCGGCCGGCCGCGTCGGCGAGCGTGGTGACGCGCACCCCGAGGGCCGCGCGGCCCGTGGCGAGGACCCGGCCGTCCTCGACGAGCTGGCGGGTGATGTCGCGGGCCCGGTCGGCGGGGATCGCGAACCCGATGCCCGGTGCGGCCCCTCCGAGCTGCTGGTCGGTGGCCGCGAGCGTCGGGATCCCGATCACGCTGCCGCGCAGGTCCACCAGCGCCCCGCCGCTGTTGCCCGGGTTGATCGCCGCGGACGTCTGGATGGTCCCGGGCAGCGTCGCGCCGGGGGACCCCTCACCCGCCGGTTCGGTCACGGTGCGCCCGACCGCGGAGACGATGCCGTTGCTCACGCTCGAGGACAGGCCCAGCGGGTTGCCCATCGCCAGCACGATGGTCCCGACCTCGACGCTCGCCGAGTCGCCGAACGTGGCCGGGCGCAGGTCCGGCGCCCCCTCGACGTGGACGACCGCGAGGTCCTCGGCCGGGTAGGTCCCCACCAGCGTCGCGGGGTACGACGTCGCGGAGTTCGCGAACCGCACCTCGAACGCGGTCGCCGTCCCGACCACGTGGGCGTTGGTGACGATGTTGCCGGCCCCGTCGAGCACGACGCCGCTGCCCAGCCCGGTGGGCGTGCGGATCTCCACCACGGACGGCAGGACGTCGGTGATGACCTGCTGGTAGGCGTCCTCGAGGCTCTGCGCAGGGCCCGCGGCCGCCGGGCGGGCGACCGGCGGGGTCGCCGTCGAGGGCTCGCGCGCGGGGCCGGCGTCCTGCTCGCCCGTGCACCCGGCGAGCAGCACGGGCACGAGCAGCAGACCCGTCCACCCGCGGCGCCGGCCACGGGCGGCGGCCGCCGGTGGGCTCGTGACGGCTGGGGTCCGGACAGCTGTGGTGCTCGCGGCGGGGGTGGTCGCGGCTGGGGTGGTCATGGGGGTCCTCCGCTCGGACCGGGTGCGGTGCCCGCGGTCCGTGGTCCGCGCCCGTGGTCTCAGGGCGGCCGCAGGAGCCGTCGGGCCGCGCTGCGGGTGCTGGGGGAACTCTGCGCGCCTCCGGCCGCCCCGGCCAGTCGTGGACCCGGTGCCCGGGTTGACTGCCCGCCCCGTCCTCACCGAGGCTGCCCACCCGGTCACTCGCGTCGGGGACCGCACGACGAGGAGGTCGCACGTGAGCAGAGCAGTCGAGATCGGCGGTGGGACCTCCGGCGCCCCGCACGTCGTCGACGTCGCCCTGGGGGCCCCCGGGCCCGGTGAGGTCCGCGTCACCGTGCGCGCGGCCGGCATCGCGGGCACCGACGGGGCGGGCGAGCTCTACCCCGCCGCCTTCTCCAGCGGCGGCAGCGACTTCGCCGGCGTCGTGACAGCTCTGGGCCCCGAGGTGGGCGACCTGCAGGTGGGCGACGAGGTGCTGGGGTTCAGCGCCGCGCTCGGCCGGCAGGCCGACGCGGTCGTGGTCCCCGCCGGCCACGTGGTCCGCAAGCCCGCGGGGCTGTCGTGGGAGGTCGCCGGGTCGCTGTGCGTCGCGGGTGCCGCGGCCTGCGCCTGCGTGCACGCGGTGGGCGTGCGCGACGGCGACACGGTCGTGGTCACGGGCGCCTGCAGCGACGTCGGGTCCTTCGTCGTCCAGCTGGCCCGCCTGTGCGGCGCGCGCGTCGTCGGCCTCGCCGCGCCCGAGCACCACGACTGGCTGCTGGCCCACGGCATGGACGCCGTCGCCGAGGCGTCCGCGGGGGAGGAGCACGCCGACCTGGCGCGCCGCCTCGCGGCCGCGGCCCCCGAGGGCGTCGACGCCTTCGTCTGCGCCGCAGCGCAGGACGAGCGGGAGCTCGCCGTGCGGCTCGAGGTCGCGCCGCACCGCACGGTCCGCGCCGCCGTGGGGGGACCCGTCGGCCACGACGTCCTCACCGAGCTGGCCGACCTGGTCTCCACCGGGCGCCTGCAGGTGCCGATCGCGGGCACCTACCCGCTGGACTCCGTCCGCGAGGCCTACGCCGACGTGCGGGAGCACCACCCGCTCGGCCGCGTGGTCCTGCTGCCCTGACGGACGCGGGCGTGCGCGGCGCGGAGCTCGCGGCGCGGTTCCACGCGACGGCCGTCGCCCCGCTGCTGCAGCGCCACCTGCCCGGGCTGCCGCACGCCGCCGGGCGCCTCGGCGCCGGGTCGGACGTCCTGGGCCTGGACGACGACGTCTCCCGCGACCACGACTGGGGCCTGCGGCTCACGCTCCTGGTGCCCGCCGAGCAGGTGGCGCGGGTCGACGCGCTGCTCGAGCGGGAGCTGCCGGCGGAGGTGGCGGGGTGGCCGACGCGCTTCGCGATGACGGACGACCCCGCCCCCTGGCACCGCGTCGAGGTGACCACGCTCGCCTCCTTCGCGGCCGCCCGCCTGGCGCTGCCCCCCGAGGCCGCGTGGGACGCGCTGGACTGGCTGAGCCTCACGGGCCAGTCCGTCCTGGAGGTGACGGCCGGGACCGTGCTCGCCGACACCGCGGGGGACCTCACCCGGCTGCGCGACCGGCTCGCCTGGTACCCCGAGGAGGTGTGGCGCCACGTCGTGGCCGCCGACTGGCTGCGGCTGGAGCAGGAGCTGCCCTTCGTCGGGCGCACCGCGGAGCGCGGCGACGACCTGGGCTCGCGCGTGCTCACGGCGCGCCTGGCGCGCACCGCCGTGCACCTCGGCTTCCTGCTGGAGCGCCGCTGGCCGCCGTACAGCAAGTGGACGGGCACCCTCTTCGACCGGCTGCCCCGCGCGGCGGCGGTGGGCCCGCTGCTCACCGCCGCGGTCCGCGCGGACCGGTGGCCGGACCGGGAGGCGGCCCTCGTCGCGGCGCTGGAGGACCTGCTGGCCGTGCAGCGCGCCGCGGGCCTGCCCGCGCCCGCCCGGGCGACGCACCCGTTCCACGACCGCCGCTACCGCGTGGTGGACGCCGCCGTGGCGGCGGGGCTCCGCTCCGGGCTGCGCGACCCGGTGCTGCTGCGCCTGCCCGCGGGCGTCGGCTCGGTCGAGCAGTGCGTCGACAACGTCGACGTCCTCGTGACCGCCGACCGCCGCGGTGCCGTGGTCCGGGCGTGGGGGGCCTAGCCTCGGCGACGTGACGGAGCTCCAGCGCAGCGGTCCGGCCGCCCAGGGCGTCGACGCCCGCGGCATCGACGCCTTCCTCGACGCCCTCGAGGCGTCACCCGGGATCGAACCCCACGGCCTGCTCGTGCTGCGGCACGGCCACGTCGTGGCCGAGGGGTGGTGGGCGCCCTACGCGGCGGAGCGCCCGCACCTGCTGTACTCGTTCAGCAAGAGCGTGACCTCCACCGCGGTGGGTCTCGCGGCGGCCGAGGGGCTGCTCACGCTGGACGACACCGTGCTGTCGCACTTCCCCGAGCTCGACGCCGACGTGACGGACCCGCGCAGCCGGGCGCTGCGCATCCGCGACGTGGCCGCCATGGCCAGCGGGCACCTGCAGGAGATGGTCCAGGCCGCCCGCGAGGAGGACCCGGTCGACCTCGTGCGCGGGTTCCTGCGGCTGCCGCCCGAGCGGGAACCGGGCAGCGTCTTCACCTACAACCAGCCCTGCACGTTCGCGCTCGCGGCGATCGTGCAGCGCGCCACGGGACAGCTGCTGACCGAGTACCTGCGGCCCCGGCTGTTCGACCCGCTGGGCATCGGCGAGGTCGGCTGGACCCGCGACGCCTCGGGGCGCGAGATCGGCTTCTCCGGCCTGCACGCGCCGACCGAGGCCGTCGCCGCGATCGGCCAGCTGTACCTGCAGCGCGGGCGGTGGCGCGGGGAGCAGCTGCTGCCCGCGGCGTGGGTCGACGACGCCACGCGCGCGCACGTCTCGACGGCGGCGGAGGAGGACCCCGACTGGGCGCTCGGCTACGGCTTCCAGTTCTGGCTCTCCCGGCACGGCTACCGCGGCGACGGGGCCTACGGGCAGTTCTGCCTCGTCCTGCCCGAGCACGACGCGGTCGTCGCCATGACCACCGCCGCGACCGACACGCAGGCCCAGCTCGCGGCCGTGTGGGAGCACCTGCTCCCCGCCTTCGCCGACGCCCCGCTCGCGGCGGACGAGGCGGCGGAGACCGCGCTCGCGTCCCGCCTCGCGGCCCTCGCCCTGCCCGCCCCGGGCGCGGCGCTCGCGGACGCCCCGGAGGACCCGCAGGCCTGGCCCGGCACCTTCACCCCGAGCGCCCCCGACGCCGCCCGGCCTGCGCCGCACCAGGTGTCGCTCCAGCACGGCGCCGACGGCTGGACCTTGGGGCTGACCGACGCGGGCGGTCGCCTGGACGTCGTCCTGGGAACGGCGGGCTGGGCGGTCTCGGCGCCCGCGGGCGCGGACGGCGTGGCCGTCCCGGTCGCCGTGAGCGGGGGCTGGCGCGACGCCGGCACCCTCGAGGTCGCGGTGCAGTTCCTCGAGACGCCGCACCGCACGACGCTGCGCTGCACGCTCGCCGACCGCACCTTCTCCGCCGCGTGGGCGACCCAGCCCCTGTCCGCCGAGCGGCTGTCGGACCTGCGCTCACCCGTCCGCGGCTGAGCCGCGGGGTCCCCGACCGGCGGGGTTCCCGACCGGCGGGGTTCACGGGTCGCGGGGTTCACGGGCAGGTGCTCGCGAGCCCCGCGACCACGACCTGGTTCGCGGCCCCGGCCAGCGGGTCGGTGGCCGGGTCGACCCCGGTCCCCGTCCAGACCAGCGTCGCCTGGCGCCGGCCGTCGGGCGAGGACAGCGAGAGCGCGCGGTACCCGACCCCGTTGCCGCGCTGGCCGTAGACCAGCTGCGGCGGAACGGCACCGCACGCGTCGCCGCCCGCCAGCAGCCCCAGGCCGTACCCCTCGACGCCGACCTCCCGCATCGCCGCGACGCCCGCGGGAGAGACGAGCCGGCCCTCGAACAGGGCCCGGAAGAACCGCGACACGTCTCCCGCCGTGGAGACGACGCCCGCACCGGCCGACCAGACGGACGGCTCCTGGGCGGTCGTGTCGACGGCCCCGGCGGCCGGGTCGGCGCCCGGGAAGAGGTAGCCGCGCAGGGCGCCCGCGGGCAGCGCGGGCGTGGTGGGGAACGTGGTGTCCCGCATGCCGGCGGGGTCGAACACGCGCTCGGCCAGCACGGCCGGCAGGTCCCGGCCGGTGACGTGGCGCACGAGCATCCCGAGCACCACGTAGTTCTCGTTGGAGTAGGAGAACGCCGTCCCGGGCGCCGACGTCCACGGCCGGCGCAGGGCGGCGCGGACGAGGTCCTCGTCGCTCCAGCGCCGGGTCACCGCGGCGGTCACCTCCTCCGCCGTGTCCCCCTCCAGCGCGCCGGAGCTGGGCAGCCCGCTCGTGTGGTCCAACAGCTGGCGGACCGTGACGCCCCGCTCGGCGGGCAGCACGCCCGGCAGGACGGCCTCGACGGGGTCGTCGAGGCCGAACCGGCCCTCCTCGGTGAGCTGCACGACGACCGCGGCGACCATCGACTTGGTGACGCTGGCGACGCGGACGGGAGCGTCGACGCCGGCGGGGGCGCCGGTCGCGCGGTCGGCCACGCCCGCGGCGCCGGCGGCCGTGCGGTCCCCGTCGCGCACGTCGGCGACCGCGCCGACGGCGCCCGCGGCGACGAGCGCGTCCAGGGCCGCGCGGACG
>NZ_JAAALN010000234.1 GCF_009906795.1 Kineococcus siccus
GGCCACCACGGTGTCGTCGGCGTCGTCCCCGCCCGACGCCGACGACACCGTGGTGGCCGGGGGTGACGGTGCCGCTGGCGGTGACGGGGCGACCGGCGGTGCGGATGCCGACGTGCTCACCCGCGGGGCGGCGGCCGGGGGCTCCGCGGACGCCCGCGGCGTCGACGCGCTGGTGCGCCGGCTCGAACGTGCCTGCACCGCGGCCGGACTGCCCGCCCGCAGCGGGGTGGGCCGGTCCCTCGCCGTGCCCCTGGCGCTGCGCGGCGACGCGGGTGGGCCGGCGCTCGCGGTGGAGCTCGACGGGGCGGACTGGGTGGCCGCCGACGTCCTGGACCGCGAGGTCGCCGTGCCCGCGCGCTGGGAGCGCGCGGGCTGGCACTACGTCCGGGCGTCCGCGCTGGACGTGCTGCGCGACCCCGCGGCGGAGGCGGACCGCATCGGGGGCGTGTGGCACGACGACCTCCTCGCCGAGCGGCCGGCCCGGGGCGGCACCGGGGCGCCCGCGCGCCCGGACGCCCAGCGCAGCGACGCCGACGTCCGGGCGCCGCGGTGAGCGCGCCCGGACCGCAGCGCGACGAGGACCGCGACGTCCCGCTGGAGGACGAGCGCTCGGCCGACGACCGGGACGAGGGGTGGGGCGACGGCCCGGCCCGCGACGACGACGAGCGCTACCTGCGCGAGCGACCGCCGCACTGGGAGTGACGGCCAGGCGTCGCTCCGCGCGTGCTGCCTGACACCGCGTCGACCGTGCCTGACGGACCGTCGACGACCGGCCCGCCGGTCGGACGAGGACTTCCCCGCGGTCCGGAGCTGCCCCCATCATGGCTCTGGGACACCTGCCGGTGTCCCCCCGTCGGGGGACACCCGACCGGTTCCGGCTCGTCGCACGCTGACACCGCGGAGGGTCGCCATGGCCAGGATCCAGCCACGGGTCCTCGACACGACCGCGCCCGCGTGCCGGTAGGGAGCCGCGTGGCGGGGGTCGAGGCCCGGCCGAGCCTGCCGCCGTCCGCCACCGCCGCACCGAGCGGTCCGCGACCGCCGTCCTCCGGGCGGGTCCTCGCCACCGCCCTGCTGGGGGCGCTGGGCCTGGCCGCGGTCCTCGTGATCGCCCCGCCCGGCCGCCCCGGCCCGGCCACGGCGCTGCTGGCGGCGACCGTGGTGCTCACGCAGCTGCGACCGGCCGACCTGCGGCGCTGCCCCGGCCACGTCGGCGTGGACGCCCGGCGGCCGGTCCCGGTCGGCCTCGGCCCCCTCGTCGCCCTGATCGCCACCGCGCAACCGTCCCTGGGTCTGCTGGCCTTCACCGTGCCCGTGCTCCTGCGGGGACTGCGCCGCCCGACCTCGGCACGCGCGCTCGCCGCGGCCCTCGGCCGCGCCGTCGCGGTGGTCCTCACCGCCCACCTCGCGCTGACCCTGAGCCTGGGCACCTCCGTCACCGGCGGTGCGCTCGTCACCGCGCAGGAGCAGTGGCCCGCGGTCCTGGCCGCCGGCGTCGCCGCCGTCGGGGTCGAGGTGCTGCTGGGCGCGGCGCGGCGTCCCCGCGGCGCCGGGTCCCCCGTGAAGGGGGCGGCGCTCGCCGACCGGGCCCGCCTCGCCGTCCTGGGCCTCGTCCTGGTCATGACGGCGCCCGCGCTCACCATCGCCGCGAACGGTGGCGTGCTGCTGCTGCTGGCGGTCAGCCTCCCCGTCCTGCTCGTGTGGCTCACCACGGTGCTGCCGCGGCGGTCCGGCCGCCGCGTGCTCAGCGACTCCCTCACCGGCCTGCCCAACCGCGAGGCGCTCCAGGCCCGCCTGGAGGAGGTGCTCGCCGCCGGCGCGCCCGGGGCCCCGGGGCCCGGGCTCCTCGTCCTGGACCTCGACCACTTCAAGGACGTCAACGACGCCCTGGGCCACCCCGCGGGCGACGCGGCCCTGCGCCAGGTGGCCCGCCGGCTGCTGGCCCGCTCCGGGCCCGACACGCTCGTCGCCCGCCTGGGCGGGGACGAGTTTGCCCTCCTCACCCCCGACGGGCACCGCGCCGAGGAGCTCGCCCGGCTGGTCGTGGACGAGATGTCGCAGCCCCTGCGCCTGCGCGAGCGGCAGGTGCTCCTGCCCGCGAGCGTCGGGGTGGCGCTGGCGCCCCAGCACGGCCGGACCGCCACGGCCCTGCTGCGCAGCGCCGACATCGCGCTCTACCAGGCCAAGGAGGTGCGCGGCCGGGCGTGCGTCTTCGCGGCCCAGCGCGGCGAGGGCACCGAGC
Organism: Kineococcus siccus; assembly: GCF_009906795.1. GTDB lineage: Bacteria > Actinomycetota > Actinomycetes > Actinomycetales > Kineococcaceae > Kineococcus > Kineococcus siccus. The sequence continues at coordinate 2,243 of NZ_JAAALN010000234.1, forward strand.
GGGTCCGCCTGCTCGGCGACCTGGCCCGCGCCGTGGACGCCGCCGAGCTGCGGGTCGCCTACCAGCCGCAGGTCGATCCCGGCACCGGCCGCCTGCTGGGCGTCGAGGCGCTCGTGCGGTGGGAGCACCCCGAGCTGGGCAGCGTCGCACCCGACCGCTTCATCCCGCTGGCCGAGCACTCGGGGCTCATCCGCCGGGTCACCGAGGCGGTCCTCGAGACGGCCGTGGTCGACGTCGCCCGCTGGCGCGCGGCGGGCTTCGGCGGCGTGACGGTCGCGGTCAACGTCTCGGCGCGGCTGCTGGGCGAGGAGGACCTGCCCGCGCTCGTCGCCGCCGCCCTGACCCGCCACGGTGTCGAGGGCGGGGCCCTGGTGCTCGAGATCACCGAGACGCACGTCGTCGCCGACCCCGAGCGTGCGCGGTCGGTCGTGGGGGACCTGCGCGCCCTCGGGTGCGCCGTGGCGGTCGACGACTACGGCACCGGGCAGTCCTCGCTCGCGCACCTGACCGGCCTCGAGGTCGACGAGCTGAAGATCGACCGGTGCTTCGTCACCGGCATGACCGGCGACCGGGCGCTGGAGGTCATCGTGCGGTCCACGGTCGCCATGGGGCGCGACCTGGGGCTGCGGGTGGTCGCCGAGGGCGTCGAGGACCTGGCGACGCAGCGGGCGCTGGCCGCCCTCGGGTGCCACGCGGCGCAGGGCCGCTTCGTCGGGGAGCCGACGTCGGCCGACGGCGTCCTGCAGCGGCTGCGCGCGCCGCGGCCCGGGCCGGTCCCCCCGGCGCGCGCGGCCGGGGCGACGTCGCGCGGGGCGCTGCCCGCCGAGCGCTGAGCGCTCCGCCGACCGGGTCACCGGGGCGCCCGCAGGACGACGACCGTGCGACCCGCCGCCGCCGTGAGCGCCGCGGCGGTCGCCGCGTCGACCGCCACGAGCACGCTCGTCGCCGTGGGCGCCGCGGCCCCCAGCAGACCGTCGGCCCCGGCGGCGGTGGGCACGGCGAGGACCACGACGTCGGCGGCGAGCCGCTCCGCCCCCGTCGCAGCCCCGGTGACCGGGTCGTCGGTGCGGGCCAGCACGTCCACCCGCGCGCCGGGCGCGAGACCCGTCAGGCCCGCGGGTGACCCGACGTCGACCAGCGCGGCGAGGGTGCCGGGCGGCTGACCCGCGAGGACGCCGGGCCCGGCCGTGCGGGCGTCCGTGACCGGTTCACCGCGCCGCAGCGGCGACCCGAGGACGGCGCCGGCGGGCAGGGCCGGCACCGCCCCGTCGGGCCGCTGGTCCGCGGGCCACCGCACGACGCGCACGTCCGCGGCCAGCAGCGCCGCCCCGGCGGGCAGGTCCCGCGCCGCGACCAGCAGGGCCGCGGTGCGCGGTGCGGGCGGGGCGAGGGTCGCGACCGCGAGGCCGCCCGCGGCGGCCGTCAGCCCGGCCGCGAGCCAGCGGCGCAGCAGCCGCCGCCGCCGTCGCGCGGAAGGGCCGAGCGGGCGGGGAGGGGCGGAGCCGGTGACCGGGAGCGGCGGAGGAGGCACGTCGCCACGCTAGGAAGCGGCCCGCCGGCCGGTGCCGGCCGCCGCACCCCCTGTGGACGACGGCGACGCGGGGCCCCCTGGGGACCCCGCGTCGCGGGACGTGCGAGGGCGCGCGGCCCTCAGGCGGCGGACGGGCTGGACGACCCGCCGGAGCCGCCCCGCGAGGACCCGCCGGACGAGGACCCCGACGACGAGGAGGACCCGGACGAGGAGGAGCCCGACGAGGAGGAGCCGGACGAGGACGTGCCCGACGAGGACGAGCCCGAGGAGCTGGACGACCCGCTGCCGGAGCCCGACGAGCCCTTGGACTCCGACGAGGAGCCCTTCGCGTCGGAGGAGCCCGAGGACGACTCGGAGCCGCCCGAGGACCCGCCCGAGCCCGACGAGGCGCGGGAGTCGTTGCGGTAGAAGCCGGAGCCCTTGAAGACGACGCCGACGTTGTTGAACAGCTTGCGCAGCCGGCCCTCGCACTCGGGGCACACCGTGAGGGCGTCGTCCGTGAAGGACTGACGGATCTCGAACTGGTGACCGCACTGCTGGCACGCGTAGGCGTAGGTCGGCACGTCGACTCCTGGACTCGTGGCTCGTGGGCGGACCGCGCAGGCCGCACGATCGAGCTCCCTGCTGGCACTCGGAGAGCTCGAGTGCCAATCATAGCGACCGCCCGGGGGCGGGGGCGCCGCGGCGCCCCGTGGGTCAGCCGACCCGCACGGTCGTCGTGGTCGTCGCGCCGCCGACGCGGACCGTCAGCACCGCCGACCCCGCCGCGGTGCCCGTCAGGCGCAGCGTGCGGAGGTCGACGACCGCCACCGTGCCGCGCCGCACGGGGCGCCGGCCGTCGGGCCGCGCCGGCACCACGACGACCCCCGGCCCGCCCGTGACCACGACGCCCGCCGCCCCGACCCCGCCCGCGGCCGTCAGCGGCACGCGGGCGCCGCCGAGCGTGGTGACCGTGCCCGCGAGCGCCGCGGTACCGCCCACGCCGACCGCGACCGGTCCCACGTCCACGCCCGTGACCAGGGGCCGGACGTCGGCGCGCAGCCAGCCGTCGTCGCGGCCGGGCAGGTCGAGCAGGGCCGCGGCCGGGCGCGTGGCCCGGTCGGCCTCGACCGTGAGCAGCGTCCACGCGCCGGGGCCGGTCCCCGTCGCGAGGGCGTCGGGCACGGTGACCTCGAGGACGCCCTCCTCGCGCCGCACGCCGGCGCCGTCCCCGCCCGAGACGACCGCGATCCGCTTGCCGGAGGCCGCGCGCCAGCCACCGGCCCAGGACCGCAGCAGCGTCGTCTCGTCGGCGTCGGTGAGGTCCCCGGCGTCGGCGCCGGGCCCGCGGGCGGCCACGACGACGACGCCGGTGACCCCGCGGTCGGCGGCGGCCGCGTCCAGCTCGGCGCGCAGCCAGGGCAGCTGAGCAGGGTCGGCGCCGCGCAGGGTCCCGCCCGCGGAGTCCAGCAGGAGCAAGCGCGTCCCGGCGAGGTCGAGGCGCTGGTGGGTCGCGCCGCCCGCGGACGTCCCCACCTCGCCGTCGCCCGGCAGCCACGTCCACGCCGTCCCGGCCGCGGCCTCCTGCACCGCGCCGCGGGCGAGCTGGACGTCGCCCGCCGTCCCCGCGGCCCCCGGGGCCCCGACGACGTCCCCCGCCAGCAGCAGGTGGCGGGCGCCCGCGGCGACCGCGTCCCGCACCGCGCGCCGCAGCTCCGCGACGCCGGCACCTGTGGCGGCCTGCACGTGGGTGCCGCTCACGACGGCGACGGCCGCGGTCCGCCCCTGTCCGCTCGACCCCGGCCCGCTCGACTCCGGCCCGCTCGACCCCGGCCCGCTCGACCCCGGCCCGCTCGACCCCCGCCCGGGCTGGGCGGGGCCGGCCGCCGGGTCGGGCACCGGCGCGGCCGCCGTGGGCGGGGCCGCGGTGCGGGTCGCGAGCAGCGCCAGGTCGAGGGCGCCCGCCGTGCGCTGCGTGACGTCGGTCTGGGCGAGGTAGACCCGCCCGAGGCTCACCCGCCGCGCGCCCGCGGGCACCGGCACCACGAGGCGCCGCCAGCCCGTCCAGTCGACCTGGTCGGCGAAGGTGACGGGGCGGTCCGCGCCGTCGACGCGCAGCACCCCCCGGAGCCACCCGCCGCGCCCGTCGCCGCGCACCTGCAGGACGACCTCCCGCGCCCCGGCGGGCACCGCGAGCGGCGTCGAGGGCACCGCCGAGGCGGTCGACGTGCCGGCCGGCTGGTCCCGGAAGTCGTAGGCCAGGCGCAGGGCGCCGCCCGCCCCGGGCAGGTCGGGCGCGGGCACGGCGGGTGGCTCCGGGGGGTGCTGCGCGTCGACGGCGCGGACCGCCCCGTCACCTTCGCCGACCAGGTCGACTGGAC
>NZ_JAAALN010000235.1 GCF_009906795.1 Kineococcus siccus
CCCCCCCGCCGGTCCCTGCGCCACCGTCCCCTCGCGATCGGCCTCGCGGCCACGCTCCTCGTCGGGCTCGGGGCGGGCGCCGGTGTCGCCGCCGGCCGCCACGGCACCCCCGCGCCCGGCGAGGTCGACGTCGTGCTGCCCCTGGGGGACACCAACCCCCTCATCGCCAACGGCGTCGGCATCGGCGCGGGCACGGCGATCTACAAGTCGTCGGGGACGGGCCCCGCGGCCGCGAACCCCGAGGCGGAACCCGGCACCCCCGAGGCCTACGTCGACCTCGAGGCCCTGGGCGGGACGCTGCCCGAGGGCGTCACCCTCACGGAGGCGCAGGGGCTGAACGCGCTGCAGCGCATCGGCGCGAACCTCGCCGCGGTGGGCCTCGACTACGACGACGTCATCACGATGCGCGTGTTCCTCGACGGCGAGCCCGGGGCCGACGTCGCGGACTTCGCGGGCTGGAACCGCGCCTACCGCCAGTACTTCGCCAACGTCGACCTCGAGACCCTCGAGGCCGTCGACGTCCCGCTCGGCAGCGCCGCGCCCGCACCGCCGCTGCGGGAGAACGCCGTGCGGCCCTCGCGCTCGGCCCTCGAGGTCGCCTCGCTGCCCGTCAGCGGCTGGCTCGTCGAGATCGAGGTGGACGCCCTCTACCCGGAGCAGGCCCGCAAGCGCTGAACCCGCCACCGGTCCGGCCACCGCCCCGGTAGCGTCCGGGGCGGTGGCACGGTCGCCCGGACCGCGGCCGGGGCGGAGGCGGACGCGTGGAGGCGACGACGTCCGCGGTGGCCGTGGCCGCGGCCACCTCGACCGCGTCGGGGCTGGGCCTCGCCGTCGAGAGGGTCGTCCTCCTGCACGACGCGAACGCGCTGACGCTGCGCCTGCTGCCGTGCGACGTGGTGGCGCGGGTCGCTCCGGTGGCGCACGGGACCGCGGCGTTCCAGCTCGACGTCGCCGGGCAGCTCGCCGCGGTGGGCGCGCCCGTGGCCGCACCCGACCCGCGCGTCGAACCCCGCGTCCACACCCGCGACGGCCTCGACGTCACGTTCTGGACCCACCACGCCGCGGTCGCCGACGTGTCCCCCGCCGCCTGCGCCGACGCGCTGCAACGGCTGCACGCCGGGCTGCGGTCGGTGCGAGTGGCGGCCCCGCACGTCACGGACCGCCTCGACGAGGCGCGGAACCTCGTGGCCGACCGGACGCTGAGCCCGGAGCTGGGCGAGGCGGACCGCGACCTCCTGGCCGCCGTGCTCGACGCCGCCCGCCCCCTGCTCGGCGGGCTCGCCGGCCGGGAGCAGCTCCTGCACGGGGAGCCCCACCCCGGCAACGTCCTCGGCACGGCGGCCGGCCCCGTCGTCGTCGACTGGGAGACGTGCTGCCGCGGGCCGGTGGAGTTCGACCTCGCCCACGCCCCCGCGGAGGTCGCGGCCCACTACCCCGGGGCGGACCCGGAGCTGCTGCGGCGGTGCCGGACGCTCGCGCTCGCGCTGGCCACGACCTGGCGCTGGGACCGCCACGACACCTTCCCCGACGGCCGCCGGGCGGGCCGGACGGGGCTGGACCGCCTGCGGGAGACGACGGGCGGCGCCTGAGCGCCCGGTGGGCAGCGCCGCCTCAGGAGTGCGACGGCGCCGGTGGGACGTCGTCGAGCTCGAACGCCAGCGCGTCGGGGTAGCACCAGAACCACTCCTCGCCCGGTTCGAAGCTGCGGATGACCGGGTGCCGCGTGGCCGTGTGGTGGCCCGTCGCGTGCCGGCCGGGTGAGTTGTCGCAGCAGCCGACGTGGCCGCACCCCTGGCACATCCGCAGGTGCACCCACCGCCCGCCCGTGGCCAGGCACTCCTCGCAACCGTCGGTGCCGGGCGGGAGGGTCACGTCGATCGTCGCCAGGTGCGTGCAGTCCACGGGGGCTCCCTCGGTGCTGGGTGGGTGGGGTGGTGCGCGGCGTGCGGTCAGGGCAGGGACTGGGCGACGGGCAGCTCGACGGCGAACGTCGTGCCCGCCGGGCCGGTGGTGAACCCGATGCTCCCGTGGTGGCGGTCCTCGACGATGCGGCGCGAGCTGTCCAGCCCGAGACCCGAGCCGGCGCCCGGGCCCTTGGTGGTGAAGAAGGCCTCGAACACGCGGGGCCGGGCCTCGGGTGGGATCCCCGGGCCGTCGTCGGCGACCTCGACGCGGACCCGCTCGCCCGCGCGCGACGTGCGCAGCCGCAGCGTCCCCCTCCCGCCCATCGCGGCGGCCGCGTTGTCGAGGAGGTTGGTCCACACCTGGTTCAGCTCGGCGCCGTAGGCGCTCACGCGCGGCAGCGCGGGGTCGAACTCGCGCAGCACGGCGATGCCGCGGAGCTTGTGGCCCAGCATCCGCACGGTGCTGTCGAGCCCCGCGTGCAGGTCGACCTCCTGCACCGCCGAGGAGTCGAGGTAGCTGTACTCCTTCACCGCGGCGACCAGCGCGGAGATCGCCTCGGTCGCCGTCCCGATCTCGCGGGTCAGCGCGTCGGCCTCCACGGCCGCGGCCAGCCAGCCGAACGCCGCCGAGCACCCCGGCCCCGGGAGCCGCTCCAGCGCGCCCGCCACCCACCCGGCGTCGAGACCGGCGGCGACCAGCGTGACGGCGACCTCGGCGGCCCCGTCGACGCCCGCGTCCTCCAGCAGGTCGGTGACCTCGTCCTCGGCGTCCGCGCGTCCCAGCGCGCCCAGCGCCGGGGCCGCGCAGGCCTGCGCGACCGCGTCGGCGCGCACGGCCGACGCCCGCGCGAGGAACTCCTCGCCCACCCCCGCGCGCGCGAAGGCCGCGGCGGAGCCGGCCAGCGCGGCGAGCGGCACGGACAGCTGCGCCGCCGCGCGCACGGCCGCGGCCGCGGGGTTGTTCAGCTCGTGGGCCAGCCCCGCGGACAGGGTGCCGAGCCGGGCGAGGTGCTCGCGCTGGCGGATCGTGGCCTCGGAGTTGCGCATCCCCACGAACAACCCGTCGAGGAGGTGGACGGCCATCGGCATGCGCTCGCGGACGAACCGCGCGAACTGCGCGGCGGGCAGCAGGAACAGGCTCGACGTGGCGAGTGCGGTCATGCTGCTGCTGTAGGTGTGGTCGGTGTCGGCCACGACGAAGGCCCGGGTGGCTCCCGCGTAGGCGCCGCGCTGCGTCGTCGTGCTCAGCGGGACCTGCTGCCCCGCCACGGACTTCAGCAGGCACACCTCCCCGTCGAGCAGCAGGAAGAGGAACGCGGCGGGCTCGCCCTCGGCGAACACGACCGCCCCGGCGGCGTAGGTGCGCCGCTCACCGTGGCGGGAGAGCCACTCGAGGTCCTCCCCGGACAGGCCCTCGAACAGGAACAGCGAGCGCAGGACGTCGACCGGCACTCCTGGCCCCGGGGTCACAGGCCCTCCAGGTAGCGGTGGACGAAGCTCACGGCCAGCGCACCCTCGCCGACGGCCGAGGCGACGCGCTTGACGGACGCCGCCCGCGCGTCGCCCGCGACGAACACCCCGGGCACGCTGGACTCCAGCAGGTACGGGTCGCGCGCCGCGGTCCAGCCCGCGGGGGGCCGGCCGTCGGCGTCGAGCAGGTCGGGCCCCGTGCGCAGGAACCCCTTCTCGTCGCGCGCGAACGCCTCGCCGAGCCAGTCGGTGCGCGGGGCGGCCCCGATGAAGACGAACAGCCACTCCGCGGGGACCGTCTCGGTCGTGCCGGCCGCCTTGTCCAGCAGCGTCAGCCGCTCCAGGTGCCCGTCGCCGGAGGCCTCGACGATCTCGGTGCACAGCCGGACGCGGATGGTGCCCGCCGCCTCGATGCGCGCGACGAGGTACTCGCTCATGCTGCGCCGCAGCGAGTCCCCGCGCACCAGCAGCACCACCTCGGAGGCGAACTTCGCGAAGTGCAGCGCGGCCTGCCCCGCGGAGTTCGCGGCCCCGACGACGTGCACGACCTGGTCGCGGCAGTTCGCGGCCTCGTGCGCGCCGGCGCCCTGGTAGACGCCGCGGCCCGCGAAGTCCGCGAGGCCCGGCACGCCCAGCGCCGAGTAGGACACGCCGGTCGCGAGGACCACGGCGTGGCAGGCGACGCTCGAGCCGTCGGCCAGCGCGACGGTGCGCCCGTCGCCCGTGGCGCGGATCCCCGTGCACTCGGCAGTCGTGATGATCTCGACGCCGAACCGCGTCGCCTGGTCGCGGGCGCGCTGGGCGAGGTCGGCCCCGGACACGCCGCGGGGGAACCCCAGGTAGTTCTCGATCCGGCTGCTCTGCCCCGCCTGGCCCCCGGTGGCCGACCGCTCCACGAGCAGCGTCCGCAGCCCCTCGCTCGCGGCGTACACCGCGGCCCCCAGCCCCGCGGGCCCGCCGCCGACCACGACCACGTCGTAGAACGGCCCGCCCGCGGTGGTCGCGATCCCGAGGCGCTCGGCCAGGGCGCGCGGGCGGGCCGCGGGCAGCGTCGTGCCGTCGGGGAGGAAGGCGACCGGCAGGACCTCGGGCGTCCCGGCGAGACCCCCGATCGCCAGCAGGCGGTGCCCCTCGGCCGAGCGCAGGTCGACGTAGCGGTAGGGGATCCCGTTGCGGGCGAGGAACTCCTTGACGTCCTGCGTGTCCGCGGACCACTGGTGCCCGACGACCGCGAGGCCCGCGGCGGGCGCGCGCACGTGCGCGGCCCAGTCGGCCAGCAGCTCGTCCAGCGGCGGGTAGAGGCGCTCCTCCGGCGGGTCCCACGGCTTGAGCAGGTAGCGGTCGAGGTCGACGTCGTTGATGGCGCGGATCGCGGCGTCGGTGTCGGCGTAGGCCGTGAGCAGGACGCGCCTGGCGTCCGGGACGAGGTCCAGGGCCTTCTCGAGGAACTCCACGCCCGTCATGACCGGCATCCGGTGGTCCGCCATCACCACGGCGACCTGCTGGCCCCGCACGACCAGCTCCTGCAGCACCTCCAGGCCCTCGGGCCCCGAGTCCGCCCGGACGACGCGGTGGGTCCGCCCGTAGCGGCGGCGCAGGTCGCGGGCGACCGCGCGCGCCACGCCGGGGTCGTCGTCGACGGTGAGGATCACGGGCCGCGGGGCCTCGTCGGACGCGGGCGCGGGACGCGGCCGAGGTGCCTGACCGGGCAGCGGGGCGCCGGTGACGACGGACACGGCGACTCCTCGGTGTCGGGGCCGCAGGCGCGGACGACGTGACAGTAGCTCCCGCGCGCAGGCGGGGGAACCCGCCCGTCAGCGCGGCCCGGTGAAGCCCGGGGGGACCAGCACGGCCTCCTCCGCGCCCGTGCGCACGAGGTCGAGGATCGCCTCGGCCACCTCCTCGGCGGAGTGGGGCGCGAACCGCGGCCCCTGCCCGCTCGTGTCGGGGCGGCGGCCCCCGCGCAGCACGTCGTGGAACTCGGTCGCCGTGATGAACGGGTAGACCGTCGAGACGACGATGCCGTCGGCGGCCAGCTCGGCGCGCGCCACCTGCGAGAGCATGTTCAGCGCCGACTTCGTCGCCGCGTAGGCCCCCACCCCGGGCAGCACCATCCGCGACGTGCCCGAGCTGACGTTGACGACGCTCCCGCCGCCCTGCGCGCGCATCGCGGGCAGCACGGCCTGCAGCGCGGCCAGCGGGGCGACGACGTTGAGCTCGAGGACGGCGCGGAAGTCGTCGAGGTCCACCTCGGCCAGCGGCTGGTGCAGGCCCTGGCCGGCGTTGTTGACCAGCACGTCGAGGCGCCCGAACGCGGCCAGGCCCGCCTGCACGGCGGCGTCGAGCTGCGCGGCGTCGGTGACGTCGGCCTGCACGGCCAGCGCGGCGGGGAGCTCGGCGGCCAGGTCGGTGAGGCGGTCCAGGCGGCGCGCGGCCAGCACGACGCGCGCGCCGGCCGCCGCCGCGGCCCGGGCGGTGGCCGCCCCGATGCCGGAGGAGGCGCCGGTGACGAGGACGACGGAGCCGGTGAGGTCCACGGGAGTTCCCTTCGCGGTGGCCACCCGCGGGGGCGGCCTGGGGCAGGTCGCCCCGATCCTCGCCCGGCCGCCCCGGGCGCGCGCCCGCAGGGCCGTGCCTACGCTCGGCCGGTGCCCGCCCGCCGCCGCCACCGCCGCCCCCGGCCGGGGCCGGCGCCGGAGCGCGTCCACCTCGACGCCCTGGAC
>NZ_JAAALN010000236.1 GCF_009906795.1 Kineococcus siccus
GAGGAAGACGCTGCCGCCGCTCAGCCACCCCCACCCCTCCCACAGCGCGTGGTGGCACCGGTCGCCGGTGAAGGGGGCCAAGACGTCCAGCAACGGGCTCAGCGCCTGCGGGCTGAGGGTGCCGCGGCGGACCTGGACCTCGGCCCAGCGACCTTCGCGGGAGAGGGGAACCTCCCCACCGGAGCGCGGTGGCGGGGCGGGAGTGGTGATGGCCTTCCACTGCATCAGGGCGTGCGGGATGCGACCGGTGCGGGCGCAGACCCCGGTCCACGTGGTCGGCTCGACCGCAGGTTCGGGCTCCACCGAGTGCAGCACGCGGGCGTAGGCGGGGTAGCCGCGCGGGACCGTGCGGCACACCGCGCCGAAGCCGCCGCGCAGGCGGGGGGCGATCCAGTCACCGACAGCGGGGTCGGCTGCCGTCTGCAGGCCCTCCATGCTCACCCGGTCATCGTGCCCGTCCGCATCACCAGCCACCAGGTACGGGGCGGACGGCGACATGACCGCATGTTCGAGCGGGCACTCCCTGGGTGGGGGAACGCCGTGACTGCTGCGTGAGTCCACGAGGCGTGGGAGCTCGTCGAGTCTTCGCGGCCACCGGAGTGCTGGCCTTCGTCTGCGCCGCGCTGGGCATGCTGCCGGCGGCGTCGGCAGCAGCCAAATGCGTGGGCCCGCAGCTGGTGATCGGCACCGACCCGGAGGCAGCATCGGTGGGCGGTGGGGAGGGTTCGGCCCCGGTGACGGTGGAGCGGTGCGGGCATCTGCAGGTCGCCGGACAGTGGTTCCGCGACGGTTGCGACGACACCAGTGCGGGGGGCGCGGGGTGCGCGGGTTCGCCGGCAAGCTCGGAGAGGCCCCTGCGCGGGGTGGACTTGGTGCTGGAGCAGGGCGTCTCGTCGTGGACGCTGGGCACTGCCGACGCAGCCGGTCGCGGTGAGGGCTACTCCATCGCGTGGGAGGTGGACCTGCCTCCAGGGGCCGTACCGGGTCCAGCGGTGGTGAGCGCTGCCGGCGTGGAGGTAGCTGTCGAGATCAGCGACTGGCGACGCGCGACGATGAACTCGCACGCCCGCGACAAACCGTGAGGTCGTCGCAGCGGGGGCCCCGTCCGCCACGCAGAAGTCGCGAGGTCGTCGAGCCCCGCCTGAGCGGCTGGTGTCGGATCCGTCGGGGACAGTGCTCGGCGTGATCTTCACGGGGGAGGGTGCGCGCTGGTGATCGACCTCCGGGATGTCGCCGCACCACCGTGGGAAGACGATCTGCTGGTCACGGCTCAGCTCAAGGGGGTCGTGGACGGGTGGTCGCTGGCGCGTGGTGCGCGCTGCGCCACGTTCGAGACGGTCTGGGGCTCCGGCGGCGGTTGGCGGGGGGGCGCTGGTGCCCGGTGAACGTCCTCTCGTGGTTGCCGGCGCGTGGGAGCGCCACGGCGTGTGCGGGTACGACCTGTCGGGGCAGCGGCTGTGGCAGGACCGCAGCCGCACGAACGTGGAGGTCGTCACAGCCCTGGCTGGAGGTCGGGTGGCCGTCACCTACCTCCGGAGAGCCACCCGCGTGCTGGAGGCCGCGTCCGGGGAGGAGGTGCGCTCCCTGCGGGGGGCGTTGCAGGTGTTCGCGCTGCGTCCAGACGTCTCGCTGGCGGTGGGCAGCGACTGGTGCCGCCTGCTGGACCGTTCGCTGGATCCGCTGGGGTCGAGGATCTCGACGTCCGGCCGTGGCGGGTTCGTGTCCGCGGCCACCGACGGCGAACACCTGGCGGTCGCGGAGATCGGGGGCCGTTGCGCATCATCGACCCCGACGGGCGGGAGCGGGCGAGGGTGGCCGAGCACTTCCGTCACGTCCTCCACGACCCCGTGACGGGGACCTGGGTCGCAGTCCACGAGACCTGCGAGGGGAGGAACTCCCTGTTCCGGTTCAGCGACGACGGAGAGGTCCTGGAGCGACGTCCCTCAGACCTCCGCGTCGGCGGTACAGCGACGATGCGCGGGGGCAGGACGTTGATCCTCATCACGGCGGAAGGCGTCGCAATCATCGACTGCGCGGACTGGAGCGTGCGAGAACTCGAGGCGACGTGAGTCCGCGCGCCTGTTCGGGGTTCCGCTCGAGCAAGTCGTGGACCGTCACACGCACAGGTCAGGTGAGCAGGTTCGAGAGCAGCATCGACCGCCGCTGAGGCGCCTGTGCGCCGCGCTGATCCAGTGCTCGCCCCGGACGTGTCCAGATGTCGGCGACGTCCCGGTCGCGGCATGAACACGCGGGGTGCTGTGCCGTGCGTGGGTCAGGAGTAGTGCGGTGGCGTGTCCGCGGGGTCGGAGAGGACGAGATCCAGCCCCGACCGGACCAGCAGGTCCTCGATGGCGGCACCGGAGGCTCCGATGCCGGCGTAGTGCGGGTCGACGTCCTTGGTCAGGCACCAGGCCCGGTCCGCGGGCCACACGAAGGCGGGGACGGGCAGCCACCATCGGGCGTCCGACGTCCGCAGCGCCTCGCGCCACTGATCCTCGTCACCGAGGGCGGACAGAGGGCCCTGGAAGAGGAAGTAGTCGCGGTCGGGGAGCTGCCAGGTCGGGCGGGCTGGTCCACCGGCTGGGGTGACGCCCCAGCCGTCCCAGAGGGCGAAGTAGCAGTCGTCGACGGTCGTGGTGTGGGCGCTCAGGACATCCACGGCGGTACGCAACTGCTCGGTCTCCGTGCCACGGTCCTCGTCGCCGGCTACGTCGCCCTCTCGCTGGCCGGTCTGGGTGGGGTCGGGGATGAAGCGCAACCGGGCGTAGCGCTCGAAGCCGTCGGGTCCCAGGCAGACCAGCTTCCCCCACGAGGAGTCGGTGCTGTCGAGCCAGGCAGCCGCGGAGACATCGCAGCACAGGGTGACGGTCACCGGTACACAGTCGCGTGTGATGCCCCCTCACGTCACGTCCGCCGAAGGTCGCGCGCGACCAGCGGCATGAGCGTGACCATCACCGTTCGTCAGGAGTCTCCGAGCATCGGGGCTCCTCCTGCATGGGGCAGTGTCGCCGAGGCCAGCGCGTAGGCGCCGTCGGTGGCCTCGATGTGCATGTTGAAGGTGACTTCGGCGATCAGCTGACCGTCGTCGTCGAAAGCCCGCATCGGGGCATCGAGAGCGGGACGAGGTGTCTGACGAGCGACGTCCAGCAGGGCGGTGAAGCCTTCGACTGCCCCCTGAGCGTGCTCCAGGTTTCCCTGGAAGTAAGGGTCGCTGCTGATCCCCGGAGCTCGGGCGGTGAGGTCGTCGACTGTGGCTCGGGCGCCCTCCAGACAGGCGCGCATGAGGTCTTCAGCAGTGGGGAAGCCGGAGACGGTCTCGTAGATGTTTCCGCTGTAGCGCCGGGCGGGGCTGCCCTGCTGGGCCGGACGCGGCGTGTCAGACGCGGCTGAGGACATGAAGCTCCAACGCCGCAGCTAGAGGGCGCGTTCCGACCCGGCGGAGTGGCATGAGGTCGCGTGCGCGCGAAGGCGGCACGACCGCGCGGCCGAGTCAGCTGGCCTCTACCGCCCAATCGGGCACGGCAGATGTGAAGGCCACCTTGGTCCAGAACTGCTCCTGAGCGGACGTGAGCTCACCGGTGGTGCCGGGTTCGGCGGGGGGCTTGAGCAGGACGTGGAAGGGGGTCGAGTCCACCTCACCGCTGCGGACCACGACGACCGGGGCGTCACCCAGAGCCGCTTCGCAGGCGGGTAGCTCGCCGCGGCACACGATGACGCCAGACCCGTCGCTCATGACGTCGAGGACCGGGTGTCCCCACCAGGCGCTGGTGAAGGCCAGGGGAATGTCTGCGGGTAGCTCGACGGGGACGGCGAAGGTGGCGGGGTAGCGCTGCAAGGACTCCCTCACCTGGCCTCGCCAGTCGATGAGGTCGTCACCGGGACGGTCTGGGCTGTCGATCGGTAGCTCGACCAACGCTGGCTGGGTGTAGACGCCTGGCTCCGGCGCGGCAATCGTGCTGGGGGTGGTCGTCACGCTCTCAGCTGGGAGTACCGGCGCCGCGCTGGTACCTGGGTCAGCGCACGCGGTCGACATCAACGCGGTCGCCAGCGCAGTCGCGGCAAGAGCGTGAAGCGTTCGCACCCCTCGACTATGCGGCATCAGTCGCCGGCACGTCATCGATCGCCACATGCGGCTCGTCACCCGGAGGAGCGAACGCCGCGCGCGCCCATAGCGCGCGACCAACGGTACGAGCGCGTGCTCCGCGCGACCAGCGACATGACCGGTAACTCGTCGGGCGTCACAGCGGGGATGTCGTGACGCCGCTGGTGCTGGACGACGCAGCTGCGGCAGTCGCATGATCGGAGGATGGAGATGCCGCCTCGCTCGCCCCGCCTGTCGGACCGGCTGCTGGCCACCTTCGACCTCGACTGCGGTGAGCTGATCCCCGGCCATCGCCTCATCGCGCGCGGGCTGGCCGACGAGGGACGCTCCAAGGACGACTTCCGGGGCGGCACCGACAACATCGAGCAGCAGATGATCGGCCTGGAGTACGAGCTGGTTCCCGGCATCACGGCTGAGGAGGCCGCTGCGGCTGGGGTGCGTGACCTCATCGTGGACGCCGGCTACAGCGTGGACGTGCCGCTGGTGTGGAGCACCGGTGACGAGCGCAGCGGCCCGAGCAGCCAGTGGAAGCCGACAGGTGGGCCGAGCAGCGCCGGGCAGTTCGGGCCCCACCCCCTGCCCGCAGGCGCCGGCCGTGTGCGCTTCACGCTGCACCCGGTGACGGCCGAGGGAATCGCGGCGGGCCACCCGTACGGCGCGCCGGAGCCGGCGGGGCAGGTCGTCATCGAGCTGGGTGCCGGGACGGCGCGGTGGGACCCCGCCTGAGACCACCACGTGATCCGCTGGCTCCCGCTTGTCCGCCGACAGAGCCACGAGCGCGCGTGCGGCGGTCAGTCCTCGCGGAGCTGGTAGTCGGGTTGGCGCAGCTGCCCCCAGGCGAAGGCGGACTCGGCGATCCAGTCCTGCAGCCGGTCGGCCAGGTGCTCGGCGATCTCCGCCTCCGAGGTGGGCGGGTCCACTTCGGACGGGTCCGTCGTCCACCACGGGGAGGGCAGCCAGTCCTCGTAGCGGTCGCCCGGGGCGTCGATGCGGATCCACACGTCCCCGCCGCGGCCGTGGACACCCCAGTGCAGGCTCAGGGCCTGCACCTCCTGCGCGCTCATCATGCTGTCCACCACCGGCTCGACCACCCGTCGCCGCAGCCGCGCCAAGCGCTCGTCCTCGGCGTCGGTCACCGCCCCTGGGTGGGGCCACTCCTCGCTCGGCAGCGGCTTGGCGTTGTGCTCCACGCGCCACCCTGCCGGCTCCGGGCCGTTGTAGAGCTCACTGACGACGTCCTCGAGGGGGTCGTGGGGGTGGCCGGTCACCCGGCCAGGATGCAGCGCGGCGCCCGGTCGATGCAGCTGACTTGATGCTCATCCACCGCTTGGTCATCGACATGAGCGCGAGGTCGCTGGCCGCCGAGAGTGGCGGAGGCTTCAGTGCGGCGGTCTCACGTCCTGCAGTTGTACCTCGAGTCGACGATCGGCATGGACGGCGTCAACGAGCACGCGTGGGCCCACCAGGTATGTGTAGTCGTAGTCAAGGTCGGTGGCCACCAGCCAGGACCGGTCGAGGGGCCAGAGCAGGCTGGGGCTGTGCCGCTCGAACCAGCGCTGGTCCTTGTACCGCCAGCTTCGTCCGAGGGTGTGGAGCGCGGCCAGCGGGGCGGTGAGCAGCAGGCAGCTGCGGGCGGAGGCCTGCAGGCGGGGAGCGGAGTTGAACAGCTGTGACGGGAACGCGTTGTCCTGCGGTGCTTCGACGTGGAAGGGGTCGCCGTAGAAGTCGCTTCCCGCTCCGCCCAGGATCCAGGTCAGGCCCTCGTCGAGGGCGATGAAGCAGCGGGTGGTGGACCCGGAGTAGCGGGTCAGGTGGCCCAACAGTGCGTCCCAGCCGGTAGCGCCGAGCTCGCCGAGATCCGGGGGGCCACCGGGCCAGTCGGTGCGGGTGGTGCGACGGGTGTTCACGGTGCCGGCGACGTCGTCGAAGGTGCTGTCGGTGTGCAGGCGGTGGCCGGTGACGGCGGCGACATGGGCCCAGGGG
>NZ_JAAALN010000237.1 GCF_009906795.1 Kineococcus siccus
GCCGCGGCCGTGCCGGCCGGCGCGCCCGCCGCGGCCCGCGCGGCCGCCGTCCCGGCGGCGGCTCCCGCGGCCGAGGTCGTCGTGACCGTCGAGCGCGGTGACACCGTCGGCGCGCTCGCGGCCCGGCACGGCTCGACCGTCGCCGCCGTCGTGGCCGCCAACGGCCTCGGCCGCGGCGCGCGCATCGTCGAGGGCCGCACGCTGCGCATCCCCGCCACGACCGCCGGCCCCGACACGGCGAGCACCGACACGGCCAGCCCCGACACGGCCAGCCCCGACGCGGCCGCCCGCTACACCGTGCGCACCGGTGACACCCTGACGTCGATCGCGGCCTCGCAGGGCACCAGCGTCGCGGCGCTCCGCGCGGCCAACGGGCTCGACGCGCGCGGGTTCATCCGCGACGGCCAGGTCCTCGCGCTGGGCCCGGGCGCGGCGGCGGCGCCCGCCGAGACCCCGGCCGCGCCGGCGGGCGAGACCTACACCGTCCGGGCGGGCGACACCCTGTCGGGCATCGCGGCCGCCCGCGGCACCACGGTGGCGCAGCTGCGCGCGGCCAACGACCTCGGCGCGGACGGCTTCCTGCGGGAGGGCCAGCGCCTCGTGCTCGCGGGCGGCGCGGCGCCGGCCGCCGCTCCGCCCGTCCAGGCGGGGTCGGTGGCCGAGGCCGCGGCCGCCAACCGCGAGCGGCTGGCCGGCGCCGACCTGCCGAGCCGCGCGCGCATGCAGGAGATCATCCGGTCGACGGCCGTCCGCCTCGGCGTGGACCCGTCGCTGGCGCTGGCGGTCGCCTACCAGGAGTCGGGCTTCGCGATGCGGGTCGTCTCCAGCGCGAACGCCATCGGGGCCATGCAGGTCATCCCCAGCTCCGGGGAGTGGGCCGAGGACCTGCTCGACGAGGACATCGACCTCTTCGACCCCGAGGACAACGCCAAGGCCGGGGTCGCGATCCTGCGTACCCTGGTGGCGAACAACCCGCCGGACGTCGCGATCGCGTCCTACTACCAGGGCAACGCGTCGGTGCGTGCGCGCGGCATGTACGACGACACCCGCCGCTACGTCGCCAACGTCCAGACGCTGCAGGCCCGCTTCCGCTGAGGCCCGCCCCGCCGCCCCGGACCGCACCCGCCGGGTCCGCCCGACCCGCGGCGCGGGGCGGCGGCGTCGGCGCGCCGTCCACCTAGACTCACCCTCCGTGGACGCCACCCTCTCCGACCCCCTCGTCGGGCGCCGCATCGACGGGCGCTACCGCGTGCTCGCGCGGATCGGCCGGGGTGGCATGGGCGTTGTCTACCGCGCCGAGGACGAGCGCCTCGAGCGCGAGGTGGCCGTGAAGGTGCTGCGCGCGGACCTGGCCCACGACCTCGAGGCCCGGCAGCGGTTCGTGCGCGAGGCCAAGTCCGCCGCCCGCCTGGCGCACCCCGGGGTCGTCAGCGTCCTGGACCAGGGCACCGACGGGGAGACGGCCTACCTCGTCATGGAGCTCGTGGGCGGCCGCACGCTGCGCGACGTCGTGCACGAGCGCGGGCTGCTGACCCCCGGGGAGGCGCTCGACGTCGCCGAGGCCGTCCTGGACGCCCTGGCCGAGGCGCACCGCAAGGGCGTCCTGCACCGCGACGTGAAGCCCGCCAACGTCCTCGTGGCCGACGACGGCCGCGTCAAGGTCGCGGACTTCGGGCTCGCGCGGTCGGCCGCCGCGACGCAGGGCAGCACGGGCGGGACCGGCGCGGAGCTGCTGGGGACGGCCGAGTACCTGGCCCCCGAGCGCGTGGCCCGCGGCGTCGCCGACGCGCGCAGCGACCTCTACGGGGTCGGGGTCCTGCTCTTCGAGATGCTCACGGGCCAGCCGCCGTTCTCCGGCGACAGCCCCGTCCGGCTCGCCTACCGCCACGTCTACGACGAGCCGCCCGCCCCGTCCTCGCTCGTGCCGGGCCTGCCGGCCGAGCTCGACGCCGTGGTGCTGAAGGCGCTCGCGAAGGACCCCGACGACCGCCCGCGCGACGCCGTCGACATGCTCGGGGACCTGCGCGAGCTGCACGACCGGCTCACGCCGGCCCAGCTGTCGGCGCGCGCCGCGACGCCCGCCGGCTCGGGGGCGGAGTCGGGGGCGACGGTGCGGCTCGACCTCGCCGCCGTCCAGGCCGCCGGGGCGCCCGACGGCACCGGCGACGGCGTCGGCGACGGGGGGGCCGCCCCGGCCTCGCGGGCCCGCGAGGAGGACGTCGGGTACGGGCCGGGCGGGCGCCGCCGTCGCCGCAGCGTCGTCGCGATGGTCGTCACCCTCGTCGTGCTCGCCGTCGCCGCCGGCGTGGCGTGGTTCTTCCTGGCCGGGCCCGGGGCGTTCACGACGACCCCGCAGGTGGCCGGCTCGACCCCCGGCGAGGCGCGCACGACGCTCGCGACCGCGGGGTTCGCCGTGGAGGAGCGCGAGGAGTTCAGCGACACCGTGCCCGCGGGCACGGTCATCGGCACGGATCCCGCGGCGGGCCGCGACGTCCGCAAGGAGGGCACCGTCACCGTCCTCGTCTCCCGCGGCATCGAGCAGTTCCCGGTCCCGGCCGTCGTCGGCACCGCCCGCGACGACGCCGAGCGGGCCGTGACCGACGCGGGGCTCACGGTCGGCCGGGTCACCGAGGCCTTCGACGAGCAGGTGCCCGACGGGTCCGTCGTGGGCACGACCCCCGCAGTGGGGGTGCTGGCCAACCACGACAGCCCCGTCGACCTCGTGGTGTCCAGGGGGCGCGAGCCCATCCCGGTCCCCGAGGTCGTCGGCCGCACGCTCGACGAGGCCCGGACCGCGATCACCGACGCGGGTCTCGTCCCGGGCGAGCCGGAGGCCGAGACCAGCGAGACCGCCCCCGCGGGTCAGGTCCTCGACCAGGCACCGCAGAGCGGGACGCTGTTCCGCGGCGACACCGTGCGCCTCACCGTCTCCAGCGGCCCGCCGCTCGTGGTGATCCCGCGCGTGCAGGGCCAGCAGGTGGCCGCGGCGCGCAGCGTGCTGGAGGGCCTCGGCTTCCGGGTCTCCGTCCAGAACGTCCTCGGCGGGATCTTCGGCACCGTCCGCGACTGCAGCCCGGCCGCGGGGACGTCGGCCCCCAAGGGCTCCACCGTCACGCTCACGGTCGTCTGACCGGCGCGAGGCCCCCGACCGGACTCGGTCGGGGGCCTCGCGTCGTGCTGCGCGGGAGCGGTGGGCCTCAGGAGTGGGCCTCAGTGGTGGGCGCTGAGCATCTCCGCCGCGAGGAACGCGAGCTCGAGCGACTGCTGGTGGTTCAGCCGGGGGTCGCACAGCGACTCGTAGCGCGTGCCGAGGGCAGCGTCGTCGATCTCCATCGCCCCGCCCAGGCACTCCGTGACGTCGTCGCCCGTGAGCTCGACGTGCAGCCCGCCGGGCACCGTGCCCAGCGCGTGGTGCACCTCGAAGAACCCGCGGGCCTCGTCCACGACGTCGTCGAAGCGGCGGGTCTTGTAGCCGCTCGTCGACGTGATCGTGTTGCCGTGCATGGGGTCGCAGACCCACAGCGGCTCGAACCCGGCGCGCCGGACGCCGTCGACCAGCGCGGGCAGCGCCTCGCGGACCCGGCCCGCGCCCATGCGCGTGATGAAGGTCAGCCGGCCCGGCTCGCGGTACGGGTCGACCTTCTCGATGAGCGCGAGCGCGTCGTCGACCGTCGTGGTCGGGCCGAGCTTGATGCCGATCGGGTTGCGGATCCTCGCCGCGAAGTCGACGTGGGCGCCGTCGAGCTGGCGGGTGCGCTCCCCGATCCAGACCATGTGCGCGGACACGTCGTAGGGACCGCCCTGGCGCACGTCGTCGCCGGGCGCGGCGCCGGCCAGCGGCGGCTCCTCGTCCAGGGTCCGGGTCAGCGGGCGCTCGTAGTCCAGCAGCAGCGCCTCGTGGCTGGCGTAGAACTGCACGGTCTTGAGGGCGTCGAAGTCCGACCCGCACGCGGCCATGAACCGCATGGCCTTGTCGATGTCGTGGGCGAGGGTCTCGTAGCGCGCGTTCGCGGCGGTCGCGGCGAACCCGCGGTTCCACTCGTGCACCTTGCGCAGGTCGGCGTAGCCGCCGTTGGTGAAGGCGCGGATGAGGTTCAGCGTCGCCGAGGCCGTGTGGTAGGCGCGTAGCAGCCGTTGCGGGTCCGGCGTGCGGCCCTCGGGCGTGAACGCGAAGTCGTTGACCGCGTCCCCGCGGTAGGCGGGCAGCGTGACGCCGTCGCGCGTCTCGTCGTTGCTGCTGCGGGGCTTGGAGAACTGCCCCGCCATCCGACCGACCTTGATCACCGGCAGGCCCGCGCCGTAGGTGAGGACGGCCGACATCTGCAGCATGGTCTTCAGCCGCCGGCGGATCCCGTCCGCCGTGGCGCCCGCGAAGGTCTCGGCGCAGTCACCTCCCTGCAGCAGGAACGCCTCGCCGCGCGCGGCCGCGGCCAGGCGGTGCCGCAGCTGGTCGGCCTCGCCCGCGAACACCAGCGGCGGGTAGGAGGCCAGCTCGGCGTGCACCTCGGCCAGCGCGGCCGCGTCGGGCCACTGCGGCTGCTGGGCGGCGGGCAGGTCGGGCCACAGGCTGCTGCTGGGGCCGGTCGCTGCGGGGACGGCGCTCGTCGTGGAACTGCTCACACGCCGAAGTCTCGCACCATCTCCGGACGCGTGGGGCCGCCCGGCGGCCGGGGCGCGGTGAGCACCCCGGCCGGAGCAGGCGGCCGCACGGGCCGTGACGCGGTGCTCACCAGCGCCGTGCCGGAGGCCCCCTCAGGCGCCGGGCGTCACCAGGACAGGCCCGCGGACTCCGCGATGCGCTGCGCCGGCACCGTGCGCAGCACCTTGGTGGCGTCGCCCAGCGGCACCTGCACGACGTCGGTGCCGCGCAGCGCGGCCATCGTGCCGAGGTCGCCCTCGGCGAGCGCCGTGATCGCGGACAGGCCGAACCGGGTGGCGAGCACGCGGTCCGCGGCCGACGGCGAGCCGCCCCGGACGAGGTGGCCGAGCACGGTGAGCCGGGTCGAGAGGCCCGGGACGCGGGCCTGGAGCTCGCGGTCCAGCAGCTCGCCGGCCCCGCCCAGCTGCACGTGCCCGAAGGCGTCGGTCGGCGCGTCCTTGACGGCGTGCTCGCCGAGCACGGGCGCCCCCTCGGAGAGCACGATCAGGGGGGCGTCGCCCCGCGCGAGGACCGTGCGGACGGTCTCGGCGACGGCGTCGAGGTCGACGGGCTCCTCGGGCAGCAGGGTGACGTGCGCCCCCGCCGCCATCCCGGTGTGCAGGGCGATCCAGCCCGCGTGCCGGCCCATGACCTCCACGAGCATGGCGCGGTGGTGGGAGGCGCCGGTGCTCGCGAGCCGGTCGCAGGCCTCGACCGCGGTCTGCACCGCGGTGTCGAAGCCGAACGTGGCGTCGGTCGCCGACAGGTCGTTGTCGATGGTCTTCGGCGCGCCGACGACCGGCACCCCGGCCTCGTGCAGCGCCGTGGCGACGCCCAGGGTGTCCTCGCCGCCGATGGCGAGGATCGCGTCGACGCCCAGCCGCTCGAGCGAGGCGCGCACCGCGGCCACGCCGGCCTCGAGGCCGTCCTTCATCGGGTTGGTCCGGCTCGAGCCGAGCACCGTGCCCCCGATGCCGAGCAGCGGGCGGACCCGCGCCTCGTCCAGCGGGACGACGTCGGCGTCCAGCACGCCGCGCCACCCGTCGAGGAACCCGACGAACTCGAAGGAGTGCCGCTGTGTCCCGGCGAGCACCGCCGCCCGGATGACGGCGTTGAGACCGGGGCAGTCCCCGCCCCCGGTCAAGATCCCGACACGCACGTGCGTCCCCTCACTGGCGGCTGCCTCGCCGCCCGACGTCCTGCAGGTCCTCGTGCTCGCGGTCGGCGGCCGCCGCGGGCACTGCCCGGCGTCCCGGTCGGGACGCCGCGACGGCGACTCTGCCACTCCCCCGGGGCACCCGGCACGGTGGCCGGCCCGCGCGGGTGCGCGGCGGGCGGTCCCTGGGCCGCGGTCAGCCCTCCGGCGGCGCGGGCGGGCGGGAGCGCGGCCCAGGGACC
>NZ_JAAALN010000238.1 GCF_009906795.1 Kineococcus siccus
GGGGGGACTACGTCAGCAACCCGGCCCGCCCAGCACGGCGTCGAGGTGGTCCAGCGCGCGGCGGTAGTACTCCGGCGAGCAGGTCCCGTGGACGGCCTGGGCGGCCGGGTTGCTGACGTAGTCCCCCCGGCGCACGTGCAGGCTGGTCGCCTCGGGGAGGGCGGCCAACTGCTCGGCGACCTCAGTGGCCCACGACGAGAGGGCGCGCCGGGGGCGGAGGTCCGCGCGCAGGGCGTCGACGTTCGCCTCTCCGTACCGCGGCGACTGGAAGTACCCCTCGAGGAGCACCCCCGCCTCCTGCCCGAGCAGGGTCGGGTCGAAGCGGAACCCGGCCTCCGCGACGTGCCGGCCGGGCGGCCCGCCGACCGCGGCCCAGCCGCGCTCGTCGTCGACGAAGGC
This sequence comes from Kineococcus siccus, assembly GCF_009906795.1. Taxonomy (GTDB): domain Bacteria; phylum Actinomycetota; class Actinomycetes; order Actinomycetales; family Kineococcaceae; genus Kineococcus; species Kineococcus siccus. Next base: position 400 of record NZ_JAAALN010000238.1, read on the forward strand.
GTCGACGCGGACCTGGAAGTCGTCCAGTTCCCAGCGCAGGCGCTCGCCCGCGAACCAGGTGCGGTCGGCCACGAGCGCAGCGCCCGTGCGGTCAGCCAGCGTCCGCGCCAGGACGTACTGGAACAGCTGGTTGCCCAGACCCCCCATGAACCGCACGGCCACCGGCCCCCTCGCGGCGACCGTCCTGCCGCGCCGCAGGCGGAGTCCGGCGAGCACGTCGTCCACCCGCTCCGGGTCGGGCACCGTGGGCGCCGCGGCGTACTGCGGGAGGCCGGGACCGAAGGCGTGGACCCCGCGGGCGACGTCCGCGGGTCGGGGGTCTCCCTCAAGCACGTGCACGGGTGCGACGGTCGCCGCGGGGCCGGCGGCGAGGGCGATGCGCGCCAGCGCCGACCCGGCGGTCTGCACCTCCGCCTCGTCCCGCGCGCAGACGACGAGCGACGTCCCCGGGTGGTCGGCGTGGTGCGCCAGGAAGGCGGCCACCACGCCGGGGGCGGTGTCGTCCCAGCGCACCCAGAGCGCGGACTCGGGGACCCCCGCAGCGGTACCGGCGACCGCCGTCGCGGTGGTCACGGCCGCCACAGCGACGCGAGCTGCAGCACCGTCTCGGCGTCTCCCCAGGCCGTCCCGGTGCCTTCGACGACCACGTCCACCTCTCCGTCGAGGGTGTGGTCGTCGCCGACGAGCTCGACGTCGGGCAGGTCGGCCGGGTCCTCCGCGAGCGAGGCCAGCAGGCCCCCGATGGCGTCGGCGTCGGCGGGACGGGGCTCCGGCACCCCGGCGACGGCGATGAGGACCCCGCTACCGCGCTGGGCGTCGAAGACCCGCAGGACCGCGGCGAGCAGCACCGACTCGCGGTCGAGGTCGCCGGCGAGACGGACCAGGACCCGCTCCTGGCCGGGAGCCGCGGCGTCGCCAGCCGCCGGCAGGGCCGCCGTGGTGGGCGCCGTCCCCGCGGCGGGGAACCAGTCGCTCAGCGGCCTCAGACGGCGTTCACTCACAGTGCTCACCCTACTGAGAGTGCCACTTGCATGACGACAAGTCACTGGATTGGTGCGGTCGGGTTGACCGGCGTCAGGCGCTCTGGCGCACCCGCACCGGCGCGGCGGACGCCCCGAAGCTGCTCAGCGCGAGCCGCGCCCGGAAGTCCGACTGCGCGCCGACGGCGGCGAAGTAGGACTCCTTGCGCTTCACGGCGGCGTTGGAGCCCGACAGCGCGCCCAGCATCTCGGGGGCGAGGTGGGCGTTCATGCCGTCGCGGAGCAGGACGAGCGCCTCGGCGCGCATCTGCGAGATCCGGGACTCGCTGACCTCGAGCTCCTCGGCCAGCTCGGCCATGGGGCGCTCGGCGATGAAGTAGCCCTCGACGACCGCGCGCAGGCGCTCGGGGAGCGCGGCGACGGCGGAGCGCAGGTAGCCGAGGCGCTCGCGGTGCAGCAGCTCCTGCTCGGGGCCGGGGGTGTGCGTGGGCAGGTGGTCGTCCAGCGAGGCGCCGTCGGCCGTGAACCCCTGCATCGACAGCACGACGGAGCGCTGCGCGTCGTCGCGGGTGTCGTGCAGCTCGCGGGTGGTGACGCCGAGCGCCGAGGCGGTCTCGTCGGCCGTGGGCCGGCGGCCGAGCTGCACCGTGAGCTGGTCCTCGACCTGCGTGAGCTTGCGGGCCCGGCTGCGGGCTCCGCGCGACGCCCAGTCCTGGCCGCGCAGCTCGTCGAGCAGCGCACCGCGGATGCGGGTGTTGGCGTAGCGGTTGAAGGGCACGCCCGTCGTGGGGTCGTAGGCCCGGGAGGCCTGCACCAGGGCCAGCAGCCCGGCGGAGGTGAGGTCGTCGCGGCTCACGTGCGAGGGGAGCCGGCCGATGAACTCGTTGGTGATGTAGCCCACGATCGGCAGGCTCCTCACGACCAGGGCCGCGCGGGCGGCGTCGGTGAGGGCCTCGAGCTGGGGAGCAGCGGCGTCTGCGGTCACGCCCCATCTCTCGGCACGTCACCCCCTCCGACTTGAGCGTCCGGTCGGGGGTCTCGTCCGGAGCAGTGGCCACGCGCGCCGGCGTGACGACGGGCGAGCGGCGCCACCCGGACGGCGGTACCGACGCGGACCGGCGCGGCTCCCGCCCCCGCGAGGCCGTCGCCCACGGGGGCACGCCGGCCCCGCACCACCCCGGCAGCCCCTCAGGTGCGACGCCGGAGTGCCGATGGAGGCGGGAGCAAGGACGCGACGGTCGGCACGGGAAGGACGGGAATGGGACTCGCTGAGGTCTCCGGCATCCTCTGGAAGGAGCGGGAGCTGCTGGAGCTGCTGCTCTTCAAGCTGGAGGAGGAGCAGCTCGTGCTGGCCAGCGGCCGCACGCGCTGGCTGGCGCACGCCACCCGTGAGGTGGAGTTCGTCCTGGAGCAGATCCGGTCGACCGAGCTGCTGCGCGCCGCCGAGGTGGACGCCATCGCGGCCGAGCTCGGCATCGACGCGGGTCCCAGCCTGAACGTGCTCGCCAACGTCGTCCCCGAACCGTGGGACGACCTGTTCCGGAGCCACCGCGACGCGTTCCTCACGCTCACCGCGGAGATCCAGAACCTCGCGGACGCCAACCGCGACCTGCTGACCAGCGGCGCCCGCGCCGTCCGGGAAGCACTGCTGGGCCTCGACCAGGGCCTGGACACCTACACCGCCAAGGGCAAGAACACCGCAGCCTCCACCGGGGGATCGCGTGCCCACTTCGTCGACGAAGCCCTCTGACGGGCAGCGAGGACCGAGGACATGAGCACCTTCTCCGGCATCAACCTGGCCTCCCGCGGACTGAGCGCGGCGCAGCGCGGCATGGAGGTCACGGGGCAGAACATCGCCAACGCGAACACTCCCGGCTACACGCGCCAGCGCCTGGACCAGACCGAGGCGACCGCTGCGACCGACGGCCTGTGGTCCTCGCGCAAGGACGTCCCGGGCGACGGGGTCGAGATCACCGGGATCACCCGGATCGCCGACGCCTTCGTCGACGCGCGCAAGCGCCAGGACGCGGCCACCGCCGCGGAGCAGCGCACCGCCAGCGCCGTCCTCACCCAGGTGGACACCGGCCTCGGCGAACCCGGCAAGGGAAGCCTGACCCAGCGCCTGACGGACCTGTACAAGTCCTGGGGCGACCTCGGCACGGCCTCGGGCGAGGACGCCGCCGGGCCGGCCCGCACGACGGTCATGGCCCGCAGCGCCGCCGTCTCGGACACCCTGAAGAGCCTGGACACCTCCCTGCAGCAGCAGTGGGGCAACCTGCGGGACAACACCTCCATCCTCGCCGACGACATCAACGGCACCGCGGCCCACGTCGCCGAGCTCAACCTCGCCGTCCGCAAGGCCGTCAACGCCGGCACCTCGCCCAACGAGCTGATGGACCAGCGCGACGTCTACGTCAACCACCTCACCGACCTCACCGGGGCGCGCGTCACCCCGGGCAAGGACGGCACCGTCGACGTCTACCTCGGCAACGCGGTGCTGGTCAGCGGCGTCCACGCCGAGAAGGTCACCGTGGCCGCCTCCGCCGGAACCCCCGCGACCTCCGTCGAGCCCCGCTACCTGAGCCTCGACCAGGTCAAGGGCGACGGCGGCAAGGTGTTCCTCAAGGTCGGCACCCTGGCCGTCGCGCCGGACTCGGGCACGCTCAAGGCGACGCTCGACGCCGTCAACACGGCCCTGCCGACCATCGCCAAGCAGTACGACGCGGCGGCCGCGTCCATCGCGAAGTCCGTCAACGACATCTACAACCCCGACCTGCCGCACGACCCGGCGAAGGACTTCTACCGGGTCCCCGCGACGGCCGCCTCGCTGACCACCGTCCCGACGAAGGGCACCGACCTCGCCGGGCGCGACAGCGCACCCGGGACCGTGGACCGGTCCGTCGCCAAGGCCCTGGGGCAGCTGCCCGAGACCGCGGCGAGCCCGTCGCGGGTCTGGCGCGACACCGTGACGAGCATCGCGTCCACCGCCCAGGCCGCCGAGAGCCGCGCCGTCCTCGCCGGCCAGGTCGCCCTGAAGTCCGACGCCGCCCGGGAAGCCGTCTCGGGCGTCAACATGGACGAGGAGATGACGAACCTCGTCACCTTCCAGCACGCCTACAGCGCATCCGCCCGGGTCCTCAGCGCGATCAACGAGTCGCTGGACACCCTCATCAACCTCGTCCGCTGACGATCCCAGGACCGGAGACCCCCTGATGTTGAGCCGCATCACCAACCGCAGCCTCGCGGTCGGTTCCCTGAACAACCTGCAGGCCAGCCTCGACCGCAGCCAGCGCCTGCAGGAGCAGCTGTCGAGCGGCAAGGTGCTGCGCAAGCCGTCGGACGACCCGGTCGTCACCAACAACTCGATCCAGTACCGGACCGAGATCGGCGTCAACGAGCAGTACGGCCGCAACAACCTCGACGGCCAGGCGTGGCTGAACACCGCGGACACGGCGCTCAAGGGCGCCGTCGACGCCATGCAGACCATCCGCGGCCTGACGGTCCAGGCGGCCAGCACGGGCGGGAACACCGCGGAGTCGCGCCGCGCCATCGCGCGGCAGATCGACAGCCTCAAGGAGGAGGTGCTGCAGTCGGCGAACACCAAGTACCTGGGGCGCTCCGTCTTCGCCGGCACCCGGGCCACGGACACCGCGTTCACGGCCGACACCACGACCACTCCCCCCACCTACGCCTACGCGGGCAACAGCGCCGCGGTGGCGCGCCGGGTCGGGCCGGACGTCGACGTCCAGGTCAACGTCCCCGGCGAGGAGGCCTTCGGCACCGCCGGGGAGACCTTCGCGATGCTCACCCGCCTCTCGGACAAGCTCAAGAGCGGCGACTCCACCGGCATCGGCGGCTTCCTCGACGAGATCGACGCGGGCCTCGGCCGGCTCAAGGACTCCTGGTCGGCCGTCGGTGCGCGCACCAACCAGCTGACCGCGCTCAAGGACGTCTCGGACACCCGCATCGACTCCCTCACCGACTCGGACAACGAGATCACGAGCGTCGACCTGCCGAAGACGCTCATCGAGTACAACCTGCAGAAGGTCGCCTACGAATCGGCGCTCGGCGTCACCGCCAAGGTCATCCAGCCCACCCTGATGGACTTCCTCCGTTGAGCAAGGAGTTCTCTACAGTGACCGTCATGACCGACGCACCCGTCGCCGCCCCCGAGGTCGAGTTCGTCGCCCCCATCATGGGCTTCGACCAGCACAAGCGCTTCTCCCTCGTCGCCCTGGACGAGGAGGGGGTCCTGTTCTCGCTGCGCTGCCTGGACGACCCCGACCTGCGCCTCATCGTCATGGCTCCGGGCAGCTTCTTCCCCGGCTACGCCCCCGAGCTGGACGACGACACCGTCGCCGCGCTCGACCTGCGCGACGCCACCGAGGCGGCAGTGCTGTGCGTCGTGAACCCGGGCACGGGCCTGGCCAGCGCGACGGCGAACCTGCTCGCGCCGGTCGTCATCAACCACCGCTCGATGCGGGCGGCGCAGACCGTCCTCGTCGGCACCGACCTGCCGCTGCGCGCACCCCTGGTGCCCGCCGCCTGAGCCTCCGCGTGCCCCACCACCGTCGCCCCCGCGGCCGGGGGGCGGCGTGCTGCCG
>NZ_JAAALN010000239.1 GCF_009906795.1 Kineococcus siccus
GCCCCAGGCGCCCCGCCCCACCTGCTCCGCTCATGCGGCCTCACCCTAGGGCGCCGTCAGCGGCGGCCCGTCCACACCGTCAGCACGAGCGACTCGACGACCCCGACGAGGGTGTAGACGAGCACGGACACGGCCGTCAGCACGGCGACGCTGGCCCACAGCTCGTCGTAGCGGAACCCGCCGGCCGCCCGCAGGATGCTGCCGCCGAGTCCCGCGCCCGTGGCCAGCCACTCGGCGATGAGCGCACCGATGAGCGCACCGGGCACCGCGATGCGGGCCGAGGCGAACACCGCCGGCAGCGAGGTGGGCAGCGCGACGCGCAGCAGGACGTCGGCCCGGGACCCGCCGAAGGCGAGGACGGCGTCGGTCGTCTGCGCCGACGCCGAGCGCAACCCGGCCACGACGTTGACGAGGGCGGGGAAGAAGACGATGACGGCACCGATGACGGCGGTCGCGAGGACCCCGCGTCCGAAGGCCAGGATGAGCAGGGGCGTCGTCGCCACCAGGGGCACCGACCGCAGCAGTGTCGCCATGGGCATGAACGCCCGCTCGACCGAGCGCCGAAGGCTGAACGCGAGGGCCACGGCGATCGCGGCCACGAGCCCCGTCGCGTACCCGTACGCGGCGTCGACGAGCGTCCGCCGCAGGTTCCCGCCGACGACGGCGCGGTGGGCGGCGGCCTCCGGTCCCGCCGTGAGGTAGGCCCAGACCTGCTGCGGCGGCTTGCCGACGAGGGGGCTGACGTCGTAGACGCGCAGGAAGCCCCACCAGAGCGCGACGACCACGACGGCCGAGAGGACCAGCGGGGCCACGAGCCGCAACACGGCGGAGCCCGGCGACCGGGCGTTCACGGACGTTCCTCCGCCGTGCGCGCCCACGGCGTCACGAGCCGGCCCAGCACCCCGAGGAGGAGGTAGGCGAGCGCGGCCACGAGCCCGCACACCACCGCCAGCGCCCAGGTGCGCGGCACGTCGTTCTGCTGCTGCGCCACCGTGAGGACCACGCCGAGACCCGAGTCGACGCCACCGAGGTACTCCCCCACCACCGCGCCGAGCATCGCGGCGGGTGCCGCGATCCGGAGCGCGGCCACGAGGCTCGGCAGCGCCGCCACCAGCTGGACCCGCACCACCTGCTGGACGCGGCCGCCGCCGAAGCCCCGGACGAGGTCCAGGGCGACGGGGTCGGCCGCGCGCAGCCCCAGCAGGGCCCCGATGAGCGTGGTGAAGATGCAAGAGATCGCCGCCAGGAACACCGTCGGCGTCCGGCCGCCGAACACCACCAGGACGATCGGCCCGATCGCCGTGAGCGGCATGCAGTAGCTGATGACGGCGAGCTGGCTGGCCAGCCCGTCGAAGGCCGGCACGAGCAGCACGAGCACCGCCACCGCCAGCGCGACGACGTTGCCGTAGAGGTAGCCGAGCGCGGCCCCGCGCACGGTGACGCCGACGTTCTGCGCGTAGAACGACCAGCCGGAGCGGCCCAGCTCCGCGACGACCGACCACGGTGTCGGCACGGCTCCGCTGGTGCGGAACACCGTGACCGACACGAGCGCCCACGCCAGGAGGACCGCGAGGCAGCCGGCGGCGCCGGGAGCCCAGTCGGGCGCGCGGCGCCGCCCCCTCGTCCGCACGGGGGCGGGTGCCGCGCCGGGGGCGCGGACGCCGGTTCCGGCGCTCACCGCGAGCCCCCGGCCGCGACGCCGCCGAACAGCAGTTCCGAGAGGTGGTCGGCGATCGCGTGGAACTCGGGGCTGCGCAGCAGGTCGGCCGTGCGCGGGCGGGGCAGGTCGACGGGGACGACCTCGAGGATCCGGCCGGGGCGCGGCGACATCACGGCGACCGCGTCGGACAGCAGCACCGCCTCGGTGACGCCGTGCGTCACCATCAGCGTCGTCGCGGGCTTCTCCGTCCAGATGCGCTGCAGCTCGAGGTTCAGCCGCTGCCGCGTCATGTCGTCCAGCGCCCCGAACGGTTCGTCGAGCAGCAGGACCTCGGGGGACGCGGCGAGCGCCCGGGCGATGGAGACCCGCTGGCGCATCCCCCCGGACAGCTGTGCCGGCCGGGCCTTCTCGAACCCCGTGAGACCCACGAGGTCGATGAGCGCGGCGAGTTCCGCCCGGTCCGGCCGGCGCCCCGACACCTGGGCGGGCAGCCGGAGGTTCGACTCCACGCTGCGCCAGGGCAGCAGGGCCGCGTCCTGGAAGGCGATGCCCAGCCTCCCGCTGCGCCGCAGCGCCTCCGGGTCCTCGCCGTCGATCGTCGCCGTGCCGGAGGTGGGCGCGTCGAGACCCGCGAGGATCCGCAGGACGGTCGACTTGCCGCAGCCGGAGGGTCCGAGCAGGGACAGGAACGACCCGCGGGGGGTGCTCAGGTGCACGTCGTCCAGGGCGGTCACGACCCGCCGGGAGGAGACGAACTCCTTCGTCAGCCCCGTGAGGCGGAGGCCTTCCGCGGCCTGGCGGGAGTTCGTCGGGGGCGTCAGGTCGTCCGGCACGGGGCGGTCCTCCAGCGGTCGGGTTCCCGCGAGGGTAGGGAACGGGCGGTTACGGGCGTGTTTCCTCGCCGGGCGGTTCCGGACGGCCGGGAGCGGACGCGCATGATGACCCCGTGCAGCTGCGGGACCTCGTGCGCCGGGAGGACCTCGGCCTGCGCCCGCTGACCGGCGCCGCGCAGGGGTCGACCGCCACCGTGCGGCGCGGCTACGTCACCGACCTGCCCGACCCGGGGCGCTACCTGCGCGCGGGCGACCTGGTGCTCACCAGCGGACAGTGGTTCCGCGACGAGGACGCGGCCGCCTGCTGCGAGCGGTTCGTCGCCGGCGTCGCGGGCGCCGGCGGTGTGGGGGTCGTCGTGGGCGTCCTCACGCTCGGGCGGGTCCCGCCGGAACTCCTCGCCGCCTGCGACCGCCAGGGGCTGCCGCTGCTGCTGATCGCCCAGGACCGCTCGTTCGTGGCCGTCTGCGAGGTCGTCATGCACCGCGCCCTGGCGGAGCGCGGCCTGGCGGTCGCGCGCACCCTGGGGCTGCACCGCGACCTCGTGGAGGCGGTCAGCCGGGGCCGCGGGGTCGTGGGCGTCCTGGAGCTCCTGCACGCCGAGACGGCCGCGGAGGGTCTCGTGCTGCTGCCCACGGGGGAGGTCGCGGGAGGCGTCGGCCGGGCGGCGGACCTCCCCGGGACGGTGCGGCAGAACCTGTGGCGGGCGGCGCTGCGCGCGAGCGGGCCGCTCCTGGTCCAGCGGGTCGACGTCGGCGAGGCCGGCTGGGCGCCGACCTGGACGATGTGGCGGCTGCGCGGCGCCGGCGACCGCACGCCGGGGCACCTGTTCCTCGCGGGCGACCACCGCGAGGACAGCCATCGCGAGGACGGCCATCGCGAGGACGGCCGGGGACCGGAGCCCCGCCCCGCGGGGCCGGGGCTCGCCGTCCTGGACGCGGTCGAGGCCGCCCTCGGCGTCCTGGGCCTGGAGCTGGAGCTGGCCGACGCCCAGCGCGACGCCGAGCAGCGCCGGGTCGCGGAGCTCGTCGCCCTGCTCACCGCCGACTCCGCCGGGGCCGGGGAGCTCGCGGCCCACCAGCGCCTGCTCGGCGCCGACCCCCGCCAGCCGACCGCGGTCGTCGTCGGGACCCTCAGCGGGTCGGGTGTCCCGGACCAGGTCGCGCTGCGCGTGCTCAGCGAGGCGCTGACGGGCGAGGGCCGCTCGGTCGCCGGGTGCGTCCGCGCGGGCGCCGCGGTGCTGCTGGTGAACGGGCCGGGCGCCGCGGACGACGCCGTCGTCGCGGCGGTGCGCGGGGTGGCCGACCGCAGCGCCCCGCTGCTCCGCGAGCACCGGCTGCTCGTCGGCGTCGGCGGGCCGGCCCGGGCCCCCGGTGAGCTGACCGTGGCGCTGGACACCGCCCGGCAGCGGCACCGGGCCGCCGGGGCCGGCGCCGGGCCGGTCGTCGTCGTCTCCGGGCAGGACGTCCAGACGCACGAGCTCCTGATGGCTGCGCTGCCCGCGGCCCTGCGCGACTCCTACGCCGACCGGGTCCTCGGCCCCCTGGAGGCCTACGACGCCGCGCACTCCTCGCGGCTCGTGCAGACGGTGGAGGTGTTCCTCGACGCGGCGGGGTCCTGGCAGCGCGCAGCCGAGGTGCTGCACGTGCACGTGAACACGCTGCGCTACCGCGTGCAGCGGGTCGAGGAGCTCACGGGCCGCGACCTGACGACGGTCGCCGACCGCACCGACCTCTTCCTCGCGCTGGTGCTGCGCCGGCGCTGGGACGCGGGCGGCGGGTGAGCGCACCTCAGGCCGTCCCCGGGGGCGGCGAGGCGAAGGCGAGCGCGGGGATGCCGCGGGCGCCCGGGTGCGGCACGCGCAGCAGGCCGGGGGCCACGACCTCCTCGAGGACGAGCTCGACGACGTACTGGACGCGCGCCGCGAGCAGGTGCCCCGCGTGCGCCGTCGCCGACCGGCTCTTCAACCCGAGCGAGGCGTGCAGGTGCACCGAGACGCGACCGGTCGCCTCCTCCCAGGCGATCGACCCGGACCCGGACCCCTCGGTGTTGTCCAGGTGCACGACGTCGGTCATCGGCAGGTCCGGATCCGGCACCGGCCCGCACGTCCCGATCAGCTCGGCCGTGGAGAAGGCCCCGAGGAAGACCGGCACGTAGGCCTGCCGCACGTCGAGGTCGCGGCAGACCTGAGCGATCCCGCCGAACAGGTCCTCACCGGGTTCCAGCACCACGGCGACCCGCCGCCCGCCGCGCAGCTCGGCCACGCGCACGTCAGGAACCCCCGCCCGGGAGGGCGCCCGCGACCACGCGACCGCGGGAGACCACCGCGACGATCCGGGACACGTCGAGCTGCGCCAGGTCCTCGGCAGGCCGCCCGCGCAGCACGACGAGGTCGGCGGCGGCGCCGGGGACGAGGCGGCCGAGGGCGCCCGGGCCCGCCCCGCGGCCGATCGCGTCCGCCGCCCGGGACGTCGCGGCCCGCAGGGCCTCCGGCGGCGACCACCCGAAGACGGCGGCCATCCGCCGCACCTCGGCCATCTGGTCGCCGAAGTCGACGTGGAACCCGTTGGCGTCGGTCCCCAGGACGAACCGGACCCCGCGGTCGGCCGCGTCGCGCAGCAGCGCGTCCCGTCGCTCGACGAGCGCGGCGGCCTTCTCGCGGGCCTCGGCGGAGACCGGTACGCGCCCGGTGGCGATGGCCTCGTTGATGAGCAGGGTCGGCGCGACGGGGGTCCCGGCGGCCGCGAGGAGGTCCGCCTGCGCGGCGGTCATCCCGGTGGCGTGCTCGATCGAGTCCGCCCCCTCCTCGAGGGCGACCGCGATGCCCGCCTCGGTGTGGGCGTGGGCCGCGACCAGCAGCCCCAGGGCGTGGGCCTCGTCGATCGTGGCGGCCACCTCGGCCCGGGTGTGGTTGCGCCAGCCGGCCCGGTCGCCGCTGGAGAGCACCCCGCCGCTCGTCATGATCTTGATGCCGTCCAGCCCCGCCCGGGCCCAGGTCCTCACCAGGCGGCGGCACTCGTCCGGGCTGTCGGCGACCGGTCCGCGCAGCGGGTGCGCGGGCGGGACGAACAGGTCCGCGTGACCGGCGGTCATCCCGACCACCCCCGAGGCGAGGATCCGGGGGGCGACGACGAGCCCGGCGTCCCCCGCGCGCCGCAGCGCCACCTGGCGCTCGTCGGCGGACAGGTCGCGCAGCGTGGTCACCCCGCCGGCCAGCGCCCGCTGGGCGTGCGCGAGCCCGTGCAGCACCTGCTCCTCGCGCGTCGTGACCAGCGGCCAGCTGAGGAAGTCGGTGCCCGAGCCCGCCGCGTCGCCGACGAGGTGCACGTGGGTGTCGACCAGGCCGGGCAGGACGGTGAACTCCGACGACCCCGCCTCGGCGGCGCCCGGCTCGACCACCACCAGGACCCCGTCGGACCAGCGCAGCGCCACCGGCCCGCGCGACACGTCGCCGTCGAAGCAGGCGGCGGCGGAGAACTCCCCGGCGG
>NZ_JAAALN010000023.1 GCF_009906795.1 Kineococcus siccus
CTGCCCCCCCCCTTGCAACGTTGCACGGGGAGGGGCAGCATGACGGGCGTCCCGATCCTCGACGAGGAGGCCCCTCATGACGACGAGCACCCCGACGCCCGTCCCCACCACCGACGACCTCGTGGCGACGCTGCACCGCGACGGGATCGTGGCGTGCCGGGGCGCCTTCTCGCCCGCGTGGGTCGACACGGTCCGCGAGGACGTCGAGGCGGCCTTCGCCGAGGCGCGCTCCCGCCCCGACGGCGCCGTGGGCCGCGGCCCGAACCGCTACTACGTCGAGATCCACCCCGAGCAGCTGCGCGGGTTCGTCGACCTCGTCGACCACCCGTGGGTGCGCCAGGTGTGCACCGCGGTGCTCGGCGAGGACTACGAGATCGTCGAGCTCGGCTTCGACATCCCGTTCGCGGGCGCGGTGAACCAGCCGTGGCACCGCGACTTCCCCGCACCGGAGGAGACCCGCCGCGACGGCCGGCTCACGTCACTGGCGTTCAACCTGACGTGCGTGGACACCGAGGAGGACATGGGCCCCTTCGAGATCGCGCTGGGCACGCAGTTCGACGACGGCCGGGAGTTCGACCACGAGATGTTCCCGCCGAAGTCGGCGTACGCCCGCTACGAGGAGCGCGCCGTGCGGAAGTTCCCCCAGCGCGGCGACGTCTCGGCGCGCTCGGCCCTCACCATCCACCGCGGGACGCGGAACCTCTCCGAGAAGGCGCGGCCGGTCCTCGTCCTGGGCGTCGACGCGCCCGGTGCGGGCAACGCCGAGCACCACGACACGGCCGTCACGCGCGGGTACTGGGAGCGGCTGCCCGAGCGGGTGCGCGCCCACCTGCGCTGCCCCGTGGTCGACGAACTCACCCCCATCACCCAGAAGCACACGATCGAGGGCCTGGTGATGGGCGAGGCCTGAGGCCCGGGGTGCCCCACCGGGCGCGGTGACGCGCGCGGCGGGGCCCGTGGGGCGCGGACCTCAGGCGGGGGTGACGTCGACGAGGACCTTGCCGACGGCGCCCTCCTCGACGGCCGCGTGGGCGTCCGCGGTGCGCTGCAAGGGGAAGCGGTGCAGCGGCAACCCGTGCTCGGCGCCGACGGGCAGGGCGCCGTCGAGCACGGCGGCCGTGACGTCCTCGGCCGCCGCGGCGAGGGCCGCGCCCCCCACGGTGTAGAGCAGCACGAACTGCAGGCGGGTGTTCAGCACCATGTTCGAGCGGACGTCCAGCGTCACCGTGTCGCCGCCGTCGTTGGCGTAGGAGGCGATCGTCGCGCGGGGCCGGACCACCGCGAGGTCGATCGCGACGTTCGGCACCAGCGCCACCTCGACGACGAGGTCGACGCCGTCGGGCACGAGCCCGCGCACCACCTCGGCCACGTCCTGCTCGCGGTAGTTCACGACGTGGTGCGCGCCCGCGGCCGTGGCCAGCGCCGCCTTCTCAGGACCGCTGACGGTGGTGAGGACCGTCGCCCCCGCCCAGCGGGCGAGCTGGATCGCCGCGTGCCCGACCGCGCCCGCACCGCCGGAGACGAGCACGTGGGCGCCCGCGAGCGAGCCGGGCGCGAGGCGGGCGCCGACGTCCTCGCCCACCGTGAGCGCGCGGTGCGCCGTCATGGCCGGGACCCCGAGGCTCGCGCCCACGTCGAAGGACGCCTGGTGGGGCAGCAGGACGACCCGCTCGGCGGGCAGGACGGTGAACTCCTGCGCGGTGCCCGTGGGGCGCTGGTGCGCCGCGAGGAAGGTCCAGACGCGGTCGCCGGCCGTGAGGCCCTCGACGCCCGGTCCCACCGCGTCGACCACGCCCGCGCCGTCCTGGCCGGGGACCACCTCGGGGAACGCCATCGGCTGGGCGCCGGGCCCCCCGCGGCGCGACTTCCAGTCGGTGGGGTTCACGCCCGCGACGACGATCCGCACGCGCACCTCCCCCGGGCCGGGTTCGGGCCGCTCGCGCTCGACGAGCTGCAGGACGTCGGGGGCACCCGTGCGGGTGTAGCTGATCGCCTTCACGACCGGCGGCAACCGCCTCCTCGCCGCGACCATTCCGCCGGACGTGTCCACGGGCTCAACCCGACGCCACGACGCGTCGACCGAGAAGGCATAGCCGCTGAACGCTGGATCACCGTCGGCTGCGCCGACGCCGGCGTCGACGCGGCCGCCGCCGCCGCCGCCGCGACGCGGGACGCCCTGCGGGGCCGCCCCGCGCACCTGCTCGTCGTCATGGCCTCGTGGCGGCTGGACCTGACCGCGGTGCTCGCCGGCGTCCGCGCCGCCGGTGGGGACGCCGCCGTGGTCGGCACGAGCACCGGGACGGCCTTCGCGCGGTCCGGCACGGCCCCCAGCGACATCGTCGTCACCGCGCTCGGCGGCCCCGGGATCAGCGTCCGCACGGCCGCCAGCACCGACGCGGACGCCGACCGCCGCGGCACCGAGGTCGCGGCCGCGGCCCTGCGGCCCGACAAGGAGCACGTCGTCCTGCTGCTGCTGGGCTCCGGCACCGACGGGCGGCTGCAGGACGTCGTCCAGCGCGCCTACACGGCCCTGGGGCCCGGCGTCCCGCTCGTCGGGGGCGGCTCCGACGGCGACATCGACGGGGCCCGCACGTGGCAGTTCCACGGCGACGACGTGCTGCAGGACGGTCTGGTGGGCGCGGCGATCTCCTCCGACCGCCCCCTCGGCGTCGGGTGCGCCCACGGCCTGGCCCGCGTCGGGCTCCCGCTGGTCGTGACGTCCTCGGACGGCACCCTGGTGCACTCCCTCGACGGCCGGCCGGCCCTCGACGTCTACCTCGAGCGCCTGCGGGCGGCGGGCGCGCTGCCCCCCGGGCCCGCCGACCCCGACCTCGCCACGCTCCTCGCCGCGGGCGCCCCCCACCCCCTGGGCCTGTCCCGGCGCCGCGCCGACGTCGCCCGGACGCTCTGGTCGGCGGACCTCGCCGCGCGGACGCTGACCTTCGTGTCCCCCCTGCCGCAGGGCAGCGCCGTGCACGTCATGAGCGGTGACCACGACGCGATGCTCGCCGGGGCCCAGGCCGCCTGCACGCAGGCCGTGGACGGGCTGGCCGGCGCCCCCGCGCAGGGCATGGTCGTCTTCAGCTGCGTCGCGCGCCGCGGACTGCTGGGCGACGGCCGGCGCCGGGAGGAGGTCGCCGCGGCGCGGACCGCGACGGGCGGCGAGGACGTCGCCCTCACCTTCAGCGTCGGCGAGGTCGCCCGCGTCTCGGGGGCCGCGGGCTGCCACAACCAGACCGTCGTCGCGCTGGCGGTCTGACGTGGACGCCACGGTGCACCAGGGCCTGCAGCTCGTCGAGCTCCTCACCGTGCTGGGCCGCGCGGGGACCGCCGAGGCCATGGTCCCGCTCGCGGCGCAGTGGGCGGCGGACGTCGTCGACGGCGACGTCGCGGCGGTCGTGCGCGACGGCGTCGTCCTGGCCGGCGCCGGCGTGCGGGCCGGCACTCCCCTGGCCGCCGCGCTGGTGCACGCCCTCGCGGGCGCGACCGCCGCCAGCACGCCCGTGGACCTGCCGGGCCTGCCCGGCGCGTGGCTCGCCGACGGGGAGGTCACGGACGGTCTCGGCCGGACGCAGCTCGTCGTCGCCCGCGCCGGCGAGGGCGGGTTCGAGGCGGCCGAGCGGCTCCTCGTCCTCGGCACCGGCCGGCTGCTCGGGGAGTCCCTGCGCACGGCACGGGCCTTCGCCGACGAGCGGGCGCAGCGGCGGCGCAGCGACGACCTCGCGGTCGAGCGCGAGGCGCTGCTGGCGACGCTGCGCGAGCGGGAGCTCCTCCTGAGCACCCTGCTGGTGCTGCAGCGCGCCATCTCCCACCGCCGGCCCCTGGAGGAGGTCCTCGACCTGCTGTGCGAGGGGGCCCAGCGGGTCCTCGGCGGCCTCGAGGCCGCGGTCGTGCTGGAGGACCCGCTGCACCGCGACCGCCTGCGCGTCGGCGCGCGCCGCGGCACGGCGGGCCACGCGGGCTGCGAGGACCTGCTGGCGCACGCGCGCACGGCCGTCAGCACGCAGGCGTGGGCGAGCGGGGCCGACGGCGGCTGCCGCTGGGAGGCCGCGCCCGTGCACGCCTCCGGCCGGGTCGTGGGCGCCCTCGTGCTGCTCGACCGCGCCGACCGGCGCTCGCCCGCCGCACCCGCCCACGCCGGGGAGCGCTCCGAGACCCTGCTGACGACGTTCACGCAGCACGCGAGCGTCGCGCTGACCGACGCCTACACCGAGAAGAGCCTGCGGGAGTCCTTCTACGACCAGCTGACCCGGCTGCCCAACCGCTCGCTGTTCCTGGACCGGCTCGAGCGGGCCGCGACCGGGCACGCGCGCGGCGGCCCCCGGGCCGCCCTGCTCTACCTCGACCTCGACGGCTTCAAGGCCGTCAACGACCGCTACGGCCACGGCGCGGGCGACGCCGTCCTGCAGGCCTGCGCGGCGCGGCTGCGCGACTGCCTGCGCCCGGGTGACACGGCCGCCCGCCTCGGCGGCGACGAGTTCGCGGTCGTGCTCGAGGACGCCGACGTGCCTGCGGCCGAGGAGGTCGCCCACCGGGTGCTCGCGGCCCTGTGCGAACCGGTCGTCCACGAGGGCCACCTGCTGGAGGTCGGCTGCAGCATCGGCGTCGCCGCGGTCGGTCACGCCGGCACGACGGCGGAGACGCTGCTGCGCGACGCGGACACGGCCATGTACGTGGCCAAGGCCGCCCCCGCGACCTCCCGGCCGGCCGTGCGGACCTTCCAGGACTCGGTGCGACGCGCTCGGGCGGAGCGCCTCGAGCTGGAGGTCGACCTCGCGGACGCCGTCCCCGGTGGTCAGCTCGTCCTGCACTACCAGCCGACGGTGCGCCTGTCCGACGGGGCACCGGCCGCCGTCGAGGCGCTCGTGCGCTGGCAGCACCCGCGGCTCGGCCTGCTGGCCCCCGACCGCTTCATCGGCATCGCGGAGCAGAGCGGGCACATCACCGCGCTGGGCCGCTGGGTGCTCGGCGAGGCCTGCCGGCAGGTGGCCGCGTGGCGCGCCGAGGGGATGCCGCTGACCGTGGCCGTGAACCTCGCCTCGGCGCAGCTCGTCCCCGGCCTGGTCGGGGAGGTGCAGGAGCTGCTGCGCACCCACCGGCTGCCGGGCCACGCCCTCGTCCTGGAGATCACCGAGACGGTGGTCGTCGCCGACGGCAGTGCGGCGCAGGAGGTCCTGGCCGCGCTGCGCACGCTCGACGTGCGCGTCGCCGTGGACGACTTCGGCACCGGCTACTCCTCGCTGTCCTACCTGCAGCGCCTGCCCGTGGACGTGCTGAAGGTCGACCGCTCCTTCGTCACCGCGCTCGGCCGCGGCGGCGACCCCGCCCTGGTCCGCACCGTGCTCAGCCTCGCCGACGCCCTCGGCCTGGACTCGGTGGCCGAGGGCATCGAGACGGCGGAGGAGCGCGACGTCCTGCGCGCCCTCGGGTGCACGGTGGGCCAGGGCTACCTGTGGTCGCGTCCGCTGCCGCCCGCGCAGCTGCGCACCTGGTGGCTCGCGGCCGACGCCGCCGCACGCCCCGCCACGCCGGTCCTCACGAGCCGCTGAGCCCCCGCCGGCGCAGCAGCGGCTCGATGCGCGCGTCGCGCCCGCGGAAGTCGCGGTACGCCTGCAGCGGGTCGGTGCTGCCGCCGCGCGAGAGCAGCGTGCGCCGGAAGTGCTCGCCGTTCTCCCGGCGCAGGCCGCCGTTCTCGGCGAACCACTCCACGGTGTCCGCGTCGAGCACCTCGCTCCACACGTAGGAGTAGTAGGCCGCCGCGTAGCCACCACCGAAGACGTGGTGGAAGTAGGTGCTGCGGTAGCGCGGCGGCACCGCGTCGAGGTCCACGCCGGCCTCCGCGAGCGCGGCCGCCTCGAACTCCCCCACCACCTCGGGCGCCGCGTCGGTGAACCGCCCCGGTGCGACCCGGTGCCAGGCCGTGTCGAGCAGGGCCGCCGCGAGGTACTCCGTCGTCCCGAACCCCTGGCCGTAGCGGCGCGCGGCCAGCAGCCCCTCGACCGCCGCGGCGGGCAGGACCTCGCCCGTCTCGTGGTGGCGGGCGTAGCGCGCCAGCACGTCCGGCTCGAACGCCCAGAACTCGTTGACCTGCGAGGGGAACTCGACGAAGTCGCGGGGCACGCTGGTGCCGGAGAACGTCGGGTAGCGCACGTCGGACAGCAGCCCGTGCAGCGTGTGCCCGAACTCGTGGAACAGCGTCTCGACCTCGTCGACGGTCAGCAGCGTCGGGTCCCCCGGAGCCGGCCGGGGGACGTTGAGGCAGTTCACGACGACGGGCCGCGTGCCCAGCAGCCGCGACTGGTCGACGAAGGAGCTCATCCAGGCCCCGCCCCGCTTGGAGTCCCGCGCGTAGGGGTCGAACAGGTACAGCCCCAGCGGGCCGTCGGCGTCGGAGACCTCGAACGTCCGGACCTGCGGGTTGTAGACGGGCAGGTCGTGACGCTCGGAGAACTCCAGGCCGTACAGGGCGGTGGCGGTGCCGAACACCCCGTCGACGAGGACGCGCTCCAGCTCGAACCAGGGCCGCAGGGCCTCGGCGTCCACGGCGAAGCGCTGCTGCCGCAGGCGTTCGGCGTAGTGCGCCCAGTCCCACGCGCGCAGCGGCGCCGCCTCGCCGTCGGCGACGAGGAGCTCCTCCAGCTCGGCCGCCTCGCGGCGGGCGTTCTCGACGGCCGCCGGGGCGAGCCGGCGCAGCATCCCCGCGGCGGCCTCGACGTCACCGGCCGTCTCGTCGGCGACCACCCAGCTCGCGTGGTCGGCGAACCCGAGCAGCTGCGCCCGCTCGGCCCGGCGCTCGACGATCCGCAGGAGCAGCGGACGGGTGTCGTGGGGGCCGCTGCGGCCGCCGCGGGCCACCGAGGCCGCGTGCACGCGCTCGCGGGTGGCTCTGCGCCGCAACGACTCCAGGACCGGCTGCCCCGTCGGCAGCACGAGCGGCACGAGGAACCCGTCGAGGTCGCGGGCCTGCGCGGCCGCCCGGGCCCGCGCCACCTCGGCGGGCGACAGCCCCTCCAGGTCGTCGGCGTCGGCGACGTGGACCGCCAGGTCGTTGGTGTCGGCGAGCAGCGCGTCGTCGAACGCCGTGGTCAGCGCCGACAGCTCGGCGTTGAGCTCCTTCAGCCGGTCCTGCTCGGCCGGGCCGAGCAGCGCCCCCGCGCGCACGGCGTCGCGGTGGTAGCGCTCCAGCAGGCGCAGCGCCTCGGGGTCCAGGTCGGCGGGCGGCTCCTCGGCCAGGCGCCGCAACCGCTCCACCAGGCGCGGGTCCAGGCGAACGGCGTCGGAGTGCGCGGCGAGGCGCGGGGCCACCTCGGCGTGCAGCGCGCGCAGCTCGTCGTCGGCCTCGGTGCCGACGAGGTTGAAGAACACCGACGCCACGCGCCCCAGCAGCTGCCCCGCCGACTCCAGCGCGTCGAGGAACTGCGCCGCGGGCAGTTCCCGGCCCAGCAGGTCGTCGAGCTCGGCGAGGTGCTGCGCCGCGCCCGCCTCGAAGGCGGGCAGCAGGTCGGCCGTGCGCAGCCGGTCGAAGGGGGGCAGCGCGAACGGCAGCGGGCTGGGCGCGGCGAGCGGGTGGTCGGCGGGCAGCCCACCGGGGCTCGGGGTGTCGACGTTCGCGGTCATGACCCGATCCTGCCGCACGAAGCGCTGCCGCACAGGCAAGGTGAGCCACACCTTGCTCGCAAGCGATCGCCCACGGTTCACCTGACGGACACCGAGCGGCCTCCTCAGCCCGCGCTCAGCCTCCTAGCGTTCCGCCCGCACGGCCGCCGCACGGCGACCGGTGGCCGGCGCCCCCGGCCGGACGCCCCGCCCGAGGAGAGAACCCCGTGACGACGGACGCCTGCCACCCCACCCTCGAGCTGCTGCCCTACGCCCCGGCCGGCCGGCGCAGCCCGATGACCTGCCACTACCGCTGCGCCACCTCGTGCGCGAAGCCGGTCGCCAACCCGACCGCGACGCCGACCTTCCGCGACGTCGTGCGCTCCGCCGTCTCGCGCCGCGGGGTGCTCGCCGGGCTGGTCGGGCTGGGGGTGGCCGGCGTCGCCACGGCCCAGGCCCCGCAGGCCGTCGCCGCGGGCCGCGGCGGGCGGAACCCGCTCGCCGCCGCGTTCGACCCGGGCCACCAGATCGACTTCTCCCCCATCGCCCCGGTGCCGGGCGACGCGGACTCCTTCGACGTGCCGGCCGGCTTCGCGTGGAGCACGGTCATCTCGTGGGGCGACCCGATCGTCGCCGGGGCGCCGGAGTTCGACGTCGACGCCCAGACCCCCGAGGCCCAGGCCGGGCAGTTCGGCTACAACAACGACTACACCGACGTCCTGCCGCTGGCGGGCGACCCGAACCGCGCTCTCCTGGTCTGCAACAACGAGTACACCAACGAGGAGCTGATGTTCCGCGGGTGGGCCGAGCAGGACGGGCCGACCGACGACCAGCTGCGCATCGCGATGGCCGCGCAGGGCATGTCGGTCGTGGAGCTGCGCCGGGCCGGCGCGGACGCGCCGTGGGCCTACGTGCGCGGCAGCGAGTACAACCGCCGGATCACCGCCACGACCCCGATGGAGCTCACGGGCCGCGCCGCCGGCTCGCGCCTCGTGCGGACCGGAGGGGACCCGAAGGGTCGCACCGTCCTCGGCACCTTCGGCAACTGCGCCGGCGGGACCACCCCGTGGGGGACCGTGCTGAGCGGCGAGGAGAACTTCAACGGGTACTTCCGCGCCCCGGAGGAGCCGGTCGACGACGCCGCCGCGCGCTACGGGATGGGCGGCGAGGGCCGGGGCTGGGACGTCGTCGACGGCCGGTTCGACGTCGCGCAGGAGCCGCAGGAGCCGAACCGCTTCGGCTACGTCGTGGAGCTGGACCCCTACGACCCGTCCTCGACCCCGCGCAAGCACACCGCGCTGGGCCGTCTCAAGCACGAGGGCGCGACCATCTCGCTCGCCGCCGACGGCCGCGCCGTGGCCTACATGGGCGACGACGAGCGCTTCGACTACGTCTACAAGTTCGTCTCCCGGCGCAGCTACCGCGAGGGCGACCGCAAGCACAACATGCGGCTGCTGGAGGACGGCGACCTCTACGTCGCGGTCTTCACCGGTGACGGCACCGAGGACGGCCGGTACGACGGCACCGGCCGCTGGGTGCCGCTGCTCACCGGCGGCGCCTCGCGCGTCCCGGGGTTCTCCGTCGAGCAGGTCCTCGTCCAGACCCGGCTGGCCGCCGACGCCGTGGGCGCGACGCCCATGGACCGCCCCGAGGACGTGCAGCGCAACCCGGTCAACGGCCGCGTGTACGTCGCGTGCACCAACAACACCCGTCGCGGCACCCCCGACGAGGTCGCCGTGGACGAGGCGAACCCGCGCCCGGAGAACAAGGACGGCCACGTCGTCGAGATCACGGAGGACCGCGACGACGCCGCGGCCACGCGGTTCCGGTGGAACCTGGTCCTGGTCTGCGGCGACCCGGCCGAGGAGACCACCTACTTCGGCGACGTCGACCGCTCGCTGGTCTCCCCGATCTCCTGCCCGGACAACGTCGCCTTCGACGCCGTCGGGAACCTGTGGATCTCCACGGACGGCAACACCCTCGGCGCCAACGACGGCCTCTACGAGGTCGCCGTGGACGGCCCGCAGCGGGGCCTCGTGCGGCAGTTCCTGTCGGTCCCCGCGGGCGCCGAGACGTGCGGCCCGGTGATCGCCGCCGACGGCACCGTGTTCGTGGCCGTGCAGCACCCGGGGGAGCTCGAGGGCGCCAGCGTGGACACCCCGAAGTCGACGTTCCCCTACGACGGCACGGGCCAGCCGCGGCCCTCCGTCGTCCAGGTGCACCGGGTCTGACGCCCACGTCCGCGGTGGCCGGGGCAGCTCCGACCACCGCGGACGTCCCGGCCCCGGGGCGGGCACGCGGGGTCAGGCGAAGGCCGCGAGGAGCCGCCGGCACCGCTGCGGGTCCAGGGTCAGCCCGGCGCCGACGGCCCAGGTCCAGTAGTCGACCGCGCGCACGACGACCCAGGCCCGGGCGCGCTCGGCGTCGAGGCCACCGGCGGCGACCACGTCCGCCAGGAGCCGGTGCAGCCCCGCGTCCCCGGTGCACGCGTCCCCGGCGCACGCGTCCACCGCCGTGAGCAGCAGCTCCGGCACCGAGCGCTCCGGGGGGCCCGCCAGCGGCTGCGGGTCGATGGCCACCCACTCTCCGGCGATGCGCCGCAGCACGTTGGCGGTCGTGAGGTCGGCGTGCACCAGCACCTCCGGCGCGTCGTCGTGCCGCAGCTCCTCGGCCAGCTCGCCCGCGGTCCGCACCCACCGCACCGGCAGCGGGTCCCCGTGGCGCACCGGCCGCGCGATCGTCGCGGCGATCGCCCCCGCCTGCGCCCGCGCCGTCGTCAGGCCGGCCGGGGCCGGCACGGAGAGCCGGCGGATCAGCCGGCCGGCCACGGGCCCCACCTGCCCGGGCGGGCAGTGCCCCAGCGTCGCGGCCGCGTCCAGGCGTTCCAGCAGCAGCACGTCGCCACCCTCGTCGGCCTCCAGCAGCTGCACGGCGCCCTGCCCGTCCCACGTCCGCAGGGCCAGGACCTCCCCCGCCGGCTCGAGCCCGCGGTGCGACACCTTCAGCACGCAGTCGCGCCCCCACCGCGTCACCGGGACGACGAGGGCGTGCGCCCCGTGCCGGACGGGGACGCGGTCGTCGGGCAGCAGCGACCAGCGCCGGCACCGGTCCACGAGCTGTGCGGGCAGGTCGTCGAGCCAGCGCTGCCCGGACTCGTCCGCCAGCACGGGACTCTCCTGCAGCCCCGCCGGGACCAGCTGCCGTGCCGCGGGGAGGTCCACGCAGGCATCGTCCCCGACGGCCGCGCGCCGGGACGACCGGTCCCCCGCCGACACGCGGCCCGCGACGGAAACCCCGTGGCCGCGCAGCCGGGTGCCCGCTACACAGGACGGGTGCCGGGAACCACCGACCGGGGACGCAGCGGGGGTGCCGCGTGATCCCGTGCGACGTCGCCCCGGTCGTGCGCGCCCGTGCCGCCGCGGCCCCGGGAGGGCGGGGCTGGGCGGAGCGGCTGCCGGACGTCCTCGCCGGGCTCGAGCGCGCGTGGGCGGTGACCGTCACCGAGGCCCTCCCGGGCGGGACGGCCTCCTTCGTCGCCCGCGCCCGCACCGCCGACGGCGGGCACGCCGTGGTGAAGGTCGCGGTGCCCGGCACGGGGTTCGCGCTCCAGGCGCGCACCCTGACCGCCGCCGCGGGCGACGGGTACGTGCGGCTGCTGGCGCACGCACCGGAGCACGACGCCGCGCTGCTCGAGGCACTGGGACCGTCGCTGCCCGCGACGGACCTCCCCCCGGGCGCCCAGCTGGGCGTCCTGGCCCGCTGCCTCCGCCGGGCGTGGCGCGTGCCGCCACACGCGGGTCAGCAGCCGACGGACAAGGCCGCCGAGCTGGCCGCGCTGGTCGGCGAGCTGTGGCACCGGCTGCGGCCGCCGGTCCCGCGGCCGGTGCTCGAGCACGCGCTGGACTGCGCGGCGGGGCGTTCCGCCGCGTTCGCCCCGCTGGTCGACGCGGGTGCCTGCGTCGTCGTGCACGGGGACGCGGCCACCGCGAACGCCGCGCGGGTCCTTGCGCCCCGCCCCGGCGCGGTGGACGGCGTCGTCCTGCTGGACCCCGACGGGTTCCTCGGCGACCCCGCCTACGACCCCGGCGTCGCCCTGCGGGACGGGTGCCGGGCGCTCCTGGCCGCTGCGGACCCCGTCGCACTGCTCGCCGGCCGCTGCCGGCTGCTCGCCGCGGAGACGGCGCTGGACCCGGTGGCCATCTGGGAGTGGGGCTTCCTGGAGCGGATGTCCACCGGGCTGCACGCCCTGGCGCTGGGGGCGGACGACGACGGCGCCGCCCACCTGCGCAGCGCCCGGCGACTCCTCCCCGGCCGGCCGCCGTCCTCCTGACCGCCGCGGCCGGGCGGCCCTGGGTCGGCGCCCGCCGCGGTCGCGCGGGTCCGCAGCCCCCGTAGGCTGGGGGACGTGGTTCCGCCGACTCGAGCACCGGGCGCAGGGGCGGCGTGACGGACGGCCGCGGTCCGGCCGGCGCACCCGAGCGCGGCCGCCGGTCCCTGCTCGAGGTGCGCACCATCTACGCGGAACCGGCCGCGCTGGCCCTGCCCCGTGGCCGGGAGGTGGTGGCGCGCTGGCCCGGGGCGCAGGTGGTCGAGGTGCCGACGGTGCAGCGCATCCCCACCGTCCACGGCGACGAGGCCAACGTGGCCCGGTGGGTGCGCACCAAGACCGAGGTCCTCGCTCTCGGGGTCCGCAAGACGCTGACGGCACGGCGCAACGAGCGGTCCGCGAACTGGATCGCGCCGTCGACCGCGAACGGCTGCGCCATGGCCTGCGCGTACTGCTACGTGCCGCGGCACAAGGGCTACGCCAACCCGATCACGGTGTACGCCAACATCGACCAGGTCGTCGGATACCTGCAGCGGCACGTCGCGCGCCAGGGGACGAAACCCGGCCCGGACCAGTGCGACCCGGCGGCGTGGGTCTACGACATCGGCGAGAACTCCGACGCGTCGGTGGACGCCCGGGTCAGCGACAACGTGCGTGACCTCGTGACGGCGTTCGCGGACCTGCCGACCGCGAAGGCGAGCTTCGCGACCAAGCACGTGAACCGCGACCTGCTGACCTACGACCCGCGGGGCCGCACCCGCGTGCGGTTCTCGGTGATGCCGCCCGCCGTGGCCAGGGTGGTGGACGTGCGCACCGACCCGGTGCCCGAGCGCATCGCGGCCGTCGACGACTTCGTCGCGGCGGGCTACGAGGTGCACCTGAACCTGTCCCCGGTCATCGTGCACGAGGGGTGGCTGGACGGCTGGGCGGCCCTGCTGGAGGAGCTGGACGACGTGCTCTCCCCCGCGGCGAAGGCGCAGGCCGCCGCGGAGGTCATCTTCCTGACCCACAACGCGGGGTTGCACGAGGTGAACCTCGGCTGGCACCCCAAGGGCGAGGACCTGCTGTGGCGCCCGGACGTGCAGGAGGCCAAGCGCTCCGGCAACGGCATGGAGAACGTCCGCTACCGCGCCCGGTGGAAGGCGGTCTGGGTGCAGCGCCTGCTCGACCTGATGGCCGAGCGGACGCCCTGGCTGACGGTGCGCTACGCCTTCTGACCGGTCACGGAGTCAGCCGGTGCAGGTCCCGCGGGAAGAGAGTGCTGCGGCGGACGTTGTCGAGACCGGTCAACCGGGCGATCCAGCGTTCCAGGCCGAGCGCGAACCCGCCGTGCGGCGGCATGCCGTGCCGGAAGGCGCTGAGGTAGGCCTCGTACGGCGCCGGGTCCTCCCCCCGCCGGGCGAGGGCCTCGACGATGTCGGCGTGCTCGTGCCGGCGCTGCCCGCCCGTGACGAGTTCCAGCCCCCGGAACAGCAGGTCGAAGGAGTTCGTCCACCGGCCGTCGTCCGGCTGCGGGTGGGTGTAGAACGGCCGCTTGACCGCCGGGTACCCCTCCACCGCGAGGAAGTCGCTGCCGTGCTCGCGCAGGGCCCAGCGCGACAGCTCCCGCTCGTGCCCGGGGTCGAGGTCCGGTTCGTCGGGCGCCGCGCCGACGAGGGCAAGCGCGTCGCGGAAGTGGATCACGGGGATCTCCGCGGGGACGACCGGGAGGTCGGCGCCCGTGGCGTGCACCGCGTCCTGCGCCCCGGCGACGGCTGCGACCATCCCGGCGAGGACCTCGCGCAGGACGGCGAGCACGTCGCGGTGGTCGGCGATGAACCCGAGTTCCACGTCGAGCGACGTGTACTGCGCGAGGTGGCGGACGGTGTCGTGCGGTTCGGCCCGGAACACCGGCCCGGTCTCGTACACCCGCTCGAAGGCGCCCACCATCATCTGCTTGAAGAACTGCGGTGACTGCGCGAGGTAGGCGGGCCGGCCGAAGTAGTCGACCGCGAACACGTTCGCTCCCGACTCCGTGGCGGTCGCCGTGAACTTCGGGGTGGCGATCTCCGTGAACCCGGCCGCGTCCAGCGTGGCCCGGAAACCGCGCAACGACGCGGCCGCCAGCGTCCAGACGGCACGGCGCTCCGGGTGCCGCCAGGTGACCGGCGCGTGGTCCAGCAGCGTCGGGAGTCCCGCCTCCAGGTGGGGCCGCCAGATCTCCACCGGTGGGGTGGCCGCCGGACCGCCGAGGGCCGTGACGAGGGGGCGCACCACCTCCGCTCCGCCTGGGGCCTGGGCGTTCTCGGCGACCGTCCCCTCCACGCGCACCACGGTCTCCTCGGGGAGCCCGTCGACGACCGCCCGCACGGCGTCGTCGCTGACGACCACCTGGGACAGTCCGCTGCGGTCGCGCAGCACGAGGAACGTGACGGAGGCCAGACGTCGGCGACGGTGGACCCAGCCCTCGAGCCGGACTCGCTCACCGCAGCGGGTGGCGAGGGTGTTTCCGAGCGTTCGTTCCACGACAGCACCTCCAGGAGACTCCTACCCCGGAGGTGTGGGCGATCGGGTTGCTCGCGGTGCCACCACACCTTCACCGCCCCGAACCGGGCCGGCCTCGTCGGTCCGTCACGGGGACCAGTCGTCGCAGCTCAGGGGCGTCACTCCCGTCGACGCTGCCCGGCCACCATAGGCCGCCGCGACGCGCGCCGTCGACCCGTCCACCACGACGCCACGAGGAATCCCGGGTGGCACCGGAGGCCGCTCGGCCGTTCTCCCCGGGCGACGGGGCAGGGAGCGGTGTCACCGTGTCGGCCGTGCACCGCGGTGGTCGACCGGCCGGGTCACGAGGGACGTCGGATCTGCCGCTCGCGGAGACACACGTCCGCCAGGGCTCCGATCGCGCTGACCCGGACGTCCGAGACGGGGCACGTCCACACCGCCTGCGCAGCTCTCTGGCCCGCGAGCAGGGGGTGGCGGTCGGGGTGGTACGGGCACGCCGGCCAGGACGCGGACCGGCCGAGCCTCCACAACGCCTCCACCGCCCACTCCTGCACCTGATCGGCGAGGGCGACGACCTGCTCCGTGAACGGCCGGCCGGTCTGGACGAACACTCCCGTGGCCGTCTCGTCCGGGCCGCGCAGCCAGCAGCTCGCGGTCGCCGGGTACTGCTGCCAGCCCTCGTCGACGATCGTCGGCAGGACGCCGCTGGGCGTCTTGAGGTCCGGCAGGAGCGGACCGAGCGCTGACTCCAGCTCAGGGTGCATGCCCTCAGCATGCGCACCCCCGCGGACGAGGCACCTCGCCGCCGGGCCGGTCACGGCGCTCCGCTCGGGCTGGCGGGCCAGGATGGGCGCGTGAGCCGTGAGCAGCACACCGCCGCGCTACCTCCGGAGGAGTGGCCGCAGGCGCTGCACCTCCTCGACGCCCCGGCCGCCCTCAGCGTCCGGGACGCCCGGGGGGCGGTCCGGACCTGGGCCCGCGGCAGCAGCGCGGACGGGCGGGCCGTGACCACGGCCGACGTCCAGTACGCCGCGTCCGTGGCCAAGCAGTTCACCGCGGCCCTCCTCGCCCGCGCCGTGCTGGACGGGCTCGTGCGCGAGGACACCGGCGTGCGTTCCGTGCTCCCCCGTCTGCCCGCGTGGGCCGCGGACGTCACCGTCCACGACCTCGTCCACCACACCGCCGGACTGCCGACGACGGAGGCGGTGACGGCGGCCGCCGGATGCGCGGAGGGCGAGCTGGACGACGAGCGCGTCCTGGACGCGCTGACGCTGATCGACCGGCCGCAGCAGCCTCCGGGGCGGGGTTTCTCGTACAGCAACACCGGCTACGTCCTGCTGGCCGAGGTGCTGAGGCGCGTCAGCGGCACCGGCCTGGAGACGCTGGCCCGCGCCTGGCTGTTCGAGCCGCTGGGCCTCACCAGCGCTCGGTGGGGTGGCCCGGCGCCGGCCACCGCCCCCGGCCGGCCCCGCCCGCCGGCCACGACGGGCGACGGCGGGCTGTGGCTCAGCACCGACGACCTCCTGCGCTGGCTCATCGCCCTCGACGACGAGACGCTCGGCGCCGACCTGACGCGGTCGATGCTCCGGCCAGGGCTGCTGCGCGACGGGGCTACGGTCCCCTACGCCTGGGGCACCACGGCCCGGGTCCACCCGCGGGGCACGCAGTTCACCCACGGCGGGGACTGGCCGGGCTGGACGGCGAAGACCGTGCGGCAACCCGGGACCGGCATCGCGGTGGCCCTGATGAGGCACGGAGCCGAGGCCGCCGCGGTGAGCCGAGCCGCCCTCGACGTCGCGGAGCGCCTGCTCACCACGGACGTGCGCGTCGACGGGAACCGGGCGCGTCCCGTGACGCTGACGCCTGTCGTCAGCGCGTGACGTCACTCCAGGAGTGGGGGAAGCACCCGGTCGGTCGGCGACTCCTCGTCGTCGCGGTCTGCGAGGTCCTGCTCGCGATCATCTCCGTCGGTGCGGGGACCGCGAGGCTGCCGTCGGCGGCCGCGTGGCTGCTCCTCGGCCTGTGGTTGCTGCACCGGATCGCCGGAGGGGGACGGACGGCCTGGCGGGTCCTGCTCGCCCTGTCCGTCCTCGGCACGGTTCTGGGGCTGGCCGGCGCGGTCTTCCTCCTGCCACCGACGGCGCTCCTCCAGTGGCAGCTCGTCCTGCCCCCGCTGCTCAGCGCCGTCGAGGTCGCTGTGCTGCTGACGGCGCCTGTCCGCGGCCGGGTCGCGCCGCGTCAGGAGGTGCCGACCAGCCTTCCCTGACGCGGACCGCCGCCCAGCTGCGCCGGACGCCGGCGACGCTGCACGCGCCGGACCTGCCACGCCGCGACGACGGCGCACACCAGGGTCCCGGCCAGCTGCCAGCCCGGGGCCACGGCCCCTTCGACCACCACCGGCCACGCTGCGAGACCCACCGCGGCGAGCAGGCCGGTGATGAGCGCTCCCGCGGCCGCGACCCACCAGGCCTGTGCCGCACCGTGGCGCTCCGCCGCCTGGTGGACCAGCGCGGCGAGCGTGCCGCAGGCGACCCCTCCCCCTGATCCGGCGAGCGCTCCGAGGACCACGAACACCGCCACGATCGCGAGGGCGTCCTCACCGCTCACCGCGGAACCGCTCCACGACCCGGCGAGCACCCCGCCCACCAGGGCTCCCCAGACCGCACCGCGCTGCACCACGACACCGAAGGCGTCCACCTGCTGGGTCATGACGGTCAGCGTGGCAGACGACTCCGGACGGGAGAAGACCGCGTTCCGCCGCGGACCGCGGGGTCACGTGCGACCCGGTCAGTGCCGCGGCCGGACCGCGTGGCGCAGGAGGACCGCACCTCCGCGGAACCGCTGGACGTCCACCAGGTCGAGGCCGAGGCGCACACCTGCCGGGAGGGCGGCCTTGCCGCCGCCGATCACGACGGGGTGGACGACGAGGAGGCACTCGTCGACCAGGCCGTGGCGGAACGCGGCGGCGGCGAGGGTCGCGCCCCCGACGCTCAGGTCGGTGCCGGACGCCTCCTTGAGCCGTCGCACCGCGTCGGGGTGGAACTCCCGCTCGATCCTCGTCCTTGCCGTCGCCACCTCCTCGAGCGTCGAGGAGTAGACGACCTTGTCGGCGTCGCGCCAGATGCCGGCGTACTCGCGGACGACGGCCGGGGCGGCCGCCAACCAGTCGTCGTCCTCCCAGACGCGCATGGTCTCGTACATGCGCCGCCCGTAGAGCGACGTGCCGACGTTCCGCTCCCGCTCGTTCCAGAAGGCGTGGACCTCGTCGTCGGGCTCCGACCAGTCGAAGGAACCGTCCTCGTCCTCGAGGTAGCCGTCGAGCGAGGTGTTGGCCGCGTAGATCAGCTTGCCCATGGGTTCCTCCGAGCGGACGGGTTCCACAGCCTGCAGGGTTCTCGTGGTCGCGACAAGATCGACGTCAGGGCGGTCCCCCCGCGTCGCCTGCTGCCGCTGCGGGCAGCAGTGCGCGAGCGGCCCGGACGAGGGCGGCGTTGTCCGGGGCCGGCGAGGAGTCCGGCAGCACGAGGGTGTCCTCGAGCCCGATGCGGGTGGCCAGCCCCCACCGGCCCGCGCAGCGCAGCGCCGGCCAGGCACTGGACCCCTCGCCGTGCAGCAGGACGCCGACGCCGACGCCGCCACCTGCGCACACCCGGTGCACGAGCCGGGAGGCCTCGCCTCGCGTCGCGGCCGCGTCCGGGCCGTCGGGCAGTTCCAGCAGCACCCGCACACACCGGTGCCGGTGCGGCGACGCCACCCACGCGTCGACGGCCGCGTCGTGCCACAGGCCGGCCTCGACTCCGACTCCCCGTTCCAGCAGGGCCGCCGCGACCGCGTCCGCCCCGTCCTCGTGCCAGTTGACGGACGCGAAGGCCGGCAGGACCGGCCACCGCCTGATCGCCGCGATCCGCTCGGCCGGATCGGGCAGCGCCCAGGCTCCGGTGGTCACCCCGATCGGCACGCCCGGCGCCGCCGCCGCCACGGCGGTCAGCACCGCCGCGAGCGCCGCGCCGTCGAAGGTGTCGGCGCCGTCGGCGTCCTTGACGTGCAGGTGCACGGCACGGGCGCCGGCCGCCGCCACCGCGGTCACGTCGGCGGCCAGCTGCGCAGGCGTCACCGGCAGCGCGCGGTGCTCGTGCGGACGACGGGCGCCGTTGAGACAGGCCTCGAGCCACCCGCGGGCTTCGTGCCCGTCGCCACCGAGGCGAGCCGAGCGGCCGGCGGGGACCACGTGCGGCTCAGACGTGTTCACCGGTGTCCTGGCCCTCGTGCAGCGCCCGAGCTTCCCGCGGGAGGGCCCTGTGGGCCGCCCAGGCGTCGAGCGCCTCGCGGTGGCTGCCGCCGGGGTGGTCGGCGCGCCAGGCGCGGAGGAACCGGTTGAGCTCGAACTGCGCACCGATCTCCCCGGCCGGCCGCTGGCGCGTCGTCCGCCAGACCTCGAGCACCTCACCGAGGGTCCCGCCGGCGGCCACGGCGGCGCGGACCGGACCGTCGAAGCGGAACGCCGTGCCCACCTGAGCGGTGAACCAGGCCCGCACCTGCTGGGTGCACCGCTGCCCCGGGAGGATGACCGTCTCCGCGGTCAGCGGCTCGACGAGGGCCGCGGGGCGGCGGGGGGAGCGAGCAGCGGGCGCCGGGACGGGGCGGCCGTCGAGGGCGGCGACGAGCCTCGCCGTGAGTTCCTGCTTGCCCCCGCCGGTGGCGACACCCATCGTGCGGGCGAGCGTCAGCAGCTCCTCCTTCAGCCAGTACCAGCGGAGGAGTTCCGCCCCGGTGAGGCCGGGCGTGGCCGGGGGACGGGCGGGCGCGGCGGAGGTCATGCGGTGATGGTGGCGGACGGGTCCGACACGCCCCGGTCTCGAGACGAGAGGTCCGGTCGGACCGCACTACCCTCGCGCCCGTGCCCCTGGTCCGCGCCGCCACCCGAGACGACGCGGGCGACCTCGCCCGCATCCACGTGGAGACGTGGCACGCCGCCTACCCCGGCATCGTCCCCGACAGCCTGCTGGCCACCATGACCCTCGACACCGCCGTCGAGCGCTGGCGCACGGCGCTGCCCCTGCTCTCCCCAAACCACTGCCTCGTCGCCGTGGAGGCCGGTGAGGACGCTGCCGGCGACGTCACGGGTTTCGTGCGGTGCGGCCCCAGCCGCGACGAGGGGGCAGCCGGCACCACGGGCGAGGTCTTCTCCCTCTACGTGCACCCCGCCTCCTGGGCCGGCGGTCACGGTCGTTCCCTGCTGGACGCCGCGACCGGGCTCCTGGCCGGCGAAGGGTTCACCGACGCGACGCTCTGGGTCCTCGCGGCCAACGACCGGGCTCAGCGCTTCTACCGACGCTGCGGCTGGCACCCCGACGGCCGCACGAAGCGCCACCACCGCGACGGCGCGGTCCTGGTCGAAGCGGGCTACCGGCGACAGCTCTGACGCCGCGGGCACGCACGTGGAACCGACCACCCGGTGCACCCGTCCCAGCGGGGAGCAGAGCTCCCACCGGAGGTGCGACGTGAGGCGAGCCGTCCTGACCGCGACAGGCGCGGCCCTGCTGCTCGCCGCCTGCTCCACCGCCGACGACGACGGCACACGACTCGTCACGGACGGCACCCGGCACCGGTCCGTCCCCGGCAACGCGGGCTCGATCACCCTGACGGTGCCGGAGAGCCCCACCGAACCCTGGTGCCTGCTCTCGAACGGGTCCCTGGTCGTGTGGCCGGAGGGGAGCAGCTACGACGTCGCCGCCGGAGAGGTCCGCGACCGGTCCGGCAACCTCCGGGGCAAGCTCGGTGAGACCGTGGAGGGAGGCGGCATGGTGGACGAACCCCCGTCGTCGGACACGCTGGACGACGTGGACTGGGCCGGCTGCACGCCGACGGACCCG
Organism: Kineococcus siccus; assembly: GCF_009906795.1. Classification (GTDB taxonomy): domain Bacteria; phylum Actinomycetota; class Actinomycetes; order Actinomycetales; family Kineococcaceae; genus Kineococcus; species Kineococcus siccus. The sequence goes on from NZ_JAAALN010000023.1 coordinate 20,281, forward strand.
GTGCTGCACCAGTACGGCTGACTCCGCGCGCACCATCCCGTCGGCCGGCGATCACCGGTGCCGAGGTCCGGCGAGGGAGTGCCCGCGCGCAGGCCACCCGGCGACAGGCGGTCAGGACGGCAGGAGTTCCGGGGCGATCGCTGCCAGGCGGGCGGACACCGCCGCCTCCACCCTCTCGAGGGGAGCGATCTCGACGAACGACGCGTCGAGCTGCTCCCACAGGCGCTCGTCGTCGTCGGAGAGCTCCTCGCGGCCCGTGGGGCGGAACCGCAGGTACTCCTCGCGCGCGCGAGCGACCAGCGCGGCGACGTCGGCCAGGCCGAGCCACCGGTAGCCCGCGACCGCGTCGTCGACCGACGTCAGGTTCTCGCCGAAGAACAGGTTCTCGATCGCTCCGCCGACCAGGCCCCCGTTCTCGGCGATGCCGTGCAGGGCCATCGCCGCACCGAGAGAGCGCAGACCGGGGAGCACCGAGGTGTCCTGGAGTTCGTAGGCGACGATGGCCCGGGCGGTCAGGGCGTCGATCAGCGTGGTCGTCATCTCGGGGCCTCCGGGTGCGGTCTGGTCGACGTCAGACGGTAGTCGTTCCGCGAGCGCCGCGACCGGGGTACCCGGTCGGGGCCGACGCGGCGACCTGCGTGCGGGGGCCTGCGTCGAATGCCGACGCGCCTCCCGCCCCCGTCCTGACGAGCGCCGCGGCGTCCCTGGACGTCGTGTCCTTCCGGAGGGGAAGTCGTTGCGCTGGACTCTGCCGCACCTGATCGAGGAGACCGCTCGCCACCTCGGTCACCTGCACCTCCTGCGGAGCGGGCGGACGGCGTCACCGGGGAGGAGCCGGGCTGAGGCGAGAACTCCTCACCCAGCCTTGTTCGGCCACAACCGGCGGGGTTCCGGCCGCGTCCGCGCCGACGGATCAGAGGGTGCACCGCAGGAAGACGGTGTCGCCGTGCACCCCATCGGCCTCGCGACGTCCCGTCTCCTCGAACCCGACCTTCGCCAGGACCCGACGGGACGCCGAGTTCCACTCCCGGACGGTCGCCCACACGCGCCGGTGCCCGGATGCCCCGGCCCAGTCCAGGACCGCCGACACGGCTTCCGTCGCGAACCCCTGGTGCCAGGCGTCGCGGAGCAGCTCGACGGCGATCTCGGGTTCTCCCGCGGGCACCTGCTCCCCGACGAGCAGCCCGCAGTTCCCGATGACGTCCCCCTCCACCGCGCGCTGCACGGCCAGGAACCCGAGCGTCGACGGTCGCTGAGCCCGGACCCACTGTTCGAGCTCGCCGAGCGTCGGGCGACCGTGCGCGTCGAGTCGTCGATGCGGAGGTACGCGGGTGTCCCGCTCCCGCCAGAGCTGCCTGATCACACCGGCTTCCTCAACGCGCCAGGGCCGGAGCTGCAGTCGAGCCGTCGTCAGGACCACCTCCTCTTCACCGACCGCCCCGTGCGTCACGGCCGCGACCCTCTCACGCGGCCGGTCGTGACCTCAGCACCAGACAGGTGCCCCTCGTCCACCCGACGGGTCACGTCGTCGCCGCCCGCTGGCTGCGGGGGCCCGTCCGAGAGGACCTCCGCCGACACCCGGCTCCGACCAGGTGTCGCAGGTCCCCGTCGCGGGGCGGCGTCGACCCTTCGATCCACACGCTCCGCAGGCGGTGCAACTCCGCGACCAGCCTGTGGCGTGCACGCCGGTGGGAGGGGGTGGTGGACGTGGGCGCGGAACCCGTTGGGACGGCGTTCGACGCCTTCGCCGCCACGGCGATGCCGCGGCTCCGGCACCTCGCCCACGCCTGGTTCCACGACTGGCACCGCAGCGACGACGCCGTGCAGGACACCATGAGACGCGTCGACGCGGCGCAGCCCCGCGTGCGCCGGGGTGGCGAGCAGTACGCGCACGCCCGCACCACCCTGGTCCGCCGGCTGATCGCCCGGTCGGCGGCCGAGCCGGTCACGCGCAGCTCGATCACCCGGCGGTCGTCCGCGGCGACCTGACGGGCCGCCTCGACGACCCGCTCCTGCCACCTCACGAGTCGGGTTCGGCGGTCGTGTCGGCTCCCGAGGCCCCGCGCCGGCGCAGGGTCGCGACGCCGACGGCTCCGGCCATCGTCAGTCCGGCGACGGCCGCCTGCGCGAACGGCACGAAGAGGAGGCCGATCACGGCCGTGGACGACTCGGAGGTCACGATGTCCCACAGCACCCACACCGTCAGCGCCACCAGCACCACGCCGCCGACGAACGCCACGGGGCTGCCGCCGCGCCAGTACCGGTGCACGGAGCGGCCCACCGCGACCGCGGCGGCGAACGGCAGCATCGACCACCCGACGAACGCCAGCGCGAACAGCACGGCCCCGACGCCGTCGGTGACCAGGTCCCAGCTCGTCAGCGAGGCGGACGTGACCAGCGTCGCCACCGCCCCCAGCACGGGCGGGGCCACGAGGAGCGCCGACAGCGGATCGCGGCGAGGAGCCGAGGGACGGGACGCGGTGACCACACGCCCACGGTGCCACCCGTGCGAGGTCCGTGCCACGGTTCGGCGCAGCCGCCCCGTCAGCGCGGGTCGAGGGAGCCGGCCGTGGACTGCTGCACGGCCCGCAGGGCGTGGACGAGGCTGTCGTGCACCGCGCGCACGACGGGGTGGTGCGCGGCACCGCGCCGGACCCCGGTGAACAGGCGGCGGCTGGGTCGGCCGGGCAGGCGCACCAGGCGCAGGGCCGGGCGGTCCTGCTCGCCGAGCAGGTCCGGCAGGAGCGCAACGGCGTTGCCGGTGCGTGCCAGGTGCGCGTGCAGCAGCAGGTCCGGGGTCTCGAACCGCACGTCGGGCTCGAAACCCGCTGTGCGGCAAAGGGTACGCGCCCACCGCCCCGGCGGCGTGTCGGCGGGGTCCAGCACCCACGCCGCCGCGGCCAGGTCGGTCAGGGCGGTGCCCGCGCGCCGGGGACCTCCGGGACCGGACGCCGCGAGAGGGCCGCTGACGGGGACGGCCAGACGCAGTTCGTCGTGACCCAGGTCCTGCTCGTGCATGCCCGGGACCCGGGGTTCGGGTTGGTCGGGGTGCTCCTCCCCCAGCACGAGGTCCACGTCGTGGGCGAGCAGGGCGGTGACGGTCTGCGTCGACTCGAGCTGGACGAACTCCACTCGCAGCAGGGGGTGCTCGTCGGCCAGGTGCGTCAAGGCGGTCGGCACCAGACGGTGCAGGACGGACTGGAAGGCGGCGACCCGCACGGTCCCGCGCACCTCGTCCAGGGAGGCCGCCAGGTCCGCCTCCGCCTGCTCGAGGCGTTCGAGGACGGCGTCGGCGTGCCCGACGAGCAGGTGCGCCTGCGCGGTCAGGCGGACCCCGCGACCCACGTGCTCCAGGAGCGTCACCCCCGCCTCGGTCTCCAGCTGCGCCAGCTGCTGGGACACGGCCGACGGGCTGTAGGACAGGCTGCGCGCCACGGCGGCCAGGGTCCCCCGGCGCGACAGTTCGCGCAGCAGTCGCAGGCGGTGCACGTCGAGCACGGTTCGCTCCCTCCGCACCAGGGACCCTGCCACCCGTCAGGAGAACTGACGGGTACCGTGCACAAGTCCTCGCTAGACCTCAACCATGACGGGGTCCGATGGTGAAGGGGTGCCGCCCACCCTCTCCTCCCTCCGTCCGCCTCGTCCGGAGCGCGCCCGTCAGGACGGCCGCGCGTGAGCGCCCGCGTCACCGCCGGCCGGGCCGGTGGGGGTGCCGCGGCACCGGTGGCGATGGTGCTGGGCTCGTGCGTCTCGCTGCAGCTCGGCGCCGCCTGCGCGGCCCAGCTGTTCCCCCTCGTCGGGCCCACGCCGTCGACCCTGCTGCGCCTCGGCGTGGCGGCCCTGCTGCTGCTCGCGCTGGCCCGCCCGCGGCTGCGGTCCCTGACGCGGTCGCAGTGGCGCGCCGTGCTGGGTCTGGGGGTGTGCCTGGCGGGGATGAACGGGTGCTTCTACGCGGCGATCGCGCGCATCCCGCTGGGGACGGCGGTGACGATCGAGTTCCTCGGCCCGCTGGCGCTCGCGGCGCTGACGTCCCGGCGCCGGCGCGACGGCGCCTGGGTCGCCCTGGCGCTGGCCGGTGTGCTGCTGCTGGGCGTCACCGGCCACGGCAGCGGCGGCGGGGCCCTCGACCCCCTCGGAGTGGTGTTCGCCCTCGTCGCCGGCGCGTTCTGGGCCGCGTACATCGTCGCCGGGGCCAGGGTCGGCGCGGCGGTGCCGGGTCTCGGTGGGCTGGCCCTCGCCACCGGCGTCGCGGCCGTGGTGCTGCTGCCCCTGGGGGCGGGCGGCGCCGTCGCGGCGCTGGCCCGGCCGGAACTGCTGCCGGCGATGGTGGGTACCGCCGTGCTGGCGTCGGTGGTGCCGTACTCCCTGGAGCTGTCGGCGTTGCGGCGGCTGCCCGCCGCCGCCTTCGGCATCCTCCTCAGCCTGGAACCCGCGGTCGCCTCCCTGGCCGGCCGGGTCCTGCTCGGTCAGCACCTGACCCTCCCCGGCGTTCTCGGGGTCGTCCTCGTCGTCGCCGCGAGCGCCGGTTCGACGCTCACCCGTTCCCGGACCGCGGGACGGGCGGCGCAGACGGACGCTCCCTCGTCCAGTGTCCCGAAGGCCCGGACGACACCGGTGCGCGAACGTTCGGGCACTGCCGGCACAAGCTGAGCGACGCCCGCCGGTGGTGTGCTGCTCACCGCGGCGACGCCCGCGCCGGCCGCCGTCAGGGGCCGCTGTCCGTCTGCGGCCGGAAGGTCATCAGGAGCGTCTCGTGGCCGTCGTCCAGACCGCGCCGTCCCGTCGCGACGAAGCCCGCACGTGCCCAGGCGCGGATCGCCGCGGCGTTGCCCACCGCCGGGTCGACCGTCAGGTCGTGCCAACCGCGACGACTCAGGTCCTCGGCCAGCGCCTGCGCGGCCGCCGGTCCCCGGCCGCAGCCCTGCTCGTCCGCAGCGACGAACATGTCCAGCCCTCGTTCGACATCGTCCTGCCACGCCTGGATGAGGCCGACGGCGCAACCGCCCGCCTCGATGAGGTACACGACGACTGCGGGTTCTCGTCGGCCGGTGTACTTCTCGATCACCTCCTCCAGCGGCACCGGCGCACCTCCCCACCAGCGGTGCACACGCTCGTCACTCAGCCACGCGGTGATGGTTCCGGCGTCGTTCGGTGAGGACCGCCGCAGACGCAAGCGTTCTGTCGCTCCCACGACCAGTTCCCCGGGGCAGCTGAGGAGCACTCGACGACGCTACGCCCTGCTTTCCCAGCGGTCGTGCCTCGGCACCGGGTCACACCAGCCCGGACGACGTCAGTCCGGCACCGGCGACGAACCCGCCACCGCAGACCAGCAGCGCCCACGCGGCCGGGCGGCGGCGAGGACCGTCGCGGGCGACCAGGGTCGCGACGAACCCCAGCACGCCGGCGGCCGCCAACTGCAGGGACGCGCCGGTCCACGCCACCTGCGTCGCGCCCACGGGGCAACCGGCGGGGGCGTCGTCGATCCCGGGGCACGAGGCCCACGGCTGCAGGACAAGGAGCACGGTCGCGGTGAGCCCGGTGGCGAGCAGCACCGCACTGACGACGCGGGCGGTGCGCCACCGGTCGGGTCGGGCAGGGGTCGTCACGGAGGTCCTCTCGCCGGGGAGGTGACCCAGGCTGCCGGGCCCCGCCCGCTCGTGCCGAGTTCCCCGACCGCCCGACACCGGTCCTGCACACGACCGCCGCCCGCCCGACGGGGAGGGGACGGCCACAGCACCTCAGCCGGGGCGGGAGGCCCCGGCAGCCACCCGGCTGAGCCAGGGGTCCACGAGGAACCTCGCGGGTCGGCACAACGTCTGGCCGTGGACGGCGAACAGCTCGTCGCGGGAGGAGAACCGGCCCAGGTCCGCGACGACGGTCACCGGCGCCCCAGCCCCGCAGTCGTCCGGCGGGCACCACGCGGCGGCGCCCCACGCGACCGCGCTCCGTGCGAGGGCGTCGAACAGGGTCTCCGCGCCCGTGTTGGTGAACGGCCGCGCTCGCGGGGCGACCGGCCCGAACAGCTCCGACACGGGGACCCACCGGCCCGCGAGGTGGAACTCCGGCCACGCGAGGACGACCTCGGAGGGCAGGACCCGCCGCAGCCGCGGGAACCGCGGGGACCAGAACGCCCCGTCCACCAGCAGGCCTCGGCACCGGGTGGCGATGCCGCTGCTGCGGGCGACCGCCTCCAGCACCGCGAGCCGCTGACTGCACGAACCCCGTCCCCGCCGCAGGGTCGTCGACGCCGGCTGGAACTCCTCCACGGCGTAGACGGGACGGACGCGCGTCGCGACGAGGCGGTGGGCGCGCTGCAGCAGCACCCGGTCACCCGCCGCACCCGCGAGGCGCCGCGCGGCGCAGGCCAGCTCCACCACCGGCGCGCTGCCGACGTCGAGCACGGCGGTGCCGGCGGTGCCCCCGTCCGCTGCACGCTGCGCGAGGGCGTGTCGGGTCAGCCACCAGGGGGTCAGCGCGGCGCACGTCACCCCGTCATGCTCCTCCGCCACGGGGGTCGGCACACCGTGATGCTCGACACCGCCGCGCCGTGCGGCAGGCGCCCGCGGTGGCGCCGGCGGGTCAGCCCTCGATCGCGGCCGGGCGCAGCTGAGCGGCCCGGACGCGCGCGACGTCGAGCTTCTCGCTGCGGTCGAAGGAGTAGACGCCGTTCTGCTCCTGGAACACGTCGGTGAGCTGGGTGTAGCAGTAGCCGAACATGAGGGGATCGCCCAGCAGCACCCCGGTCAGGCCCTCGAAGCGGTGGTGGAACTCCTCCTCGCTGCGCGGCGGTTCGCCGTAGCCCCAGGACGAGGTGGCCCCGCGGTCCACGTCGGGGTCGCTCGCGGCCGCGTCGGGACGCCACCAGATGCCGCCGAACTCGCTGCAGAACCACGGCTGCCCGCCGTAGGGGACCGACCAGGTCTCACCGCGCGGACCGGTGTTCGTGTCGGGTCGGCCCTGCGCCAGGCCGGCCATCTCCCGGGCGAACTGCGCCGGGTCCTGCGTGTAGTTGTGGGAGTCCCAGACGTCGGACTCGCCGACGCGGTGGGAGTACCCGGACGCGTCGAGCACGGGACGCGACGTGTCCATCGCCCTCGCCGCCAGGAACATCGCCCGCGTGACGTCGTCGAGGACCTGGCCGTGGTCGGTGATCTCCTGGTAGGTCTCGTTCAGCCCGCACCACCCGACGATCGAGGGGTGGGAGTAGTCGCGCTCCAGGGCCTCCAGCCACTGCGAGACGAAGTTCGGGGTCGGCCGCTGCAGCTCGCCGCGCTCCGTCGTCCCGCGCTCGGCCGCACCCCAGTCGCCGAACTCGCCCCACACCAGGTACCCCAGGCGGTCGGCGTGGAACAGGAACCGCTCCTCGAACACCTTCTGGTGCAGGCGGGCACCGTTGAACCCGGCCGCCATCGACAGCTCGATGTCCCGGACCAGGGCGGCGTCCGTGGGAGCGGTCATGAGGCCGTCGGGGTAGTACCCCTGGTCGAGCACGAGGCGCTGGAACACCGGCCGGCCGTTGAGCAGCACGGCCTTGCCGTCGATGCTCACCGACCGCAGGCCCGCGTAGGTCTCGACCGCGTCGACGACGTCGCCCGCCGCGTCGCGCAGCTCGACCGTCACGTCGTACAGGTGCGGGTCCTCCGGCGACCAGGTCCGCACCCGGTCGGCCGGGAGGACCAGCGTGAGCCGCGGCGAGAGGTCGAGGTCGGCGCGCACGGTCGCGGTGACGACGTCGCCCGCCGCGTCCCGCACCGAGGCCGTCAGTGTCCACCCCGCCCGGTCCCCGGCCGTCCCGGTGCCGGACCGGCGCAGCGGCTGCTCGAGGTGCAGCGTCGACGCCGCGAGGTCCGGCGTGATCCGGGGACGGGCGAGGGAGACGTCGGGGACGGGCTCCATCCAGACGGTCTGCCAGATCCCCGTCGTGCGGGCGTAGAAGCACTCGTACCCGGCGTAGCGCGTGGACTGCTTGCCGCGGGCCTGCGGGCCGTCGCGGTGGTCGCGGGCGCGCAGGACGACGACGACCTCGCCCGTGCGGTGGCCGAGGTCCACCGTGAACGGCGTGAACCCCCCGCGGTGGCGGGCGAGCTCGGCACCGTCGACCCAGACCGTCGCGTCGTGGTCGACGGCGCCGAAGTGCAGCAGGGTGCGCCGGCCCGCCCACGCGGCCGGCACCTCGACCGTGCGGCGGTACCAGACGGCGGGCATGAAGTCGGGGTTCCCGACGCCGGACAGCTCCGACTCGGGTGCGAACGGCACCGTGATCGAGCCCGCGAGGGGTCGATCGCACAGGCCGCGCTCGAGGCCGGAGTCGGCGGCGTCCACCTCGAACTCCCACTGCCCGTTGAGGCACAGCCAGTCCGGACGCTGCACGGACGGGCGCGGGTGCTCGGGTCGCGGCAGGGTGGACGCGGCCGGGGGGACGTCGAGCGGCGTGGTGGACACGCTGCCTCCTTCGGGGGCGCGAGCGGCAGCGCTGCGCGCAGAGCGGGACGGTCTCGGGGCCCGGCGGTCGGCGGCACGTCCCGCGGGACGCCGCGCCGTCGGCGGCCTCCCGATCCTGCCCTGCGCGCCGCGACCCGAGCAACCGCGCCGCGGTCGTGGAACCCGGGGGTGCGCGCGTGCAACACCGGCGGCGTCCGGTGCGTCCTACCGCTGTGACACCTCCCGCGGACGGCGCCGAGCACGGGGGCACCGCCCCCGCGCCGGCCACCGGGTGGTGGGACGGGGTGGCCGGCGGTGCTGCAGGCGGGGACAGCACCGCGACGTCGCCCTCCGCCGCCGGGCGGCCCCGCACCGGGGTCCCCGGCGGGCGCACCGTCTGGGACCTCGAGTCGCTCGTGGCGTGGAAGGGGCCGGAGCTGGTGCGGCTGGCCCGGGCCCTGCTCCGCGACGGGCACCAGGCCGAGGACGTCGTGCAGGACGTCCTCGCGACGTGCGTCCTGAAGTGGGCGCGCATCCAGGCCGTGGACGACCCGTCGGCGTACCTGAACCGCATGGTGGTCAACGCCGTCACGTCCTCGCGCCGGCGCCCCTGGCGGCGCGAGCACGCCAGCGACCCCGCCGACCTCCCCGAACGGCCGGTGGGCGACGCGGCGGGCGCGCACGCCGAGCGCCAGCGCTGCCTGGACCTGCTGCGGCGACTGCCGGACAAGCAGCGCGTGGCCATCGTGCTGCGGCTGTACGAGGGCCTGCCCGACCGGGAGATCGCCGACCTCATGGACTGCACCCCCGCCACCGTCCGCAGCAACGCCCACCGCGGTCTCGCCACGCTGCGGCGGCAACTCCTCGAGGAGGGCACCACCCGTGCCTGACACCACGCCCGACGCTCCGCCCCCGCCCGACGACCCCGTCACCCGGCTGCTCGTCGAGGCGTTCGACACCGACGTGCGCCGCGAGCCGGTGGACGAGCGCCGGCTGACCGGGGGCACCCGCGTGCGCCTGCGTCACCGACGGCGCGTCCGCCGCGTGAAGGTGGCCGGCGCCGTCGTGGCCGTCGCCGTCGCCGTCCCCCTCGCGGTCTCGGCGTGGCCCACCGCGACGGTGACGACGGCTCCCGCCGGCCGGCCGGCCGCGTCG
>NZ_JAAALN010000240.1 GCF_009906795.1 Kineococcus siccus
GGGGCGGCGGTGCCCGGCGCGGGAGCGGTCCGCGTCGCCGGGGCGACGCCCTCGGAACGCGGGCCGTGGTCCCGGCTCCTCGTCGTCGTCGTCCCGCCCGTGGCGTGGTCGTCTCGGTCCAGCAACTGCGTTCCCCTCCCTGGTGGCCTCCGGGTCCGCGGGCGACGAGCACTCGACGGGTCGGACGACCCTGCTCTGCCCCACGGACCCCGGACCGGGGACCCGACGTGCCCAGGCCCCCTCGGCACGCCACCCCCCGGTGACCTGGACGGCGACGTCCAGCGCACCCTCGGGTGCCCGAGGAGCATGGCACGCAGCCGGGTGCTCGGGGACCCTTCCGGGCCGATGACCACACGTCCGCACGCAACGTGCGCGTGCTGTTCACCCGGGCGGGTGACGGGGCCGGGACGGGCCGGCGGCACGCGGGAGGACGCGCCCGCGGCCGCTACAGTGCGACTCTCCAGCGGCGGGAGGTCCGCGGCGCCGAGGTGAGAACGCGGGGAGAGTGCAGTGGTGAACGACCGGGACAGGGTGGCCGGGCTGGAGCGCCCGCTGACCATCGTCCACCTGCTCAACGACGTCGAGGACCTGGGCAACGGCATCAACAACAGCACGGTCGAGCTGGCCTGCGCCCAGCGCGCGCTCGGCCACGACGTCGTCGTCGTCAGCCGCGGCGGCGGGCAGGTGCGGCTGCTGGAGAGCTTCGGCGTCCGCCACGTCGTCCTGGTCCAGGACCGCACGGTCGGCTCGGTCGTCAGCGCGCGGCGCCGGTGGGCCTTCCTCGTCCGGCAGCTGCGTCCCGACGTCGTCCACGTGCACAACCTCACGGGGGCCGTCCTCGCGGGCGCCGGGCTGCGGCGCCCGTACGCGCTGGTCGCGACCCTGCACCTGGAGGAGAAGCGCGGGGTCGCCGCGATGGCGCTGGCCGACCGCGTGATCGCCTTCCACGACTCGGCGCGGCTGCGCAGCCTCGTCCCGGGCCGCGGCGACCGCCGCCTCGACGTGATCCGGCAGGGGATCCTCGGCGGCGCCCGCTCCGCCGCCGACGACGACTCGGCGCCCGCGGTGCACCACCCGGCCGTCGTCACCGTCTGCGGCATGTACGAGCACAAGGGGATCTTCGACCTGCTCGAGGCCTTCGAGGCCGTGCTCGCGGCCGTGCCGGCGGCCCACCTGTACTACGTGGGCGGCGGCCCCGACCGCACCGAGCTCGAGCGCCGGGTCGCGGCCACGTCCTACGCCGACCACGTGCACGTCGTCGGCTTCCACCCGCGCCCGGCCCCGTGGCTGCGCGCCGCGGACGTCTTCGTCCTGGCGAGCCGGCGGGAGGTGGCCGCGCTGGTGCTGGCGGAGGCCCGCAGCTTCGGCCTGGCCCCCGTCGCGACGACGGCGGGCGGCATCCCGACCCTGGTGGAGCACGGCCGCTCGGGCCTGCTGTGCGAGCCCGGTGACGTGGCCGCTCTCGCGCGCAACGTCGTGTCCGTGCTGACCGACGAGGAGCTGGCGAAGCGGCTGTCGAGCGCGGCCGCGGAGGGTCTCGAGGACCTGACGATCCACCGCTTCGCCGTCGACGTGGTGGGCGTCTACGGCGAGGCGCTGGTGGAGCGTCAGGGCGCGGTGGTGACCGCCTCGCGCTGAGCCGTCGCGTGCGTGCCGCGGGCGCGCAGCCGCGGGCCGGCGACGACGACCTCGACCTCGCGGGCCTGCCAGCCGGACGCGCTCGCGTACGCGGCCTCGACCTCGCGCGTGGTGCTGCGCCGCTGGGTGCCGACGAGCAGGACGGCGTCCGCCGCGCGGGCGTAGGCCACCGCCGGGAACGGGCGGCCGGCGACGACGGGCGGGCCCAGCACGATCACCGCGTCGACCTCGCGCAGCAGCGCGGCCAGTGAGCGCTCGATCTCCGCGCCCGTGGCCGTCGAGACCCGCAGCGGGTGCGTGCCGGCGTGCAGCATGCGCACGGTGTCGCGGCGGGGGACGGCCACGACGGCGACCGGGGCGCCGTCGATGAGGTCGCTCAGGCCCGGCCGGGGCGACTCCGGCAGGCGGGACAGCTCGACGACCGCGACGGTCAGCCCGGCCTCGACGAGGGTGCCGGCCATCTCGCTGGCGAGCTCGGTGGCGGTGTCCGCGTCGGCCGGCGTGCACGCGCTGACCATGAGGGTCTGCCCGTCCGCGCGGGTGGAGCTGACCAGCTGGCGGTACATGGAGACGAGGGCGTGCGCGTCGTCCTGGGACTTCCCGTGCCGCTGCAGCCAGGTCGTGTGCTCGAAGCTCGACAGGTCCAGCAGGTCGCCGGGGCGGCGCAGCGTCGAGTTCATCCGCGCGACGAGCACGGCCGCCGCGACGCCGACGGCGAGGCCCACGACGGCGCCCATGACGACGAGCACGGGCGGCGTCGGGAAGCCCGCGGTCTCGGGCAGGTTGGCGGGTTCCACGACCTGCAGGAGCAGCGTGGCCGTGGCGTCGGTGCGGCCCTCGAGCGCGGCGGCGCGCTGGATGATCAGCTGGCCCGCCGCGTTGGCCTCGGCCTGCGCGAGCTCGGGCGAGTCGGCCTGGGCGGTCACGGCGAGCAGGACGGTGTCGTCCTTGATCTGCGCGGTCAGCTCGGGCTTCTCCGCGGCCCCCGTCGTCGTCTGGACGGTGCGCTCGAAGCTCTCGCCCTGCACGAGCTCGGCGTAGGTCTGGGCGCGCTGCTCGACGAAGCTCGAGCTGCCGAACACGTCGGCGGCCGTGGCCGTCGGGGCCAGCGACACGTACACCTGCGTCGTGGACGCGTACGTCCGCGGCAGCAGCGCGGCGGCCGCGACGCCGGCGGCGAGACCGGCCACGAGGCAGACCACGACGATCCAGGCCCGGCGCCGCAGCGCCTTCAGCATCATCGTTCCCACGGTGCTCGCACTCTCCTGGTGTTCGGGGTCTGGTGTCCGGGGTCTGGCGCGGGGGTGCCGGCGACGGGCCGGGACGGGGTGCTCAACGCCTGCGCACCGTGCGCAGGGCGGTGGTCGCGAGGAAGGCGACGTCGGCGCGGCGCGGCAGGACCACGTCGCGGATGCGCAGGGACGTGAGGCGGCGGAACAGCACGAGCATGAAGACGCTGCCCGTGAGGTAGGACGCGAGGCTCGCCCACGCGGCGCCCATCCCGCCGAACGGCGCGATGAGGCCGATGCCGAGGACGGCCACGACGAGGCTGGCGGCCTGCGCCGCGGACTGCGCGCCCGGCCGCCCGAGCGCGCTGATGGACCCGCCGAGGAACAGGTTCAGCCCGGAGAACATCGACGCGCCGAGCAGCACGACGGCCATCGGCACGGCCCCGGCGAAGTCCTGCCCGAACAGCAGGGGGATGAGGAACGGCGTGGCGGCCATGCCCAGGACGACGGGCACGCCGATGGCGATCAGCGCCAGGCGGCAGGCGCGCGCCGCGACGGTCGCGTCGCGGCTGGCCGCGACCTCGGTCAGGAGCAGGCGGCGCAGGTCGCCCAGCAGCATCGTCGGCACCTCGGCCAGCGCGACGGCGACCACGTAGAGGCCGAGCTGGCCGGCGCCCGCCAGCGGCAGCATGACCGTCTGGTCCAGGCGCAGGACGATGAACACGCTCAGCTCGCCGCCCCAGGCGCGCGAGCCGTAGGCGACGCCGGAGCGGGCGATGTCGTTGGCCTCGCGCCAGCGGGCCCGCGGGCGCGACAGCGCCACGAGCGCGGTCAGCTGCGCCACCAGCAGGACGCCCACCTGGGCCCAGGCGCCGCTGGTCACCGTGAGCGCACCGCCGACGGCGAGGCCGACGAGGACCGCCAGGCGGGACAGCCCGGAGATCCACCGCTCGGCCGCGAGGAGGTCGTAGCGCCCCTCGCCGACGCGGGTGGCCTGCACGATCGACAGCGCCATGGCCGGCACGAGCGTGAGCCCCAGCAGGCGCAGCAGGTCGATGCCCTCGGGGTACTTGGCGAGCAGGACCGGCGCGAGCAGCCACAGCACGCCGGCGCCGAGCGCGCCCGCGGCGGCCCCCAGCCCGCCGAGGACGAACGCCACGTCGCCGGGCCGGCGGCCGCGCCGCGCGACCAGGTACGCGGCGCCGTCGCCCAGGCCGAACGACAGCAGGTACGGCAGCAGGGCGACGGGCGCGAGCACGGCCGACAGGTGACCGCGGCCCTCGAGGCCCAGCACGCGGGCCAGCAGCGGGCCCGTGGCCAGGGAGACCAGGGGCAGCACGCCGCCCGCGAGCATCAGGTGCGTGACGGAGCGGACGCGGCTCGGACGGCCGGTCCCGGGCACGTCGGCGCCCACCCCCAGGTCCGCGGGTGGCGTGCTCATGCGGTCTCCTTCACGGGCGGTGCCCCGGCGGGGGCCGGGGTCGAGCTCAGCGACCGGCGGTGGGCTCCCTCGCGGGCGAAGGACGCCCCCACGCAGATCCAGAAGAAGAAGGCGCCGGTGCCGCTCACGACGTCCGAGGACGCCTCGAGGATGCCGTAGAACACCAGCACCGTGATCGAGAAGAGGGCTCCGGCGTCCTTCGGGTCGCGACGGGCGGCCCGCACGGCGGCGGCGAGCGCGAGGCCCAGCACGACGACGAACAGGCCCAGGCGCAGGACGCCGCCCTCCTGCAGCAGCGAGAGGTAGCCGTTGTCGATGCCGACGGCCTTGCCGCCGGCCGTCAGGCTCTGGGCCGCGCCGGCGCTGCCGGGTCCCGTCCCGACGGGGTTGGCGGCGGCCCGCAGGAACTCGGGGAGCAGCTGCGCCCGGTCGAGCAGCGACTGGTCCTGGCCCAGCGAGGAGAGCTGGTACCGGCTGGCGGTGCTGCCGGTCGCGGACAGGCCGAGGGAGCCGATGCCGACGACCATGGCCAGCGTGACGCCCGCGGCGGCCAGCAGCGCCTGCACGCGGCCCACCGGCAGCAGGCCCAGCAGCGCGACCATCAGGAGCAGGACCGGCAGCGCGAAGAGCACGCTGCGCACGCTCGTCAGCACGAGGGCGAGCAGCACGACGACGAGGGTGGCCGTGACGAACAGCGACCGCCCCGCCCCGCCCCGCTCCCCGCGGCGCGCGAGCATCCAGCACAGCAGGGCGAGCACCGCCTGGCCGAGGTACATGGCGAGGCTCAGGGGCGACTCCATCGTCCCCCAGACGCGGAAGCCGCGGGCGACCGGCGAGCCGACGCTGTCCAGCGTCTCCCGCACGCTCGTGAGCCAGGCCATGTCCCAGGGCGGTGCGACGAAGAACTGGGCCGCGGCGTACGCGGCGAGCGGCAGCGCCAGCACGACGAGGGAGCGCAGGGCGATGCGCTCGCTGCCCTCCGCCCAGCCGCGGGCGACGAGGTACCCGACGCCCGCGGGCACCGCGACGATGAGGAAGCCCGTGACGCGGGTGGCGAGCGACCCGCTCGTCGACAGGCCGGCGGTCAGGACCAGCCAGGCGAGGTAGGCCGCGAGCCACCCCGACCCGGGCGCCTCCCGGCCGCGGCCGCGCAGCAGCACGAAGGCCGGCAGCGCGAGCGCCACGGCCAGCACGGCCAGCGGGTCGCTCGGCAGGTAGGCGTCCTCGCCGGCGGTGAGGCGGCGCAGCAGCGCCGTCAGGGGCAGGGCCACGAGGGCGAGGGCCACGGCCGTCGTGGGCTTGGGGCGCAGCAGCAGCACGATGCCGGCGACGAGCGCGGGGACCAGCAGCCGCCACGGCCCCATCGCGAGCCCGAGCACGAGCACCGGGACGGCGGCGACGGCCGCCAGCGGGACGAAGGCGGACAGCGGCGGGTACCGGCGGACGGTGCTGGGGCCCATCGGCCGGTCTCCTCTCGCAGTGCTCGGCGGGCGGGGCCCGGCGGTCGGTCGTCGCGGTGCCCGGCGCGTGGCGGTCGACCGGGACCTCGCCCGCGGCGTCCGTGGACGGCGGGCCGGCGCAGCTGGTCGGTCACCGGGCGGGGCGGGCGCCACAGCCACGCCGGTGGCGTCCCCCGAGTGTAGGGGCGGGCCCGGGGG
>NZ_JAAALN010000241.1 GCF_009906795.1 Kineococcus siccus
TGAGAGGAGCGGTCATGGCCACCACCACCTCCGCCGGCGAGCCCGCCCGGGCCGCGGCGGAGGTGGTGGTGGCCATGACCGCTCCTCTCAGGCGCGCGCGCGGGTGCGCGGGTCGATGACGGCGTAGAGCAGGTCCACCAGCAGGTTGGCGCCCAGGACGGACACCGTGATGATGAGGAAGATCCCCTGCATGAGCGCGTAGTCGTTGCTGCTGACGGCCTGCAGCAGCGCCGATCCGATGCCCGGGTAGGAGAAGACGGCCTCGGTGACGATCGACCCGGCCACCACGAACCCCAGCGAGATGGCGAACCCGGACACCGACGGCAGCACCGCGTTGCGGGCCGCGTAGCGGCGCATGATCCGCATCGGCCGCAGCCCCTTGGCCTCGGCCGTCACCATGTAGTCCTCCGAGAGCGTGGACACCATCATGTTGCGCATCCCGAGCATCCAGCCGCCGATCGACGACAGGACGATGGTCAGCGCGGGCAGGGTCCCGTAGTAGGCGACCGACGTCAGGAAGGCCGAGTTCCAGCCCGGGGTCGCGCCGTACACGTCGTAGCCGCCGTACAGCGGGAAGACGGCGAACGTGCTGCCCAGGAGGAACAGCAGGATCAGGGCCAGCCAGAAGTAGGGCACCGACTGGAACATCGTGGTGACCGGCACCAGGTTGTCGATCCAGGAGCCGCGCTTCCAGCCGGCCAGCGTGCCGAGCCCCACGCCGAGGACGAACGAGATCACCGTCGCGATCCCGATGAGCCCGATCGTCCACGGCAGGGTCTGGGAGATGATCTGCCCGACCGTGGTCGGGAAGAAGGTGACCGAGACGCCCAGGTCACCCGTCGCGATGTTGTGCAGGTAGCGGCCGTACTGCGTCCACAGCGGCTGGCTGGAGTCGGTGCCCAGCAGCGCCTCGATGGAGCGCCGCGTGGCGGGGGCCACGGGCCCCCGCTGCGCGAGCTTGGAGATGAGGATGTCCACGGGGTCGCCGGGCATCCAGCGGGGGATGAAGAAGTTCAGGGTCAGCGCGGCCCACAGGGCCGCGACGTAGAACCCGATCTTCCACGCGATGTAGCGCACGGTGGCTCCTCAGCACCCCCGCTCGTCAGTCGACGGGCTTGAGGTTGATCAGGACCTGGCCGTTGTCCCACGACTTCCACGACGCCGGGAAGGCGTACTTGTCGTCGTTGGTCGGCCAGCCCGTGGCGCGGCTGTTGTTGAACTCCGTCAGCGTGGAGTTGACGTAGATCGGGATGTACGGCATGTCGCGGACGATCTCCGTCTGGATCGCGGCGTACTGCTGCTTCTGCACGGTCTCGTCGTTGGTGGTCGCCGCGACGCCCAGCGCCTGGTCCACGACCGGGTTGCTGTAGCGGCCGTAGTTGCCGCTGGTCTGCGCGGCCTCGCCCACCTTGGCGGTCGTCGCCGTGGAGTAGCGCGGCTGGTAGGTGTAGTACGGGTTGGACGACGGCCCGAGGCCGATCGAGTCCAGGGACAGCTGGAACGTCCCCTGCACCTGGTTGTTGTTCCACTCGTTGTAGGCCAGCTGGGTCGGCTTGATCTCGATGCCGACGGCCTTGAGCTCCTGCGTCATGGCGTCGTTGAGCGAGATGTAGTCGCTGTAGCCGGTCACGGTCTGGATCGTCATCGACAGCCGCTGGCCGTCCTTGCTGCGGATGCCGTCGGCCCCCTTGACCCAGCCGGCCGCGTCGAGCAGCTGGTTCGCCGTGGCGGCGTCCGCCCCGCTCGGGGTGGTGGCGTTGGCGGGGTCCGCGATCCACTGCTGGTCGCGCTCGGGCAGCAGCATGGTGGGCGAGCCGGTCGCCGCGAAGCCGCCGCCCGCGAGCTTGTTCAGCTGGTCGCGGTCGATGGCGTAGTACATCGCCTGGCGCACCGCGGGGTCGGTCTGCGGGCCGGAGCAGCCCAGGGCCGCCGAGGAGCACGTGAAGATCGAGGTGGTCAGCGCGGGCGTGTTGACGTAGGACAGGTCCTCCTGCCCCTGGAGGATCTGCTCCAGGCCGGGGAGGAACGCGCTCATCCAGTCGACCTGGCCCGCGACCAGGGCCGCGCTCGCGGCGTCGGCGGTCGCCAGGGAGATGTAGCGCAGCTCGTTGACCTCGGGCTTGCCGGGCTGCCAGTAGGACGTGTTCTTCTCCAGCACGTAGCTGGTGCTCTCGAACGACTTGACCTTGTACGGCCCGGTGCCGACGGGGTTCTCGTTCGTCGTCTTGGCCGGGTCGGAGATCGTCGACCAGATGTGCTCGGGCAGGATCGGCGTGTTGCCGAGGATGAACGCCTCGGTCGTGAAGGACGGCGCGGAGAACGTCAGCACCGCGGTCTGGTCGTCCGGGGCGGTGGCGGAGGCGAGCTCCAGCCCGGAGGCGTTGATGGCGGGGGTCTTCGCGATGAGCGAGAAGGTGAAGGCCACGTCCTTGGCGGTGAACGGCTTGCCGTCGGACCACGTGGCGCCCTGGCGGGTCTTGATGGTCAGCTCGGTGCCGTCCGCGTTCCAGGTGTAGCCGGTGCCCAGCATGGGGACGGGGTCGGCCGCCTCGGCCAGGTTGTAGTAGTACAGCGACTCGTAGATCACGCCGAGCGTGGGCTGCAGCAGGCTCGGCGAGAACGGGTTGAAGTTCCGCGTCAGCGTGCCGGTCGAGCCGTTGAAGATCGTGATGGAGCCCTTCGCGGACCCGCCCTCCTCGCCGCCGCCGGACGTGCCGGAGCTGCAGCTGGTCAGGACGAGGGCGGTCGTCGCCGCGGCGGCCAGGAGCGACGCGGCACGGCGGGACGGGCGGGACGAGAAGAGCATGCGGATCCCTCGGTCGGATCGCCGCTGCCGCGACGATGCGGGTGCCAGGCCGCACCGGTCCCGGTCGACGTCGACGGGGGCGGGGTGCAGCGGCCTCGCTGGCCCCTTTTTAAGTGACTTAAGAAGGGGTGTCAAGCGACCCTCCGCACCCCGGGCCCCGACCGGGTGGTTCAGGCGGTGGGAGCGGGCAGCGTCACCGCCCGCGGCGAGGCGTAGACGGCGCGCAGCCGGGCCTCGGTGTTCTCGGCCGTCACCTGGTCCGGCCAGGCCATCGCCCAGGCCCACGCCGGCTGCGCCGCCCACTGCTCCTCGGTGGGGAACGCCCCCACCTCCCCCAGGCCGACGGGCCGCCCGCCTGCGAGCCGCAGCAGCTCCTCGTAGGTCTCCTGCTCGTAGTGCCCGCCGTAGGAGTCCACGGCGAGGGCGTCGACCACGTCGTCGCCGGGGTGGAAGGGCGCCACGGGCCCGGCGCTCCCGTAGGGGCCGTTGGGGTTCCACACCCAGAGCAGGTTGCGCAGGCCGTGGACGCCGACCAGCCGCTCGAACAGCGCGCGCCAGAGCGCGACGAACGCCTCGGGGCGCCCGCCCCACCAGAACCAGGCGCCGTTCATCTCGTGGTAGGGCCGCCAGAGGACCGGGACGTCGGCGTCCGCGAGGCGCTGCAGCAGCCCGGCCGCGACGTCGACCTGGGCGCACCAGCGCTCGTGCAGCGGCCGGCCGGGCGTGACCATCTCGGCGAGCTGCTCGTCGGTCACGTCGTCGCGCAGGATCCCGCCCTCGAACTCGACCGGTTCGTCGTCCAGGGGGCACACGGCGTGCCAGGTGACGACGACGACGGCGCCGCGGGCGTGCTCCTGGACCGCCAGGGCCAGGCTGGCGTCGCGCCGGTCGACGGCGTCCTTCGTGCCGGGGGCGGAGAAGCCGAGCTCGAAGCCCCAGACGGCGGGGGCACGGCCCGTCAGGGCCGTCATCCGCTCGGTCCAGGCCGAGCCGTGGGCCGGCTGGTTGTGCTGGCCGAGGAGCACCGCGCGGCCGGAGACCGCGCGCAGGCGGTCCAGCAGGGCGCGGGCGGCCGGGGTGGCGTCAGGCGTGACGGGCAGGGGTGTGGTCATGCCGCGCGAGCGTAGGCGCGCGCCCGGGCTCCCGCAGGTGGGCCGCAGCCCGCCGCCGTCCGGCCGGGCCCGGCGGCAGCGCCGGACCCGGGGTCGTCAGTCCTCGACGACGCGCGGGCGGCTGGGCCCGATGAGGGCGCGCACCCGGGCGAGGCCCACCGTGAGGGCCTCCTTCTTGGCCTGGTTCGTCAGCGCCCGCGGGGAGGGCAGCGGGACGGGGACGACGGTGACGTCGTTCAGCACGGGCCCGGACTTCTTCCAGCCGCGCTGCGCGTACTCGCCGCACAGCACGACGACCTCGAGGCGCGGCAGCAGGGGCAGGAGCGAGCGGAGCTCCTTCACGCCCGCGGCGAGCTCGTCGGCGTTCGGCTTGCCGGCGGAGGCGTCCGGCACCCACGGGATGACGTTCCAGAGCAGGGCGTCGTGCTCGGAGATGCCGATCTCCTCGCGCACCTCCCACATCGTCTCGGCGGTGCGGTCGTCGTTGTCGACGCTGACCATGCCGGAGCCCTCCTCGGGCAGCGTCGCCGCACCCGGGGACTCCAGCACGAACAGCACGCGGCTGTGCACGCCCGCCTCGGCCGGGTCGAAGTCGGGCACCCAGGAGCCGGGGCGCCGGCCCCGCAGCGCCTGCAGCCACTCCCGCAGCGGCTGGACGTCGGGTTCCGTCCCGAGCATGGCCCGGCGTTGCTCGAGGGCGGTGGGGTCGGCGAGGCCGCGCGGCTGAGGCATGAACACGAGAGGCACGGTACCGAGATCAGCGGCGTTCCGACGACCACGCACCCGGCCGGAGGCGCCCGGCCCCCGCCGGGACGGGCGTCCGCGGCCCCCGTCCCGGTCCCGCGGGGCGCTGGGTCGGGCCGGACCCGGGCCCGTCCGGGCTCGCGGCGGGAGGCACGATGGGCCCGTGCCCTACCGCGTCATGACCGTCTGCACGGGCAACATCTGCCGCTCCCCGATGGCGGAGGTGGTCCTGCGCCGGCGCTTCGCCGAGGCCGGTCTGGCCGCGGAGGTCGTCGTGGACTCCGCCGGGATCAGCGACGAGGAGGACGGCGGCCCGGTCGACCGGCGGGCCCGCGCCGTGCTCGCCGACGCGGGCTACGACGTCCCGGCGCACCGCGCGCACCAGGCGAGCCGCCGGGAGATCGGCGAGCGCGACCTCCTGCTGGCCATGACGGCCCGGCACGCGCGCTGGCTGCGGACCGAGGCGCCCGACGAGGCCGCCGCGGGGCGGGTGCGGATGTACCGCTCCTTCGACCCGGCCGCCGCCGCCGTCGAGGGCCCGGACGCCGTCGCGGACGAGTCCGCGCTGGACATCGCCGACCCCTGGTACGGCGACCGCTCCGACTTCGAGGTCACCCTCGCCCAGGTCGAGGCCGCGGCGGACGCGATCGTCGCGCACGTGCGGGCCGAGCTGACCCGCTGACCCGCTGACCCGCTGACCCTAGAGTCCGGCGGGCGTCACCGGCGCCTCAGAAGAGGCGGCCCGCCGCGTCGGGCGCCGGCTCCTCCAGCGCGAGCAGGAACCGCTTGCGCCACAGGCCCCCGGCGTAGCCGACCAGGGCCCCGTCGGACCCGACCACCCGGTGGCACGGCACGACGATCGAGAGCGGGTTGCGGCCGTTGGCCAGGCCGACGGCCTGCGCGTACCCGGGCCCGCCGAGGCGCGCGGCCAGCCGCCCGTAGCTCGTCGTGGTGCCGTGCGGCACCTCGAGCAGCGCGGCCCACACGCGCTGGGCGAACGCCTCGCCCACCGGGGCCAGCGGGAGGTCGAAGCGCTGCCGCCGCCCGGCGAAGTACTCCTCGAGCTGCCCCGCGACGTCGTCGAAGGCCGTGTCGTCCCGGCGGCCCAGCGCCTGCGCCGACGGGGGCGTGCGGTGGTCGGCGAACCAGAGGCCGGTCAGGCCCGCGTCGCCGCGGGCGAGCGTGAGGTCGCCCAGGGGCGAGGCCAGCACCGTCGACACCACGTCCCCGCTCACCCGGCCCC
>NZ_JAAALN010000242.1 GCF_009906795.1 Kineococcus siccus
GGCGCTGACCGGTCGCCGTCCACCCGCGCCCGGCCGGCCCGCGGTGCCCTCCTAGGGTTCCCGGGTGAGCGCGCACCGCCCCACCGTCGGCGTCCTGGCCCTGCAGGGCGACGTCCGCGAGCACCTCGCGGCGCTCACGGCGGGCGGGGCCGACGCCGTCGCGGTGCGCCGGCGCTCGGAGCTCGCGGCCGTGGACGGCCTCGTGCTGCCGGGCGGGGAGTCCACCACGATCGACCGGCTGCTGCGGGTCTTCGAGCTCCGGGAGCCGCTGCGCGAGCGCATCGCGCAGGGTCTGCCCGTCTACGGCTCCTGCGCGGGGATGATCCTGCTGGCCGACCGCCTCCTCGACGGCGGCGCCGGCCAGGAGACGCTGGGCGGCCTCGACGTCACCGTGCGGCGCAACGCCTTCGGCCGCCAGGTGCAGAGCTTCGAGGAGGACCTCCCCGTCGAGGGGGTCACGGGCGGGGGGGACGACGTGCGCGCGGTCTTCATCCGGGCGCCGTGGGTCGAGGACGCGGGCCCCGGCGTGCGCGTCCTCGCCCGGGTGGGCGCGGGACCGGCCGCGGGTAGGATCGTCGCCGTGCGACACGGCGGTCTGCTGGCCACGTCGTTCCACCCCGAGATCACCGGGGACGACCGGGTGCACCGCTACTTCGTGGCGATGGTGCGCTCGCAGGGCGGCCCGCCGGCGGACCGTCCCGAGGGCACCACGGGCACCGGCTAGCAGCACGAGCAGCACCGACGACGGCGATCGAGGCGAAGGGGGACAGGATGTCCGGCCACTCCAAGTGGGCGACGACCAAGCACAAGAAGGCTGTCGTCGACTCACGGCGCGCCAAGAGCTTCGCGCGCCTCATCAAGAACATCGAGGTCGCGGCGCGGACGGGTGGCGGCGACGTCGCCGGCAACCCGACGCTGTTCGACGCGATCCAGAAGGCCAAGAAGACGTCGGTCCCGGCCGACAACATCGAGCGCGCCGTCAAGCGCGGCTCGGGGGCCGAGGCCGGCGGCGCCGACTGGCAGACGATCATGTACGAGGCCTACGGCCCCCAGGGCGTCGCGCTGCTCGTCGAGTGCCTGACCGACAACAAGAACCGCGCGGCCATGGAGGTGCGCACGGCGATGACCCGCAACGGCGGCACCATGGCCGACCCGGGCAGCGTCGCGTACATGTTCACGCGCAAGGGCGTCGTCGTCGTCGGCAAGGAGGGGACCGACCTCACCGAGGACGACGTGCTCCTCGCGGTCCTCGAGGCCGGGGCCGAGGAGGTCACCGACCAGGGCGACACCTTCGAGGTCGTGTGCGAGCCGACCGACCTGCTCGCCGTCCGCGAGGCGCTGCAGGGCGCGGGGATCGACTACGACTCCGCCGACGCGACCTTCGTCCCGAGCGTGCAGGTGCCGCTGGACGCCGACGGCGCGGCGAAGGTGTTCAAGCTGATCGACGCGCTCGACGACTGCGACGACGTTCAGAACGTCATCGCCAACTACGACGTCTCCGACGAGGTCGCGGCGGCCCTCGAGGACGCCTGACACGCGCACGCCGACCGGCCTCCCGGCCCCTGCCCCGGCCTGGTGCGAGGGTGGGGGCCGTGCGCGTCCTGGCGGTGGACCCCGGCCTCACCCGGTGCGGGATCGGGGTGGTCGACGCGACCGGGGGGCGGCGCGCCAGCATGGTCGCGGTCGGCGTCGTGCGGACCCCGTCGGCCGACCCCGTCGCGACGCGCCTGCTGGCCATCAGCGAGGGGCTCGACGCGTGGCTCGACGAGCACACGCCCGACGTCGTGGCCGTCGAGCGCGTCTTCGCGCAGGCCAACGTGCGGTCGGTGATGGGCACCGCGCAGGCCGCGGGGCTCGTCCTGGTGGCGGCGGCGCGCCGGGGGCTGCCCGTGGCCATGCACACTCCCAGCGAGGTCAAGGCCGCGGTCACCGGCTCGGGGCGCGCCGAGAAGGAGCAGGTGACGCTCATGGTCACCCGCATCCTCGGGCTCACCGAGGCCCCCCGGCCCGCCGACGCCGCGGACGCCCTCGCGCTGGCGCTCTGCCACCTGTGGCGCGGCGGCGCCTCCTCGCGCCTGGAGGCCGCGGCGCACGGCGCCCTGGTCACGGGCCGCCGCAACGGCTACGCGGAGGCCGAGGCGGCCGCGCGCCGTCCCCGGCCCCCGGCGGCCCGCGCCCGCTGAGGCGGGCGGGGCCGGTCGGGCTCAGCTCAGGTGGCGGCGCAGGAAGCCGGTCGTGCGCTCCCACGCGAGCTCGGCGCTCGCGCGGTCGTAGGCCTCGGGCCGCTCGTCGTTGTAGAAGGCGTGCCCCGCGGGGTAGACGTGCAGCTCGGGCTCGACGCCGGACTGCGCGCGGATCCGCTCGGCGGTGGCGTGCACGGCCTCGACGGGGATCGAGGCGTCGCTCTCGCCGTAGTGGCCGAGGACGGGAGCCGTGAGGCGGGAGAAGTCGGTCTCGTCGGCGGGCAGCCCGTACCAGGGCACGGCCGCACCGATCCGACCGCCCTGCTGCGCGGCCAGCGACAGCACGAACGCCCCGCCCATGCAGAAGCCGACGGCGCCGACGGTGCCCGACGTGACGGCCTCGTGGCCCTCGAGGTAGCTGACGGCGCCCGCGAGGTCGCGCGCGGCCCGCTCGGGCGGCAGCTCGCGGAGGAACGTCATGGCCTCGGCGGCGTCGTGCGTGGTCCGGCCGCCGTACAGGTCCGGGGCCAGGGCGACGAAGCCCTCGGCCGCGAGGCGGTCGACGATGGCGACGACGTGGTCGGTCAGGCCCCACCACTCCTGGACGACGACGACGCCCGGGCCGCGGCCCGCGGCGGGCACCGCGAGGTAGCCGTGCGCGTGGTCGGCGCCGGCCGCGTCGGTCGCGGGGAAGGTGACGTTCTGGCGGGGGTTCTCGTGCTCTGCGTGGCTCACGGGGGCACTGTGCCCCGCCCCCGCCCGCGCCCCGCGGGCGGGGTCGCCCGGCGCGCCGGGCGACGGGGCTCGCCCCGGCTCGCTAGCGTGAGCCTCGTACAGGTGTTCGCACGTCATGTCGGGAGGGTCCTCGGGTGATCGCGTCGGTGCGCGGCACGGTCGTGTCGGTGCGGCTGGACTCCGCCGTCGTCGAGGTCGGCGGGGTGGGGATGCTCGTCCAGGCCACGCCCGCGACGCTCGCGTCGCTGCGGGTGGGGGAGGAGGCCGCGCTCGCGACGAGCCTCGTCGTGCGCGAGGACTCCCTGACCCTCTTCGGGTTCGCGGACGCCGACGAGCGGGAGGTCTTCGAGGTCGTCCAGACGGTCTCGGGCGTCGGGCCGCGGCTGGCGCTGGCGATGCTCGCCGTCCACCGGCCCGACGGCCTGCGGGCCGCCGTGGCGGGCGAGGACCAGACCGCGCTCATGCGGGTCCCGGGCATCGGCCGCAAGGGGGCGCAGCGCCTCATCCTCGAGCTGGGCGACCGGCTCGGCGCCCCGAGCGGCCCCCTCGCGGCCGAGGTCGCCCCGCCGCCGGACCCCGCCGACGTCCGTCGCCAGCAGGTCGTCGACGCGCTCGTCGGCCTCGGCTACCCCGTCAAGCAGGCCGGGGACGCGGTCGACGCCGTGCTCGCCGACGGCGCCGCGGACGCGGACGTCGCGGGGGCCCTGCGGGCCGCCCTGCGGGCGCTGAGCGGACGCTGATGCCCGGTGAGCGCCTCGTGACCACCGGCGCGGACGAGCACGAGCGCGCCGCGGAGTCGGCGCTGCGCCCGCACGGGCTGGAGGAGTTCGTCGGGCAGACGGTCGTGCGGGAGCAGCTGTCCCTCGTCCTGGACGCCGCGCGCGCCCGCGGCGGCACGAGCGACCACGTGCTGTTCTCGGGTCCGCCCGGCCTGGGCAAGACGACGCTGGCGATGATCGTCGCGTCCGAGATGGGGGCGCCGCTGCGCCAGACCAGCGGCCCGGCGATCCAGCACGCGGGCGACCTGGCCGCCGTCCTGAGCTCCCTCGACGAGGGCGAGGTCCTCTTCGTCGACGAGATCCACCGGATGGCGCGGCCGGCGGAGGAGATGCTCTACATCGCGATGGAGGACTACCGGGTCGACGTCGTCGTCGGCAAGGGGCCCGGGGCGACCGCCATCCCGCTGGAGCTGCCGCGCTTCACGCTCGTGGGCGCCACCACGCGCGCGGGACTGCTGCCCGCGCCGCTGCGCGACCGGTTCGGCTTCACGGGGTACCTGGACTTCTACTCCCCCGAGGAGCTCGTGCAGGTCCTGCGCCGCTCGGCGGCCCTGCTGGACGTGCAGCTGACGGCCGAGGGGGCCGAGGAGATCAGCCGCCGCTCGCGCGGCACCCCGCGCATCGCGAACCGCCTGCTGCGCCGGGTCCGCGACTGGGCGCAGGTGCGCGGGTCGGGGATCGTCGACCGCCGTGCCGCCCGGGCGGCGCTGCTGGTCTACGAGGTCGACGAGCGCGGGCTGGACCGCCTCGACCGGGCCGTGCTGGAGGCCCTCTGCAAGCGCTTCGGCGGGGGGCCCGTCGGGCTGTCCACCCTGGCCGTCGTGGTCGGGGAGGAGGCCGAGACGGTGGAGACCGTCGCGGAGCCGTTCCTCGTCCGCGAGGGGCTGCTGGGCCGGACGCCGCGGGGCCGGGTCGCGCTGCCCGAGACGTGGGCGCACCTGGGGCTCACCCCGCCGCGCGAGGCCGCGTGGCAGCTGCCGCTCGACGCCGGCGACGGGGAGTCCCCGGCGGACTCGTGACGCGCTGCGCCCTCGCCACCACGCGCCGCGGAGGCCAGGGCCGTCCGGGTGAGCCGTCTAGACTCCCGGGCGCGGGTCGGGCGGGTCGTCGCGGCGGGGAACCTCCCGTCGGCGCGTGCCGTTGGCCCCGCGGTGCCGGTACGAGGCCGGCACGGCACCGGTGAGCCGTCGAACGCACCGGTGCGGAGAGGGATGTCGTGGGTGGTGGTGGATCCAGCCAGCTGGTGTTCCTGCTGCTGATGGTCGCGCTGCTGGTCTTCATGTTCAGCCGCACGCGCAAGCAGCAGAAGGCGCAGCAGCAGATGCAGAGCGGGGTCGCGCCGGGGGCCGAGGTGATGACGACGTCCGGGACCTTCGGGCGGGTCGTCGCCATCGACGGCGACGTCGTGACCCTGGAGATCGCGCCCGGTGTGCAGACCCGGTGGACGCGGCGCGCGGTGTCGCGCGTCGTGACGTCCTCGCCGGTGGCGCCGGGGGAGGGTGACGGCGTCGGTCCGGCCGGGACGTCCGGGCTCGACCTGCGCAAGGACGTCGACGGGAACAGCGACACGCCCCGCGCGTAGTGGTCCGCACTGACCCGAGGACGATCGGTGACTGATAAGACAGCACCCGTCCACGTGCAGTGACAAGCTTGAGCCCGCCGGGGGACAGCAGTCCCCCGGCGAGCCCCGTCAAGAGGTAGCGAGTGTCCAACGACAGGCCCCAGCGAGTGCGCCACGGTGCACCGATCCGCCGACCCCACCCCGGTCGCACGCTCGCCGTGCTGGCCGTGATCATCGTGCTCCTCTTCGGGGCGGTGGGTGCGGGGTCCGTCTGGGGCTCGGCCCGGTGGTCCCCCGGCCTCGCCCTCGACCTCGAGGGCGGCACGCAGGTCGTCCTGCAGGCGCGCGCCACCGAAGGCGACGCGCCGATCGACGCGACGCAGATGGAGCAGGCGGCGCAGATCATCCGCCAGCGCGTGGACGCGACCGGGCTCAGCGAGTCCGAGGTGCAGGTCCAGGGCGGGCGCAACATCTCCGTCTCCATCCCCGGCCAGGCCACGCGCGCGCAGCTCGACCTCATCGCGCAGTCGGCGCTGCTGCGCATGCGCGTCGTGCTGGTCGAGGCCCCCGGCGCACCGCAGCCCGCAGCCCCGCCCGCGGGCGGGGCTGCGGGCTGCGGTGC
>NZ_JAAALN010000243.1 GCF_009906795.1 Kineococcus siccus
CCCACCCACCACGTCACCGCCCCATCACCGCCTCACCGCCTCACCGCAGCGCACCGGCCCGACCCGGCTCGACGACCTCGAGGGGGCCACCACACCTCCTGCCCCCTCCACCAGCCTTGTCGTGGCGCTCAGACGCGACGCCGCACCCTCCGGCTGAGCGCGGTCGGGCACCGACTGTCGTCCCCTCCGGCGGTCGCCTGAGCACTTTGCCCGTCACCACCCCGGAGACGTAGGACAAGATGTCCGCCGTGCGCCGTCTCGATCCCATCGATGCCCGGATCCTCCTCGCCCTCGACGAGGATCCGCGCGCCACGGTGCTCGGGCTCTCGCGGCTGCTGAACCTGGCCCGCGGGACGGTGCAGGCCCATCTCGAGCGCCTGGAGTCCGACGGTGTGCTGCACCGCTTCTCGCGGCGCCTGGCGCCCGCGGCCCTCGGCTTCTCCGTCTCCGCGTTTGTGATGATCGAGATCCACCAGGGCCAGCAGGACGACACGCTCGGCCGGCTGCGCGAGACGCCCGAGGTCCTGGAGGTGCACGGGATCACGGGTGACGGCGACCTCATGTGCCGCGTCGTCGCGCGCGACGCGGACGACCTCTACCGCGTGGGCCAGTCGCTGCTGTCGATCCCCGGCGTGGTGCGCACCCGCACCTCGCTGGCCATGCGGGAGCTGGTGCCGTACCGCATCGACCCGCTGCTCAGCGACCTCGCCGACTGACGCGTCCCGCCGTCCGGGGCCGGGCGGCCCGTGAGGCAGGATGGGTGACGTGTTGCGGTGGCTGACGGCAGGCGAGTCCCACGGTCCGGCGCTCGCAGGGATCCTCGAGGGCCTGCCCGCCGGGGTCGAGGTGTCGGGTGACGACGTCCGGGCGGCCCTGGCCCGGCGGCGCCTGGGCTACGGCCGCGGCGCGCGGATGGGTTTCGAGCAGGACGAGCTGGAGGTCATCGGCGGCATCCGGCACGGCCTGACGCAGGGCGGTCCGGTCGCGCTGCGCATCGGCAACACCGAGTGGCCCCGGTGGTCCGACGTCATGTCCCCCGACGCGACCGACGCCGAGGGCCGGCGCTACGACGAGCCGGGCCGGCTGCCCGCCCGCGGCCGCTCGGCCCCGCTGACCCGGCCCCGGCCGGGGCACGCCGACCTCACCGGCATGCAGAAGTACTCCTTCGCCGACGCGCGTCCCGTGCTCGAGCGGGCCTCGGCCCGCGAGACCGCGACGCGCGTGGCGCTCGGCGAGGTCGCGCGGCGCTTCCTCGCCCAGACCGTCGGGGCGGACGTCGTCTCCCATGTCGTGTCCCTGGGGTCGGTGGCGGTCCCGGCAGGCAGCGTGCCCGAGCGCGGCGCGCGCGAGCGCATCGACGCGGACCCGGTGCGCTGCACCGACCCGGGCACGAGCGCGCGCATGGTCGCGGAGGTCGACGCGGCCCACGGCGAGGGCGACACGCTCGGCGGCGTCGTCGAGGTCGTCGTCCACGGGCTGCCCCCGGGCCTCGGCTCCTACGTGCACTGGGACCGCAAGCTCGACTCCCGCCTCGCCGCGGCCCTCATGGGCATCCAGGCGATCAAGGGCGTCGAGGTCGGCGACGGCTTCGAGACCGCCCGTCGCCGCGGGTCGCAGGCCCACGACGAGATCGAGCGCACGGACGACGGCAGCGACGCGGGCGGCCTCACCGTGCGCCGCCGCACCGACCGCGCGGGCGGCATCGAGGGCGGCATGAGCAACGGCGAGGTGCTGCGCGTCCGCGCCGCCATGAAGCCGATCTCCACGGTGCCGAAGGCGCTCGACACCGTGGACACGTCGTCCGGTGGTGCGGCGCAGGCGATCGCGCAGCGCTCGGACGTGTGCGCCGTTCCCGCGGCCGGTGTCGTCGCGGAGGCGATGGTCAGCCTCGTCCTGGCCGACGCGGTGCTCGAGAAGTTCGGCGGCGACACCGTCGGGCAGGTGCGGGCCAACGTGCGCAGCTACCTCGACGGCCTCGCGATCCGGACCGACCTGCGCGACTGAGGGACCCCCGCCGCGCGCTCGGTGCGAGGTGGAGAGACCATCTCCTCATGAAGATCGCGATGCTCGTCCTCGGTGTGGTCCTGGCTCTCCTCGGCGTCCTCTGGTTCCTGCAGGGGGTGGGCGTCCTCGGCGGCAGCGCCATGTCCGGCAACACCACCTGGGCCGTCGTCGGCCCGATCGTGGCCATCGTCGGCATCGCGCTGGCGGTCGCGTCCCGTCGTCGCCCGGCGCGGCGCCCCTGACCGAGTCCCCGCGGCCGCGTCAGCCCACGGGGCGGCGCGGCAGCCGGCGGTTGTGCACCGTCGTCACGACCAGCAGCGGCACCAGCGCGGCGACCACCGCGAGCAGCCAGGCCACGTCGCCGATCGCGCGGGCCAGGCCCTGCGCCGCGGTGATCATGAAGACGATCGTGGCGGTGTAGGCGACGAAGTAGGTGCGGGGCCGGCGTGGGGGCCCACCCCACAGCGGGAGGCGCGCGTCCGGGTTCGCCCGCGCCAGCACGAGGCCCGCGGCCGCGGAGGCCGTCGCGGCGAGGACGAGCAGCACCCAGGTCACCCGTCCATCATGACCCGGGGGCGGCGGCGGCCCTGCGGTCAGGCGCGGCGCATGGGCACGTGGGGGATGCCGTCCTCGGTGAACGGCTCGCCGTCGACCGCGAACCCGAACCGCGCGTACCAGCCCGCGAGGTGCGCCTGGGCGTCCAGCACCACCTCGACGTCGCCGGCCAGGTCCAGGCCCAGCCGCATCAGCCGCGCCGCGACCCCGGCCCCGCGGAACGCGCGCGCCGTGGCCACCCGGCCGATCCGGGCGCACCCGTCGGCGTCGCGCAGCAGGCGCGCCGTCGCGGCCACCGTGCCGTCGGGCGCCTGCGCCCACAGCAGCAGGGCGCCGGGTTCGGCGTCGCGGCCGTCGAGCTCGGGGTACGGGCACTCCTGCTCGACGACGAACACGTCGACCCGCAGGCGCAGCAACCGGTAGAGCACCTCCGGCTCGACGGCGCCCAGCGGCGCGTGGCGCACCTGCAGGTCGGGCACGAGCGCGCTGCTCACCCCAGCAGGTCGTGCCGCACGACGGTCTGCTCGCGGTCGGGGCCCACCCCGACCGCGGAGATCCGCGCCCCGCTGATCGCCTCGAGCGCCTCGACGTAGCGCTGCGCGTTCTTCGGCAGGTCGGCCGTCGTCCGGGCCGTGGTGATGTCCTCGGTCCAGCCGTCGAAGAACTCGTACACCGGGGTCGCGTGGTGGAAGTCGCTCTGGGACATGGGGATCTCGTCGAAGCGGACGCCGTCGACGTCGTAGGCGACGCACACCGGGATCCGCTCCCAGCCCGTGAGGGTGTCGAGCTTGGTCAGCACGAAGTCGGTCACGCCGTTGATGCGCGCCGCGTAGCGGGCGATCGGCGCGTCGTACCAGCCGGTGCGGCGGGGACGTCCCGTCGTGGTGCCGAACTCCCCGCCGTCCTGGCGCAGCTTGTCGCCGTCGGCGTCCAGCAGCTCGGTCGGGAACGGACCCTCGCCGACGCGGGTCGTGTACGCCTTCACGACGGCCACGATCCGGTCGATCCGGTTGGGCGGGATCCCCGAGCCGGTGCAGGCGCCCGCGGCCGTCGCGTTCGACGACGTGACGAACGGGTAGGTGCCGTGGTCGATGTCCAGCAACGTGGCCTGGCCGCCCTCGAACAGCACGATCTCGTCGCGGTCGAGGGCGCGGCTGAGTTCCAGGCTGACGTCGCGGACCATGGGCCGCAGGCGCTCGGCGTAGGACAGCAGCCCCTCGACGGTCTCGTCGACGGAGACCGCGCGGCGGTTGTACACCTTCACCAGCAGGTGGTTCTTCTGCTGCAGGGCGCCTTCGACCTTCTGCCGCAGGATGCTCTCGTCGAACAGGTCCTGGATGCGCAGCCCCACGCGGTTGATCTTGTCCGCGTACGTCGGGCCCACGCCGCGGCCCGTGGTGCCGATCTTGCGCGAGCCGAGGAACCGCTCGGTCACCTGGTCCAGCG
Organism: Kineococcus siccus; assembly: GCF_009906795.1. Classification (GTDB taxonomy): domain Bacteria; phylum Actinomycetota; class Actinomycetes; order Actinomycetales; family Kineococcaceae; genus Kineococcus; species Kineococcus siccus. The sequence goes on from NZ_JAAALN010000243.1 coordinate 4,006, forward strand.
CGCGGTTGTAGGGCGCGATGATGTGCGCCGACGCCGAGACCAGCAGCTTCGAGCAGTCCACGCCGCGGGCTTCGAGCGCGTCGATCTCCTCGAACAGCACCGACAGGTCCACCACGACGCCGTTGCCGATCACCGGCGTGACCCCGGGCGTGAGGATGCCCGAGGGGAGCAGGTGCAGGGCGTACTTCTCGTCGCCCACGACCACGGTGTGGCCGGCGTTGTTGCCGCCGTTGAACTTCACGACGTAGTCCACGCGGGCTCCGAGGGCGTCGGTGGCCTTGCCCTTGCCCTCGTCCCCCCACTGGGCACCGACGAGCACGATCGCGGGCATGACATCCCCTGCTTCCACTTCGTGAACAGACCGCGACGAGAGTACCCGCCCTCCCCCGGTGCGGCGTGTCCACCGACCGGGGGACGCCTCAGCGCAGGCGCTCGAGCAGCGCGAGGCCCAGGGCGCGCCCGGACGTCCAGGCGGCCTCGACCTTCGGCGTGGGCCCCCACGCATCGCCGCAGACGCCGATGAGGGAACCCTCGTCGAGCCCGAAGGGCTGCTCCTCGTGCTGGCGCAGCGGCTCCGCGAGCGACCAGCGGTGGGCGCGGTTCCACTCCGGCACGGGCGTCGGGCTCCCCGTGAGCAGGGGCCCCAGCTCGGCGATGACGGGCGCGACGGCCGAGGCCGGGTCGTCGAGGTGGTCGGCGGAGAACTCGGGCGCCGCGTGCGCGACGAGGACCGGCGCCCGGTCTCCGCGGCGGTCGCCGTCGTCGGCGAGGAAGACCAGCAGGTCGGAGGAGTTCACGAACGCCCCGTGGAAGTCCGGCCACCACCGCGACGACCATGCCGCGTAGACCGCGATGCAGGGCCGGTAGTTCCAGCGCGCGGACACGTCGAGGCGCATGGCGACCATGCGGGGCAGCAGGTCGGCCGCCTGCGGGTCCGGCATGGCGAGCACGACGGCGGCGGCGTCGACGCCGTCGACCTGCGGGCCGGTGGCCGTCGCGTCGACGGACTCGACGTCGGTCTCGCTCTCGACGAGCAGCGCGGGCCGCCCGGGCGGGGCGACGAGGTCGTCGACCAGGCTGCGCAGCCCTCCGGCCGCGCCGTAGCGCACCGGCCCCGAGGACGTGCGCTGCGGCTCGCGCGCCGCGACGTCGGGGTTGCCGTCGATGACCTCGAAGCGGTCCGTCCAGGGGCGCGCGAGTCCGCGGGCCTGCCAGTCGGCCACCTGGGCCGTGAACTCGTCGCCGGAGGCCGTGAAGTACGACGCCCCGAGGTCGACGACGCGGACCCCCGCGGCGGTCTCGACGCGGCGCCCGCTCATGCGGCCCCCGGGTCGACGGCCGCGGTCGAGCACCCGCACGGGCACCCCGGCCTCGGTGAGGACTCGTGCGCACGTGAGCCCCGCGATGCCCGCACCGACCACGACGACGGGCGCCGGCCCCGCACTGCTGGAGGCGGCGGCGGTCATGCGAGCAGCGCCTGGGCGGCCGCGGGATCGCAGTCGGCGAGGAACTCGGTGCAGCGCGCCAGCTCCTCGACCTCCTCGATCGCTCCGGCCGCACGCGCCAGCGCGGCGAGGGAGCGCAGGAACCCGTGGTTGGGCTCGTGGGAGTACGGGACGGGCCCGTGCCCCTTCCACCCCGCGCGGCGCAGCGCGTCCAGGCCGCGGTGGTAGCCCGTGCGCGCGTAGGCGTAGGCCGCGATGTCCTCTCCCGCACCGAAGGCGCGCTCGGCGAGCAGGGCCCACGGCAGCGAGGCCGACGGGTGCGCCGCGGCCACCTGGGCGGGGTCCGCACCGCCCGCGAGCGCCGCGTCGACCTCGGGGACGGCCGGCAGGAGGGTGGGGGG
>NZ_JAAALN010000244.1 GCF_009906795.1 Kineococcus siccus
GGGTGGTGCGGGACGGGAGGAGGGCGATGGCGTCACCGGTGGCGACGACGTCGGCCGCGACGGAGAACTCGTTGATGTGGTGCGCGACGTCCAGGGGGCGCCGGGCGGCGACGGCCACCGCGTCCAGCGCGCCCGTGAGGGGGTAGCCGTCGTGGACGCTGATCCACCGCTGGTCCGCGACGTCGGCGGCGCGCAGCACGTCCAGCCCGGCCAGCGGGTGGTCGGCGGCGTGGGCGACGTGCATCGGTTCCAGGAGGAGGTGGGTGGCGTGCACCGTGTGCTGCGGCCACCGCGGGCTGCTCTCGGGGCGGTGCGCGAGGACGAGGTCGTGGTCGGCGACGAGGCGGGGGAAGTCCCGCTGGGCGACGTCGTTGTCGCTGCAGTGCAGCGGTGGACCGCCGGACGCGGCGACCGCGCGCAGCAGGGGCGCGAACCAGGCGAGGGCCGCGCTGTGGAAGGCGCTGATCCGCACCGGGACCGCCCGGGACTGCAGGTGGTCGCCGACGGCCCGCTCGGCCCGGTCGAGCGCGGCGGCGACGTCGACGGCGGCCTCGGCCAGGGCCGTGCCGGCGGCGGTGAGCACGAGGCGCCGGCCGCGCTTCTCGGTCAGCGGGGTCGGCAGCGTGCGTTGCAGCGCAGCCAGTTGCTGGGACACGGCCGACGGGCTCAGGTGCACCGCGGTGGCGACCGCGGTCAGCGAACCCCGTTCGGCGAGCTCGCGCAGGAGCTGCAGCTGACGGATGTCCATGAAGCGATGCTAAAGCGTCCTTTCAAGAACTGGTCCCTGGTCTGAACTGTTGCCGCGGTCGACGATCGACCGGTGAGGACCCCCGGCCCGACGACCCCCGCGACGCCCGTCCGGCCCTCGCGGCCTCGGGCCGCGCGGTCCCGCCGCGTCTCCCGGGTCGACGTCGTCCTGCTCCTCGTCGCCGTCGTCTGGGGCAGCAGCTACCTCGCGGCGCAGCGCAGCGTCGAGGGGGTCGGGGTGGCCGCGACGCTGGCCCTGCGCTCGGGCGGGGCGGCTCTCGTGCTGGGACTGGTCGTCCTGGCGCGCCGGCGTGCGGTGCGCCGCCGGGACGTGGCGCTGGGGCTCGTCTTCGGCGCGACGCAGACCGCGGTTCTCGGGCTGGAGACGCAGGGGGTCGCGACGACCTCCGCCACCTCGGCCGGCCTGCTGATCAGCACCACGGTCCTGTTCACCCCGCTGGTCGAGGGGCTGTTCACCCGCCGGCTGCTGCCCCCGTCCTTCTTCGCCGCGGGCATCGTGGTGCTGGCCGGGGTCGGGCTGCTGGTCGGGCGTGAGGGGCCCGCCGCACCCGCGGTGGGTGACCTGCTGGTGCTGGCTGCGGCGGTGGTGCGCGCGGTCCACGTGACGCTGCTGGGGCGGGCCACCCGCGGCCGGGACGTCGACCTGGTCGTGCTGTCCGCGGTGCAGGCGGGCGTCGGGGCCGTGGTCGTGACCCTGCTCGCCCCGGGCGCCGTGCTCGCGGGAGTGGCTTCCGCGGGCGCGGAGCAGTGGCTGCTCCTCGCCCACCTCGCCGTGGGCTGCACCGCCTTCGCGTTCCTGGCCCAGTCGTGGGCGTTGCGGCGGGCGTCGGCGGCCCGGACCAGCCTGCTGCTCGGCACGGAACCGCTGTGGGCGGTGCTGTTCGGGCTGGTCGTGGCGGGGGATCAGCTGGGCTGGGTCGGCGCCGCGGGGGCGGCGCTGGTCGTCGCGGGCGCGGGGTGGGGTCAGCGCGTCGAACAGCGCTTCGAGCACGGGCCGGGGTGGAAGACCTGAGGGGGCGGCGCGGGGCGGACGTCCGCGCTGCCGGTGAGGGACCGGCGGGGCGGCGGTCCGGGTTCCGCAGCAGCACTCACCGCAGGGCGTTCACGAGGGTCCGGCGGTGCCGCAGCATCCACTCGGCGCTGTCGATGCGCCAGGTCATCGCCCACAGGGGGGCCACCTCGGTGCCGGCCGGCGTCACGCCGGCCTCGTCCGCCTGGTTCTTGGCGTCGGACACCGCCACCTCCACCATCAGCTCGAGCAGGTGCTCGCGACGAGCGTGCGGGAGGCCGTACCCGTCGACGAGGAGCCGCAGTTGACATGCGCGGTCGGCGAGCGTGCCCGACCCCTGGATCTGCGCCACTCGATCGCCCATGAGGTGCGCGTTCAGCCACGCCGCCTGCGCGAGTTCGACGAGGAGATCCACCGGGCCGGCGAACTCCCAGTCGATGAGGGCGACCGGCAGGCCGTTGCGCGCGATGATGTTCCACGGCCCGGTGTCGCAGTGGCTGATCGCGCGAGGGCCCTCGCCGAGCGTGCGTCCGAACCAGGGCTGCCACTGGGCTCGGGGCGGTGGCGTGAAGGTGGCGACGGCGTCGTGCAGGCGGCGCAGGAGCGCGCCGACCGCGGTCACCGCCTCGTCGGACCAGGTGTGCGGGTGGACGATGCTCCCCGGCACGAAGGTGACGGCTTCGCGGCCGTCGGCGCTCAGCCCGGAGCCGACCGGGTGAGGTGCGCCGGGGAACCCGACGTCGCGCAGGTGCTCCAGGAGGGCGGTGGTCGCCGCGGACCAGGGGGCCGCGGGACGCAGGACCACGTCGCCGCGACGGGTCACCGCCGTTCGCTCACCGCCCGTGAGCTTCACCTCGTCGCCGCTGGAGGGTTCGGACGCCCCGGGAGTCGTGGTCATGAGGAGCCCGACCCTAGGGCGGCGATGGCCGTGGTCGCACCGCCTTTCCTCCACCGTCGCAGCGCACGCGGCCTCGCTCGTCGCGACCGTCGCCGACTTCCGTCACCGGTCCGACGTCGCGGCCCGCGACCGCGACGCTGCGCCGCGGGGGCCGGGTGTCCGACCCGCCGGTCGCCTCCTCCGACCACGGCGCCGGGAGGGTGGTCGGTCGATCGACGATCAGCGGGAATGCCGGCGCGGCCGCCGTCCTTGCACGGGGTGGTCGATCCGCTGCACGTCCCCGGGCCTCACCCTCAGCCGCCGCGAGCGGCACCTCGCCGAGAGGCGACGGCCGGATCGACCACCACGTCCGACGGCCGCCGGGTCCCCGACCCGGCGGCCGTCGTCGTCCGCCCCCGTCTCCGCCCGGCCGCACCGACTCCGTGTCGCGGGGCGAGCACGGCGCGCCGGGACGTTGACCCGGCAGGGTGCCGCGGTGCGGGGCGTTCCGGTGAACTCGGCCCCGGATGCGCGCCGCCGCGGCCAACACGTGGCAGCGTCGAGGACGTCGTGCCCGCACCGCCGCCGGCGGCCCGCCGCGGTGCCCGTCGTCGGACGACCGAGAGGACCCCACGTGACGTTCGCCGGTGGGAACCCGGACCAGCTGCAGGAGACCGCGACCGCCCTGGACACCCTGTCGCAGGACCTGACGGGCGACGCGCTCGCCCTGACGGGGCAGGGCCGGTCGGCCGGGGCGTGCGCCGGGGACGCGACGGTCGCCGGGCTCGCCGAGACGGCACTGGCCGCGGTCGGGGGCGCGGTCCTCGCGACGGCCACGGTCGTGGCCGGCCTGTCGCAGGGGGCGACGACCGCGGGAGGCCAGCTGGAGACGGCGACCGGCGGGAGCGGGCCCCGGTGAGCACCTTCGGCGTCCCGCCCGGGGACCCGGCCGGCCTGCGCAGCGTCGTCGACCGCCTGTCCCAGCTGAGCGGCACCCTCGGGGAGACCCGCGGCAGCCGCCTGCGCACCCTCGCCGAGCAGGCCGAGGGCGCCCTGCCCGCCGCCCGGGTCGCCGCCTTCGCGGGCGCCCGGGGGCAGGCGACGACGGCGACGTCGGCGCTGGGCTCCTCCCTGGTCGCCATCGGGGGCGCCCTCGCGGACTACGCCGACGCGCTGGAGACCTCGCAGCACGAGATCCGCGGCGCGAGCGAGCGCTACGACGCCGCGCAGGCGCGCTGCCGCACCGCGGACACCGCGGGCGACGTCGCCGGCGCCGAGACCGCCCGGCTGCAGATGTCCCAGGAGACCGCGACGGTCTCCACGCTCGGGTCGGGCCTCAGCCAGGCCCGGCAGCGCGCCGCGACGGCCCTGCGCGCCGAGGTCGACGCCTGGGTCCCGGACGCCGGGGCGCTCAGCCCCGTGCAGGCGTGGGAGCAGGCCGCCACCGGACTCCTGCCCCCCGGTGCGGGCCTCGACGCCGAGACGCTGCGCGACGCCTACGCCAACCCCGACGTCGAACTGGCCCGCAAGGCCCTCGGCGAGGCGAAGACGCTGGCGCTCAAGGGGTACCAGCTCACCACCGTGCTGGGCTACGCCCGCTCGGGCGTCCTGGCCCAGCGCGCCGAGCAGCGCCTGCTCACCGCGGTCAGCGCCTACCAGGCGCTCAAGGGCGCGGCGCCCGACCTCGCCGATCCCGCGCAGTACCGCGCCTACCTCGCCGCCGAGCGCGAGGCGCTCGCCGCGTGGAGCGCCTCGCGGGCGGCGCCCACCGACCTCTCGCGCGCGCAGACGCTGTACAAGCTCATGCGCGGCTACCAGGGGGAGGCCGGCGCGCTCGCGACGGCCGCCCGCCAGTACCCGTCCGTGGCGGCCGACGCGATCCGCACGACGGGCCGCCTCGACGGCCTGATGCGCCCCGTGCGCGCGGCGGCGCCCGTGCTCGCCAAGGTGATGGGGCCCGTGTCGGTGCTGCTCGGCGGCTACGACATGTACACCGCCGTCACCGACGACGAGATGGCCACCGACGACCGCGTCGCCCGCTTCACCGGCGGCGCGGCCAGCGTGGTCGGCGGCGTCGCGACCACCGCGCTGGCCTTCGGGCTGATGACCGGTCCGGTCGGGGTGGGCGTGGTGGCCGCCGCCGGCGTCGTCGCCGTCGGATGCTGGGTCTACGAGAACCGCGAGGCCATCGCCGAGGGCGCCGGCCGCGCGGCGTCCGCCGTGGGCAACGCGGCCAAGAGCGTGTGGAAGGGGCTGTTCGGATGACCGTGCCGACCGTCGGGGACCTGTTCGAGCTCGAGTCGCCGACGTCGGAGGCCGTCGCGGCCGCGCGGCTGACGATGTTCGCCGCGGCCGTCGGGGCACCGCAGCGCCTCGGCCCGTGGACCGACGAGGAGCTCGTCGGGCTCGACGACCCGGGCCGCCCGCCGTCCGCGCCCAGCCCCTGGTACTCCAGCCTGGCGCCCGCGGAGCAGGAGGTCGCGCTGACCGCGGCCCTGCGCGGGCTCACCGCGCGCGGCCTCTACCGCGCCGACCCCGTCGACGCCGCGACGGGGACGTTCACCTACCGGGCGCTGCCCGAGGTGCTGGCGCTGCTGACCATGCGCCGGGCGACCGACCGCGTCGTGGTCGCCGAGCGGCGCAGCGCCGACCGGGTCGACTGGGCCCTCGCCTACGCGCAGCGCGCGGGGCTCTGGCTCCTCGAGCTCGTCGACCACGTCGGCGTCCACGGGTTCGTCCTGTGCACCGGGGAGGAGGCCGCGGAGGCGCTGACCGCGTGGAGCGGGGCCGTCGAGGGGCCCGTGCCGGACCTCGACGTCGTCCTCAGCCGGGCGCAGGTGTCGGCCGGGGCCGCGCCGCTCGAGGCCGTCGGACGCTCGACGCTCGCCGTGACGATCACCCCGCTCGTCGTCGACGGGCCCGCCACGCAGGACAGCAGCGGCCTCTTCACGGGCCCCGACGGCAGCTACCTCTCCACGGCGTCCGCCGACGGGGGCGTCGGGTACCGGGGCGCCGACCGCGCCGCCGTCCGGGCGCACTGGGCGGCTGCGCTGGGGCGCGGGTGAGCCC
>NZ_JAAALN010000245.1 GCF_009906795.1 Kineococcus siccus
GGCTCGAACCCACGACCGAGGGATTATGAGTCCCCTGCTCTGACCGACTGAGCTACCGCCCCGGCGTGGGAAGCCTAGCGGCCGGCCTGCCCCCTCACCGGTCGGGCGAGCGTCGACGAGCGCGGCTGAGCCTCCCGGGTGGTCACCTCCTGCGTTCACCCGTCGTGGCCGGAGACGTTCTGCCACGCTGGCGCGGCACCCCGATCCCGCGCTCCAGGAGCTCTCATGCGTCACCGCGTCACCGCCGCCCTCGCCACCACCGCCGTCGTCAGCCTGATCGCGGCCACTCCCGCCCAGGCCGCCGACAGTCGCGTCTTCGGAGGTGACCGCTACGGCACGGCCGCCGCGGTGTCACAGCTGCTCGAGGACGGCAGCTTCAACTCGGTCTACCTCGCTACGGGAGAGAACTTCCCCGACGCGCTCGCCGCGAGCGCTGCTGCCGGCGGCGACCAGAGCAGGGTCCTGCTGACCGGCCGGTACGTGCTGCCGCAGGCGACGCGCGACGAGATGGCACGGCTCGACGCGAGCGTGGTCTACCTGGTCGGGGGCACGGCGTCCGTGAGCACCGAGGTGGAGACGGAACTCGACCGCCTGGGCTACACGGTGCTGAGGCTCGACGGGGAGAACCGCTACGACACATCGGCCACGGTCGCGCAGATTCTGTTCGACGACCCCGACACGGTGTTCCTCGCGACCGGGCAGAACTACCCCGACGCGCTGGCGGGTGCAGCCGCCGCGGGCAGCCTCGGCGCACCGATCGTCCTGGTCGGGCAGACCACGGTGCCCGAGGCTGTCCGGGAGGCGCTGACGGACGACTTCCTGCCGCTGCGGCCCAGCCGCTTCTTCGTCCTCGGCGGGCAGGGCGCGATCCCCGACGGCGTCATCGACCAGATCCGCGGTCTGGGCTACCAGAACGCGACCTTCGAGCGGGTCGGCGGCGACGACCGGTACGCGACCGCCGTGGCCGTCGGGCAGCGGTTCTTCGCCTCCAGTCCGTCCGTCGTCCTCGCCGTGGGCGACAACTTCCCCGACGCGCTGGCCGCCGGTCCGTTCGCGGCCCAGACGTCGGCGCCCCTGCTGCTGACCCAGGCCGCCACGACACCGGGCGCGACGGCCGCCGAGCTCGCACGGCGCAACCCCCAGGACCGCGTGTACGTCGGGGCCGCACGGCCCAGCTGAGGAGTCGGGGCGGTCGCCGGGCGGCGTGTGGCCTGCAGGAGGTCATCAAGACGCGCCCGTCGACCGGCGCCTCGGACACCGGCTCGACGGCCGGCCGTCAGCGGCGGTCGAGGACCACGCGCCCGGCCTGGACGACGACGGGCACGTGCTTGCCGGGGTCGGCAAGGATCCCGGCGTCCTGCAGGGGATCGCCGTCGACGAGGACGAGGTCGGCGTGGGCGCCGGGGGTGAGCACGCCGACCTGCCCCACCATCCCGAGGAGCTCCGCGGCCACGGTCGTGGCCGAGCGCAGCACGTCCAGCGAGGGCAGGACGTCGGCGCGGATGCGGAACTCCTGCGACTGGTGGCGCTGCATCCCGCCGAGCAGGTCGGAGCCGTAGGCGATCTTCACGCCCGCGGCCGCGGCGAGCTGCAGCGCGCCGATCCCGGCGTCGAGGACCGCGTCGACCTTCTCCCAGCTGTCCTGCGGCAGCCCGAACTCGCGCCCCTCCTCCTTCAGCGCCCAGTACGTGACGAGCGTCGGGACGAGGAAGGCGTCGTGGGCGAGGAACAACTCGACGCTGTGGGCGTCGAGGAGGTTGCCGTGCTCGATGGTGCGGACCCCTGCCTCCAGGGCCCGGTCGATCGCCCGGGCGGTGTAGGCGTGCGCGGCGACGTAGCGGTTGGCGGCCTGGGCTTCGGCGACGACGGCGCGCAGCTCGTCCAGGGAGTACTGCGTCGAGTCGATGCGGTCGGTCGGGGACGACACCCCCCCGCCGGCCATGACCTTCAGGTGGTGGGCGCCCCTGCGCAGCTCGTCGCGGGCCGCGACGCGGAGCGGCTCGACACCGTCGACGACCCGTCCCATGCTCGCGCAGCAGCCGGGTTCCTCCTGCGCGTCGGCTCCCGGGCCCCGCACGTCGCCGTGTCCACCGGTCTGGCTCAGCGCCTTGCCGCCGAAGGCGAGGCGGGGGCCGGTGACGAGACCCTCGGCCTGCGCCTGGGCGAGGCCGAAGTCGGCGCCCCCGGTGTCCCGCACCGTGGTGAAGCCGCGGTGCAGCATGTCGCGCATCAACCGGCCCGCGTGGGCGGTGACGTAGCTCGGCGCCCAGGTGGGCAGCGCGGCCAGGTCCGCCGTCGCCGCCGTCACGTGCACGTGGCAGTCGACGAGGCCCGGCAGGACCCGCAGGCCGGTCGCGTCCAGGACACGGGCGCCCTCCGGTGCCGCCAGGCCGGCCCCGAGGCCCACGACGCGTCCGTCGCGCACGAGGACGTCGTGGCCGGCGAGGTACTCGCCCGCGACCGGGTCGAGGACGTCGCCGCCGCGCACGAGCAGGGTGTCGGTCATCGGGTTCCTCCGGGGTTCGTGGTGGTCGTCGCGGCCCGAGCGGCGTGCCACGCGCGCAGCGGCTCGCGCGCCAGGTCGGCGAGGCGCAGCGCCCCTGGGACCGACGCCTCGTCGTAGTGGCCCTCGACGTCCAGCAGGTTGAGGGAACCCAGCGTCCGGCCGTCGGCGACCACGGGCACGTTGAGCGTCGCCCCGCAGCCCAGCGCCTCGATGGTGGGCCAGTCGGCGAAGACGGCCGCCACCTCGGCCGGGGTGCGCCCGAGGTAGGCGCGGCGCTGCACGAGCACCTGCTGCGGCCAGGGCGCGTCACGCGGCATGAACTTCTCGCCGCCGACGGGGTACTCGACGGGGTGGGAGGTGTGGATGCGCTGCAGTCCAGCGCGCTCGTCGTCCCACGCCAGGACGGTGAACAGCCGCACGCCGAGGCCGGCACGGGCCGCGGCCTCGACGACGCCGAAGCCCGGGGCGTTCTCCCCCGACCGGTCGGGCCGGATGATCGTGGTCCGCGGTGCGGTGGTCGGGGAACCGGTGTCGCTCACGCGCGCGTCCCCCCGACCGTCGGCGTGCCGAGCACGTCCTCCTGCGCGGCGTGGACGGCGTCTGTCTCGGTGAGCTCCTCGAGCGACCGACCGGCCGTGGAGAGCCCGAACACGAGCACCGCGACGACCCCGACGACGAGGACCGCGGTGACCATCGTGAACACGCCGCCGAAGCCGAGCGAGACGTAGAAGAAGCCGATGAGCGCGGGGGCGCTGATGCTGCCCAGGCGGCCGAAGGCGCTGGACATCCCGGTCCCCGTCGCGCGGATCCAGGTCGGGAACACCTCAGGCGTGTAGGCGTAGAGCCCGGCGTAGGTGCCGTTGAGGAAGAACGACAGGACTGCGCCCGCGAGCACGATGGTCACCGCACTACCGGCCTGGCTCAACGCGAAGGCGCTGAGGGCGGCGCCGATGAGGTAGGCCGCGATGGTCCGCCGGCGGTCGAAGCGCTCGTTGCACCAGGCCGCCGAGAAGTACCCGGGGATCTGCGCCAGGTAGATGATGATCGAGAACTCGAAGCTCTTGGTGACGGTGAAACCGCGGTCGACCAGGAGCGTCGGGATCCAGCTGAAGAACCCGTAGAACGAGAACGTGGCCACGAACCACAGCGACCAGACGACGGCGGTGCGCCGGGCCATGGCACGGCTGAACAGGAACCGCAGGGCGGACAGCAGCGTGGGGCTCGCCTGCTGCACGGCCGGTTGCGCCGCGACCACGCCGGCCGGCGCTTCGACGGCGGGCAGCGGCCGGCCGGTCGCACGTTCGACGCCGCGCTCCATACGGACGACCACGGTCTCCGCTTCCGCGACCCGGCCGCGCAGGAGGAGGTAGCGGGGCGACTCCGGCAGCGAGCGGCGCCACCACAGCAGCAGCACGACGGGCAGGGCCGTCAGGACCTGCGCCCAGCGCCACCCGTCGCCACCCCCCTCGACGACGAAGCGCCCGAGCAGGGCGGCGATCACGTAGCCGAAGGAGAAGAACCCCGCCAGGGCGCCGATGAACCAGCCGCGCCGCTTGGCGGGTACGAACTCGGCGAGGAACGGGGCGATGATGGCGCTCTCAGCGCCCGTGCCGAGGCCCGCGAGGATGCGGGCGCCGACGAAGAACGAGAAGTTCGGCGACGCGGCGGCCACCAGGGTGAACAAGCAGTAGAACGCCAGCGCCCACATCATCACGCGACGGCGGCCGATCCGGTCGGCCAGCAACCCGGCGATCGTGGCTCCCACGAGGTAGCCGATCGGGGTCGCGGACCCGATGATCCCGGACTGCGCGCTGGTGAGCGCCCACTGCTCGCGCACCGACGGCAGCAGGAAGGCGACGACGGCTCCGTCGAGGCCGTCGAAGGTGTACCCGAGGCCACCGATGAGGAGCAGGACGTAGTGCGGGCGGCTGAGGGGCAGCCGGTCGAGCCGTTGCAGCAGGGTCACGGGGTCTCCTCGGGCACGGGCGGAGCGAGGGCGGTGGCCGCAAACGTAGGGTCACTCGTACATGTTCTGCAATGGTCCTTGCAGGAAACGTTGCCGTAACCTGCGCCCGGTGACGAGCGAGCCCGCACCGGTGGACGTCTCGACGACGGATCCGAGGCCCGACAGGGACGGCCTCGAGACCTGGCTGACGTCTCGCGCCCCGGGTGGCCGGCTCTCGACCAAGTCGCGCGCCGTCGTCCACGTCCTGCACACCAAGCCCCGCACGGCCTCCTACGGCGGCGCGGCGGAGGTCGCCCAGCTCGCCGGCGCGACGGTCGCCACGGTGACCCGCACGGCTCAGGCGCTTGGCTTCGACGGCTGGCCGGCACTGCAGCAGGAGCTGCGGGCCCGCTACCTGTCGTCGCTGAGTGCCCCGCAGGTGGCCGCCGAGCACGGCAGCCTGACCGACGCCGCCTCCGCCGCGTCGCTGCGCCGCGACGTCGACGACCTGGCCGTCCTCTCGCGCACCACCGATCCCGCAGCCGTCGGGGCCGTTGCCCGGGCCGTCGCCGGCGCCCGTCGCACGCTCGTGATCGCCTCCGGCAGCTACGCGGCCGTGGGGATCGCCCTCGCCCACAACGCCGGCCTGGCCGGCTACGACGTGCAGCTGCACGACGGCGCATCGGCGTCGATGGTCAACGCCCTCGCGCGCGTCGGCCCCCAGGACGTCGTCGTGACGATCAGCTTCTGGCGGCTCTACACGAGCGCCGTCCGGGCCGCCCAGGCCGCGGCCGCGCGCGGGGCGACGGTCTGCAGCGTCACGGACTCCGCCAGCGGGCCGCTCGCTGCGGCCGCGCGCCACGTCCTCCTCGTCCCCGCCGAGGGCGTGTCCTTCTTCCCCTCGCTGACCCCCGCCCTCGCCGTGGTCCAGGCCGTCTGCGCCGAGCTGGCGACGCTCGACCCGGCCCGGACCCGGGCCAGCGTCGAGGCCGCCGACGGCCTCTGGGACGCCTTCGGCATTCTGGACCGAGCCCCGCACCGCCCCTGAGACACCCCCGTCGAGTGACAGCAGCACCACCGGCCGGTTCTCCACCCTGTCGGGGCTGGGTTCCGTCGCCCAGCACACCGCGATCGCCCGGGCCGCCGTCGCCGGGGACGCCGAGACCGCCGGACGCCTGGCCCGCGAGAACTGGCTGACCCTCGACCCCTTCCTCGACCTCCTCTGACTCCTCGACCCGCTCTGCCCCCCTCCCCCGACTGGAGCCCTCC
>NZ_JAAALN010000246.1 GCF_009906795.1 Kineococcus siccus
CCGCCCGGGCCGACGCGCTGGCCGTCGTCGTCGGCGCGGTCGCGGTGCAGGGGCCGGGACTGACCGTCGTGCTGTCCGACGCCCCGCAGGACGCCACCGCGGCGGACGCCCCGACGGGCTCGGGCCGCGTCCTGGACCGCGACCTGCAGACCGTCGTGAACGGGCTGTGGCTCGCGGGTGCCGAGGCGGTGGCCGTGAACGGGCAGCGGCTGACGTCGCTGTCCGCGATCCGGGCCGCGGGGGGTGCCGTGCTCGTCGACTACCGCCCGCTCACCCCGCCCTACACGCTGACGGCCGTCGGCGACCCGGCCACCCTGCAGACGCGGCTGGCCACGGCCGCGGCCGGGCGCTACCTGCGGGCCCTGCAGGACAACTACGGCATCGGTGTCTCGATCGAGGCGGCGGACTCCCTGCAGCTGCCCGCGGCCTCGCGCCTGGAGCTGCGCAGCGCCGTCCCCGCCGGTGCGACGCCGTCCCCGACCTCGCCGTCCCCGACCTCGCCCGCCCCGCGCGGGTCGGGGTCGGGCACGACGCCCGGTGACGGGTAGCGTTCCCGCCGTGATCGCCGCTGTGGGACTCGTCCTCGGCATCGTGGCCGGGGTGCTCCTGCACCCCGAGGTGCCGCTGTTCCTCCAGCCCTACCTGCCCATCGCCGTGGTCGCGGCGCTGGACACCGTCTTCGGCGGCCTGCGCGCCGTCCTGGACGGGATCTTCGACGACAGGGTGTTCGTCGTGTCGTTCCTGTCCAACGCGGTGGTGGCCGCCCTCATCGTCTTCCTCGGCGACCAGCTGGGCGTCGGGTCGCAGCTGTCGACCGGTGTCGTCGTGGTCCTCGGCGTGCGGATCTTCTCCAACGCGGCCGCCATCCGCCGCCACCTGCTGTCGGCGTGAGCACCGCACCTCCGGACGGGGCGGCGGCGACGCCGCGCGTGCGGGCGAACCCCTGGCGGCGCCTCGTGCGGGCCGCGCGGCCGCGGGCCACCCGCGCGCAGGTGCTCGCCGGCCTGCTGTGCGCGGCGCTCGGCTTCGGCGTCGTGGTGCAGGTGCGCCAGACCGACACCGCCGGGCTCGAGGACCTGCGGGAGAACGAGCTCGTGCGCATCCTGGACGACACCACCGAGCGCAGCGACCGCCTGGGTGAGGAGGTCCGGCAGCTGCAGGCCGCCCGCGACGAGCTGACGGCCGGCAGCGACTCGGCCGAGGCCGCCGCCCGGGCGGCGCGCTCGCGCGCCGACTCCTACGGGCTGCTCGCGGGCACGCTGCCCGCGCGGGGTCCCGGGATCACCGCGACCGTCACCGACCCCGCCGGGGCGGTGAGCGCCGCGCAGCTGCTGCAGACGGTGCAGGAGCTGCGCGACGCGGGCGCCGAGGCGCTGCAGATCGGCGCGACGCGCGTGGTGGCCAGCACGGCCTTCCTCGACGCCGCGGCCGCGGCGGACGGGGGCGTCGTGGTCGACGGCCGCCTGGAGCAGCCGCCCTACGTGGTGCGCGCCGTGGGCGACCCGCCGACCATGGCGACCGCCCTGGACATCCCCGGCGGCGTGCGGGAGACGTTGCGGCAGCTGGGGGCCCAGCTCGCGGTGACCACCTCGCAGGACGTCGCGATCACCGCCTTGCACGCCGTCTCGGCGCCTCAGTACGCTCGCCCGGCGTCACCGGCGCCGGAGCAAGCCCCGCCTCAGTAGGGGGGGACCGTGCCGGTCGGGGCCGGCGCGCCCGTGACCAGCACCGTGCGAGGAGAACCGATGTCCGACGTGCCCAGCGAGCTGCGCTACACCTCCGAGCACGAGTGGGTGCGCGTCGAGGGCGACGGCACCGTGCGCGTGGGGATCACCGACCACGCCCAGGACGCGCTCGGCGACGTCGTCTACGTGTCGCTGCCGGCGCCGGGGGAGGCCGTGACGGCGGGCGCCTCGTGCGGCGAGGTGGAGTCGACCAAGAGCGTCAGCGAGATCACGGCCCCCGTCGGCGGGACCGTCGTGGAGCACAACCCGGGCCTGGAGACGCGGCCCGACCTCGTCAACGCCGACCCCTACGGCGAGGGCTGGATGTTCACCCTGACCGTGGACGACCCGGCCGCGGTCGAGGGCCTGCTCGACGCCGACGCCTACCGGGCGCACGCCGGCTGACGGCACGTCCCCCTCCGCCGTCCCGCGCCCGCGGTTCACCCGTCGGGGTGGACCTGCGGTGGAGGTGGAGGGTCGCGAGCCCGCGCGGCTACGCTGTGCACAGTGATCGTCGCGGTGGCCGTCGCGGGGCGGGAAGAACGCGTCCGGGCCGGCTCGGCGCCGTGGGAGTTCTCCGGAGGGTGGTGCGATGTCGTCGTCAGGTGACCCGTCGTCGGGTCGTGCTGAGCCGGGCGCAGGCCCCGGCCGTCCCGAGCCGCGCGAGGCCGCGGGGGAGGAGCGTCCCGTCGACTCGACGATGTCCTTCGCGGGGCTCGCCGTCCCCGAGGTGCACGAGGTCGAGGGCGGTCTGTCCAGCGACGACCAGGAGGCCGTCGACGCCCTGCCGCACGCGTCGGCGCTGCTCGTGGTGCGGCGCGGGCCCAACGCGGGGTCGCGGTTCCTGCTCGACGCCGAGCGGACGTCCGCCGGCCGGCACCCGACGAGCGACATCTTCCTCGACGACGTGACCGTCTCCCGCAAGCACGCGGAGTTCGTGCGCTGGCCCGACCCGGTCGCCGGTCCGGGCTTCCGGGTGCGCGACGTGGGCAGCCTCAACGGGACCTACGTCAACCGCGAGCGCATCGACGACGCGCTGCTGCGCGCGGGCGACGAGGTGCAGATCGGCAAGTACCGCATGGACTTCCACGCCGGGCCGAGCGCGGACCGCGAGGAGCCCCGGGAGTGAGCCCGGCGGCGTCGCGCGCGCAGCACCTCGACCCGGGGACGCCCCGCATGACGATCGGCGAGGTGCTCGCGGTGCTGTCGCCGGAGTTCGGCGACGTGACGATCTCGAAGATCCGCTTCCTCGAGGAGCGGGGGCTGGTCGAGCCGCAGCGCACCGCGGCGGGTTACCGCAAGTTCTCCACGCGCGACGTCGACCGGCTGCGCTACGTCCTGGCCGCCCAGCGCGACCACTACCTGCCGCTGAAGGTCATCCGCGAGCACCTCGACGCCCTCGACCGCGGGCTGGAGCCGCCGCCGCTGCCCGGTGCCGAACCGCGCGTCCCGCAGGCCGTGCCGCGCGAGGACGTCCCGGCCGCGGACCGCTTCGACGGGCGCACCGCGAGCCTGCGGCTGACCCGCGCGGAGCTCCTGCGCGACTCCGGCGTCGAGGAGGAGCTGCTCGCCGCGCTGGAGGGGTTCGGCGTGCTGGCCCCCGCCCCGGGCGGCCCCTGGTACGACGGCGAGGCGCTGGAGGTCCTGCGCTCGGCCGCGGCCCTGGCCTCCTTCGGCATCGAGGCGCGGCACCTGCGGATGTTCCGCACCGCGGCCGAGCGCGAGGTGGGCCTGGCGGAGCAGGTGGTGGCCCCCCTGCAGCGCCAGCGCGGCGGGGAGTCCGCCACGCGCGCCGAGGACGTCGCCCGCGAGATCTCCGCCGCCTGCCTGCGCCTGCACGCCGCCCTGGTGGCCAGCGCGCTCGGCCGGCTGTCCGGCTGACGCGCGGCGGGGCACCTCGCGGCCCGGGACGCGGCCGCGGGGTACGGTGACGACGTGCGCGCGCTCGATGTCATCGGCGTCCGGGTCGAGATGCCTTCCAACAACCCCATCGTGCTGCTGCGGGAGCGTGGCGGAGACCGCTACCTCCCGATCTGGATCGGTGCCCCCGAGGCCAGTGCGATCGCCTTCGCCCAGCAGGGCGTCGTGCCGCCGCGGCCGCTGACGCACGACCTCCTCAAGGACGTGATCGAGGCCCTCGGGCGCACGCTCCAGGAGGTCCGGATCGTGGCGATGCGCGACAACGTCTACTTCGCGGAGCTCGCCTTCGACGGGGGCCTGTCCGTCAGCTCCCGCACCTCCGACGCCATCGCCCTGGCCCTGCGCGTGGGCTGCCCCATCGTGGGCGCCGACGAGGTGCTGGACTCCGGCGGCGTGCCCGTCCCGGACGAGGACGAGGACGAGGTCGAGAAGTTCCGCGAGTTCCTCGACCAGATCACGCCCGAGGACTTCGAGTCCGACGAGGGTGGCGACGCACCCCGCTGAGGCCCTCCACCGCCCGCCGGGCGGTGGTGGGCAGCGGTCCCGGCGACACGTCGGCGTCCCCGCCGCGCGCCTCGTTGACGCTCCGGGGGTGCCGCTCTACGGTCGGTGTGCAGGACGCCCCTCGTCGTACCTCGACGCGCGGCGATCGACGAGGAGGCCGGCGTGAGCAGTGGCGGCGACGCAGTCGCAGGGTCGGCACGACGGGCGGAGAAGCCCGCCCGTGCCCAGGGCCTGCTGTTCACCGAGGACCTCCCCGACCTCGACGACGACGTGGGCTACCGCGGTCAGACCGCGTGCAAGGCGGCCGGGATCACCTACCGGCAGCTGGACTACTGGGCCCGCACGGGTCTGGTCAAGCCGAGCGTGCGCGGCGCCTCCGGCTCGGGGTCGCAGCGGCTGTACGGCTTCCGGGACATCCTCGTGCTCAAGGTCGTCAAGCGGCTCCTGGACACCGGGGTCTCGCTGCACCAGATCCGCACGGCCGTGACGCACCTGCGCGAGCGCGGGGTCGACGACCTCGCGCAGATCACGCTGATGAGCGACGGGGCCAGCGTCTACGAGTGCACGTCCGCCGACGAGGTCATCGACCTCGTCCAGGGCGGGCAGGGCGTCTTCGGCATCGCCGTCGGGCGCGTGTGGCGCGAGGTCGAGGGCGAGCTCGCCTCGCTGCCCAGCGAGCGGCCCGCCGACCGCGGCGAGACCGTGTCGCCGGCCATGCTGCTGGCGGACGAGCTCAGCGCCCGCCGCCGCACGCGCGAGGCCGGCTGAGCGCCGGCGCGGACAGCGTCGGGAGGGGCCGGGACGACGTCCCGGCCCCTCCCGTGCGTCGGCTCCCCCGCGGGGCGCCGGCGTCAGTCGAGCAGGTGCGCGTTGCGCATGGCGCGCAGCGCGAACGGGTCGACGACCCAGTCGTGCGCGTCGGGCAGCCAGTGCACGGCGGCCAGCAGGGAGTCCGACCAGGTGCTCAGCAGCAGCTCGAGGCTGACGCGCCACGCGTGCTGGTAGCCCTCGCCGTCGTCGGCGAGCACCAGCTGCTCCACCTGCGTCGGGCCCGGCGCCAGCCGCACGGCGACGAGCTCCTCGTCGCGCGCGAACAGCGGCAGCAGGCCGGGCGGCGCCGGCACGCCCACGACACCGGGCGTGGTCCGCGCGAGCGCGTCGGCCAGCCGCAGCGGCACCCAGCCCCCCGGCCCGACCGTCGGCGACTGCGCCCGGTACCGGCTGCTGCGGTACGGGTCCACCCCGTCCACGCGCCGCCACCACGTGCGCGCCCCGCGCGGCAGGGGCAGCCCGAGCTGGTGCTCGGCGGCGTCGAGCGCGGCCTCGTCGACCCCGGGCCGCAGGCGCCCCGCGATGTCGGCGCCCGTCCGCGTCCAGTGCCGCCGCAGCTCGTCGACGAGCCGGTCGACCCGGCGGACCTCCTCGGCCACGAGCGGGCCACCGACGCCTCCGCGGCCGAGGAGGTCCGCGCGGCGCACGATCCCGTCGCGCACGGGCGGTCCGGCCGGCGGGGGCGGGGGCCGGTACGGACTCCGCGGACCGCACGACGCGGACCGCGGAGTCCGTACC
>NZ_JAAALN010000247.1 GCF_009906795.1 Kineococcus siccus
ACCCCCCCGACCCCGGCGACCACGCCGGCCAACCCCGCGCCGTGCGGCTGGGTGCTGCTCGCCCACGACGAGGTGGGGCTGCTGCACCGGCTGCGCGGCACGGTCGCGGGCTCCGCGGGCCTCGTCCTGCTGCGGATGGGCCCCGGCGCCGCGCTGCCCCGCGCCGCCCAGGTGGGCGTCGGGGTGCAGCCGGCCGGGCCCGGCCCCACGGACGTGCGGTGGTTCTCCGGGCTCGGCGCGGCGGACGTCGACGTCCTCCTGGGCTGGCTGGGCGCGCCCGGCGCCGACCTGACGACGCCCCCGCCCACCCTCCGCGCCCGGGTCACCGCGGTGCTGCGGCACCGGATCGCGACGCAGCCCGCGGCGCGGTGACCCGGGGCGTCAGCGCCCCGCGTAGCGGCGGCGGAACTTCTCCACGCGACCCTCGCTGTCCAGGACGCGGGCGGTGCCGGTCCAGAACGGGTGGCTCGCGGCGGACACGTCCACGTCGACGACGGGCAGCGTCCGGCCGTCCTCCCACTCGATCGTCGCCAGGCCGGGGCGCCCGGCCAGGGTGGACTGCGAGACGAACGCGGCGCCGGCGGCCTTGTCGCGGAACACGACGGGGCCGTAGGCGGGGTGCAGGTCGGGCTTCACGGCGGTCTCTTCGATAGTGGTTGTCGTTATCGAAGAGTACGACGCCGCCGGGCTCCCGGTCGCGCGGGCGGTGACGTCAGTGCGCCGCGGGCTCGGCCGCGTGCTCCTCCGTGGCGTGCTCCTCCGTGGCGTGCTCCTCCGCCGCGGGGGCGACCGTCGCGGCGGCGGGCACGGCGGCGGGTGCGGGCTCGGCCGCGGGGGCGTGCTCGTCGGTCGCGTGCTCGTCGGTCGCGTGCTCGTCCGTCGCGTGCTCGTCCGTCGCGTGCTCGGCGACGCCCGTCGAGGCGCCGGTCCCGGCCTCCTCGGCGGCGCGCGCCGAGGACAGGGCCAGGCCGAACAGGACGAGGAAGCTCGCGAGGGTCACGACGGCCACGGCCCCGCCGACCCAGCTGACGGCCCCGTCGAGCACGGCGCGCTGGCGGATCGTGTGGGCGAGGAAGGACCCGAGCAGGCCCAGGGGGACGAGGAACGCGCAGCGCGTGGGGTGGTCCGCGTAGTGCGCGACGCCGCCGGTCAGCATGCCGACGCTGACCCCCAGCAGGAGCGCGGACCCGAGGACGCGCAGCAGCGAGGGGCGGTGCAGCGCGGGCGGGGCCAGCCGGACCTCGGTCACGTAGGCCGAGGCCACGACGAGGAGGAGGCCGACGCCGAGCAGGACGCCGAAGCGCAGCGGCCCGGGCGGGAAGTGCGCGACGCCGATCGCGATGAGGCCGACGCCCAGCAGCGCGCCGACGCGGCCGAGGTAGGCGCCGAGCAGGCGGGTGCCGCGGTCGGGGGCGGGGCCCGCGTGGGCGGCGTCGTCGCCCCCCAGGTCGGGGCTGGAGTCGAGGGCCTTCTGCTTGTAGGTCGCGGCCTCGACGGCCGCGGTCTGCGCGGCCACCTCGGCGGCGGTCGCGGCCTGCTTGAGCGCGGCCGCCTCCGCGGCGGCCTCCATGGCCGCGGCGTCCGCCAGGGCCGCCGCCTCGGCGTTGGCCCGCGCGGCTGCGGCCCGCGCGGCCGCGGCTCGTGCGGCGGTGCTCTCGCCCGCCGGCGCGTCCGTCTGGCTGCTCATGGCTCTCCTCGGCTCCTGCGCGGCGCCCCGCGAGGCGTCGTCCCCGCGCGACGACCGCGCGCTCTCCCTGGTGTGTCGGTCGCCGGGCCCGCGCGCTTGACGGTGATCGGCGCGCGACCGCTCAGGCGGGGCGCGCGCCGTCCGGCGCAGCGGCCGGGAGCTCGTAGAAGACGCTGCCCGACGGCCCCGCGGTGTCGTCGGCGACCAGCCGGGCCCCCAGGCCCTCCCAGAACGCCACGGCGCCGGGGGAGCGCCGGTAGGCGTGCAGGGCCGTCCGCTCGTAGCGGCCGTCCGCGGCGGCACGCGCGCACACGGCCGCGACGAGGGCGCGGGCGGTGCCCCGGCGCCGGGCGTCGGGCCGCACGCAGACCCGGACCAGCTGCGCGGTCCGCCCGTCGGCGTAGCGCTCGACGAGGTGGCCGGGCGCCAGCCCGGGCCGCAGGCGCCCCTCGCGCAGGCCGGCCGTGGCCACGACCCGGCCGCCGACGTCGAGGGCGACGAGGAGGAAGGCCTCCGCCGTGCCGGGGTAGTGCCGCGCGGGGTCGTCGACGTCGGCGTGCAGGACCGGGTCGTGCGGGACGCCGAAGTCCTCCGCGACGCAGCGGCGCAGGACCTCGCGCGCGCCCGCCACGGTCGCCGGGGAGAGCGGCGCGACGGACCACGCGGCGTGCCCGGTCACGGGCGCCTCACCGCCCCGCCGGCCGCGACCGGGTGCCGCCCGGCCTCCCGGGCCGCGCGCGGCCGGGACCGGCGCGGTGCGGCGAGCGTCGACGCGCTCACGGCCAGCACCGACAGCGCGACCAGCGACGCCGCCGGGGCCAGCACCACCCACGGCGCGCGCTCGACGTAGGGCATGCCCTCGGCCAGCACGAGGCCCCAGTCGGGCGTCGGCGGCTGCGGCCCCAGCCCGAGGAAGCCGAGGCCCGCGAGGGCGAGCGCGATGCCGGGCAGGCGCAGGAAGGCGTTGCGCAGCACCGGACCCGCGACCATCGGCAGGACGTGCAGGAGCAGGGCCCGCACGGGGCCGACCCCCAGGACCGGCAGCACCCGGACGTGCGGCTGCGCCCGCGCCTCCGCGACGAGGGCCGCCGTGTGCGAGGCGAGCGGGGCCCAGCTGACCAGCAGGACGGCGACGGCCGCGCCCGTGGCCGACGGCCCGGTGACGGCGGTGACGAGGAGCCCGGCGATCACGGGCGGCGCGGCGTTGGCGACCTCGACGGGGCCCGCGGTGACGTCCGGCAGCAGCCCGGCCGCGAGCCCGACGACGAAGCTCGCGAGGCAGACCAGCAGCGCCGTGGCGATGGTGGTGCCGGCGCCCTGGCCGAGCCGCGCCAGGAGGTCGCGCCCCGAGGCGTCGGCGCCGAGCAGCAGCCCGGCGCCGGGGGGCGAGAGCCGCCCGCGCTCGGCGCCGTAGGGGTCGCCCGCGAGCCCACCCGCGACGAGGAGCACCAGCAGCACGACCGCGGTCAGCGGGACCAGCCGGTCGCGCCGGCGCACGGCGTGCCCCGAGGAGGGGATCACGAGACCGCCCGCGCGGACGGCCCGCCCCAGCAGCAGGCGCCGCACGGCGTCGGTGAGGACCCCGAGCAGCGCCCCGAGCCCGACGAGCAGGAGCATCCCGGCCTGCAGGACCGGCAGGTCCTGCGTCTGGGCCGCCCCGAGCGTGGCGCGCCCGAGGCCCGGGATCGCGAACACGCGCTCGACGGCGACGGCCCCGCCGACCAGCCCGACCACGACCAGACCGACCTGCGGCAGGACGGGCGGGACCGCGCGCAGCAGCACGCCGTGCGCGACGGCCCGGCGCGGCGCCCCGGCCGCCGTCCACGTCGCGACCCACGCCTCGGCACCGCTGGTGGCCACCGCGTCGGCGACGAGCCGGCCCACGAGACCGCCTGCGGGCAGGCCCATCGCGAGGGCCGGGAGGACCGCGCTGGCCGGGCCCGTCCAGCCGTACGGCGGCAGCAGGCCCCACCACACGGCGACGACGACGAGCAGCGTGGTCGCCAGCAGGAACTCGGGCAGCGCGGTCAGCGAGGCCGCGACCACCCCGGTCGTGCGCCGCGGCGCGCCGCGCAGCACCGCGGCCAGGGCCGGGGCGACGACGAGGACCGCGACCGCGAGCGCCACCGCGAGGGAGAACGCGGTCAGCGTGACGGAGACGCCCAGGGCGGACAGGGCCCCGGGCAACACCGGCGCGCCGCTGACCCACGACGTCCCGGCGTCGCCGCGGACGACACCGGCGGCCCAGCGGCCGAGCAGCCGGACCGGGCCGTCGGCGAGGCCGAGCTGCTCCCGGACCGCCGCGAGGGCCTCGGGGGTGGCCTCCTGCTCCGCGGACCGGCCGCGCAGGACCGTCAGCGCCGGGTCGCGCCCGGACAGCCAGGGCAGCAGACCGACGAGGACGACGACCCCCAGCAGGGTCAGGCCGCGGGAGGCGGAGCGCACGAGGGTGCTCCAGCGCACGGCGGGCCTCAGCGCGGGGCCGTGCGGGCCGTGATCAGCTCCCGCTCGCGGGGGTCGCGTGCCACCCCGGTGACGTCGCCCGACTCCCCCTGCACCACGCGCTCGTGGAGCATGGGGATCGCGGCGTCGGACTCCAGCACGAGGCGCTCCGCCGCCAGCACGGCGGCCCGCCGGTCCTCGCCGGTCGGGGTGGCCGCGGCGCGCTGCAGGGCCGCGTCGATCGCCGGGTCGCACAGCTGGGAGATGTTGAAGGAGCCCTCGCACGCGAAGTCGGAGTACAGGTAGGCCACGGGGTCGCCCGAGTCCAGCACGGTCGCGCGGGACAGCACGAAGGCGTCGAAGGTGCCGGCGAGGGCGTCCGCCTCGATCTGGGCGTACTCGCGGACCTCCTGGCGCACGTCGAAGCCGGCGGCCTCGAGCTGCTGCTCCAGCTGGACCGCGACCTCGGGCAGCTCGGCCCGGTCGGTGAAGGTGGCCAGCACGATCGGCGTCCCCGCGGGCTTCCCCGCGGGCGTCTCGGTGCGCGAGGGCCGGCCCGCGGCGGCCCAGGGCAGGGCGGGGCCGAGCAGCCCCTGCGCGACGTCGGCGCGACCCTCGTAGACGCCGTCGACGATCCGCTCGCGGTCCACGGCGTCGCGGGCGGCCGCGCGCAGCGCCGGGTCGCTGAACGGCCCCCGCGCGGTGTTCAGGTACAGCGTGTTCGTCCGCGGCATGGGGACCTCGAACACCTGCGCCGGGTCGAGCAGCCCGGCCTGGGAGACCGGCACCGCCTCGACGACGTCGGCGGTGCCGGTGCGCAGCGCCGCGGCGCGGGCCGTGCCGTCGGGCACGAAGTCGACGTCCACCCCCGCGACCCGGGCCGGCGACCCCCAGTAGCCGTCGAAGCGGTCGAGGGTGGCCCCCGACGTGCCGTCGACCCCGACGAGCTCGAAGGGCCCGGTGCCGTGGCCGACCGGGTCGACGACGCCGTCGGGCCGGTACGCCGCGGCGGCCAGGACGGACAGCTGCGGGCTGGACAGCCGCTGCGGCACCAGCGGGTCCGCGACGGCGGTGCGCACGAGGACGGCGTCGGGCGCGCCCGGGTCGACCTCGGCGGTCAGGTCGACGCCGTCGAGGATGCGCGGCTGGGGGCTCGCGCGCGTCGCGGCCGTGAGCGCCGCGGCGACCTGGCCGGCCGTCAGCGCGGTGCCGTCGTGGAACCGCACGCCGCCGCGCACCGCGAACCGCCACGTCGTCGGGTCGAGCTGCTCCCAGGCGGTCGCGAGCCCCGGGCGGGCGTCGCCGGCCTCGTCCAGGACGACCAGCGTCTCGGCGGTCGACCAGCGCGAGAGCTTGAAGGCGTCGTCGCTGAAGGGCGTGAGGCCGGAGCGGGGCGGCAGCAGCATCGCGACGCTGACGCGGTCCGCGGACCCGCCGGCGGCGGGGCGGCCCGCCTCCGGCGGG
>NZ_JAAALN010000248.1 GCF_009906795.1 Kineococcus siccus
CCCGGGCCCCTGGCCCCGTCCGAGGTGGCGCTCGCACCGTGGGGCCTCGTCGTCGCCCACCGCGGGGCGGACGTCCTGACGCTGCTGGAGGTCGTCGACGGCTCACCCCGCCCGCTGCGCGACGTCGCCCTGGGGGCCAGGACGCCCCGGCACCTCGCCGTCCTCGGCCACCACCTCTACGTGTGCGCGCAGGACTCCGACGTGGTCGTGCACCTCGCCCTGGGCCCCGACCTCGCGGTCGTCGACCGCTCCGAGGCGGAGGTCGCGTCACCCATGCACGTGCTCCCGCTCTGACCCGCGCCGCGGCCCAGGCCTCCTGCATCCCTCTCGCGACGGGGCCCGGATCCGTTACGCACGACCCTCTTTCGGGGACTGTGCGTTCCCCTTGACGGCCGTGTGGGTGACCGGTGGGATGAGCCCCGGCGTCGGGGGGCGACGCGTGCGGAGGGGCTGGGGGACGACCGTGGTGGTAGGCAGCGAAGGGCGTCGCCGCGGGCGGCGCGGTGTGTGGGGGACGGTCGTCGGCGGTGTCGCGGCCGCGTGCGTCGGGACGGCCGTGGCGGGGCCCGCACAGGCCGCCGGCGGCTACGACCTGGTGGTCACGGACGTGCGGCCGGTGCTGGCCGGCGTGCAGGCGACGGGGTCGCGGGTGGTGCTCCAGGCGACCATCAGGAACGTGGGCGCGGTGGCGACGCCGGCCGGCGTGGTCCACGGCGTCGCCTTCGCCGTGGGCGGGAGGACGGTCTCCTGGCAGGACGTCTCGCGCGACGCCCTGGCGCCCGGGGCCTCGCGGACCGTGACGGCGACGGGTGGCCCCGGCGGGGTGGCGACCTGGACCGCGCAGACCGGAAACCACGCGCTGACCGCCACGGTCGACGACGTGAACCGGCTCCCGCGCGAGACCGACGAGCGCAACAACTCCCGCACCGCGACGCTCGCGGTGACGCCGGTGAAGCCGGTCACGGGCGTGACGGCGAGACCCGCCGTGACGCAGGCGCAGTTCGAGGCCGCACACCCGAGGACGCTCTCCGTGTCGTGGCAGGTGCCGGCGGGGCAGCCCGCCGGGGTGTCGTACGCGGTGACCGAGATCCCTGCCCTGGACGGCTGCCCCGACGTCCCGCCCGTGGCGAAGGGAGACACCGGGGGCACCTCCCTCACCGTCGAGATGACCGCCGGACCGCAGTGCGTGTCCCGCACGGAGGTCTACCGGGGCCGGTACACCGTCACCGCCGTCGGCCCCTCCGGCGCCGGAGAGGCCGGCACCACCGGGCAGCAGACCTGCACGTGGTCCCACTACGACGACCACTACTTCCACCACCAGCAGACCACGCAGTTCGGGTGCGACGGCCAGCCGCAGCTCACCGACTTCGTCGACCCGGTGTGGGCCTTCGTCGACGCCGGGGCGCCGGCCCCGTCGCCGGGATGGGAGGAGGACGCGGGGTTCGACCGCGGGCAGGCGTTCACCTCGACCCTCCCCGGCCTCACGCCGCAGCAGGTCAGCGTGCGCTGGGGCTGGTCGCGCTACGCGGCACCGATCGTGGCGTCGTCGTCGACCGCGTGGACGGTCCGCCTCACCTTCGTCGAACCCACGTTCACCGCGCGCGGCCAGCGCGTGTTCGACGTGTCCGTCGACGGCCGTCTCGTCGCGGACGACCTGGACCTCGCCGCGACGGTCGGCCGCGGCAGGCCCTACGTCCTCGAGGTGCCGCTCACGAACCCGTCCGACCTGGTGCAGGTCACGGCCACCGCCTCCCGTGACCACCCGATCGTGTCGACGATCGAGGTGCTGGGCTACTGACGGCATGCGGCGGGACCCGGCTCGCGCCGGGTCCCGCCGCGTCACCTCACCTCGTTCCGTCCGTCACTTCAGGTGGATGAAGGTGCTGAACTGGTTGTTCTGCGTCCCGACCGTCGTCGTGCGGTGGGAGTAGGCGTCGCTGGTGACGTAGTTGTACTCGTCGACCTCGATGGACCCGTTGCTGTTGACCTTCGTGACGAAGGCGACGTGCCCGTAGGTGCCGCCGTTGCGGACCGCGACGTCGCCGGCGCGCGGTGTGCCCGTCACGGAGATCCCGGCGGCGCGGGCGGCGTCGTCCCAGTGCTCCGCGTTCCCCCAGTGCTGGCCCTGGTAGGAGTTGCTGAACGAGACGCCCAGCCGGGAGCGGACCGCCCAGGCCACGAAGCTCGTGCACTGACCCTTGTAGAAGTTCCAGGGGTCGACCCCCGTGCCCTGCCCCCGGTAGGGGTAGTCGTCCCTGGCCGGGTAGCTGGTGGACCCGCCGGTGCTGCTCCCGAGGCGGTGCGAGGCGTTCTCGTTCTTCAGCCCAGCCTTCAGGTCCGCCCGGTTGCCGGCGCCGACGACCTGGGCCGTGCCCCCGTACCCGCTGTTGAAGAAGACGGTGACGGGCCCGCCGGTGCGGTTCCAGGCGGATGCGGCGTTGTTCTTGACGCACTTCCCCTGGCCGTTGCCGGCGCCCTTGAACTCGTAGCACTCGGGCTGCGTGGCACCGTAGTCGGGCACCGAGCCGGTGAAGTCGGACAGCGAGCCGGTGGTGCCGCTGTTGAAGTAGTAGCAGAACTCTCCGGCGTCGCACCGCCCGTCGCGGGACGCGGCCTGGGCCGGTCCGACGGCGGCGAAGGTGCTGGCGGCGATGACGCACGTGGCGACGGCGGCGCGGACGGTGGTGCGCATGGTGTTCTCCCTGGTCAGTTCGGGTCGGGTCGGGTCGGGTCGGGTCGGGTCGGGTTCGGTCAGGTCGGGTCGGATGACGGTGCGGTGGTGGGGTTCAGCGGGAGCGCAGGTGCTCCTCGTAGGTGACCTTGCGGACGGCGGGACCGTCGTCCGGCCCGTCGCCGCGCAGGCCGTTGCGGCCCTCGTAGTAGTCCCCCACCTGGTCGAGGGCGGCGGGGGACAGGTCGGTGTCGCTGATGGCGACGGCGTGCACGTGCAGCGGCCAGGAACCCTGGGCGGGAGTGCGCAGCCAGGCGGCGAAACCCACCTCCCGCAGGGCCGTGACGGCGGCGCGGCGCTGGGCGGCCGACAGGCGTTCCGCGTCGAGGTCGAGCGCGCCGCCCCCGTCGTGCGTGCCCGCGGAGGTCGGGTCCTCGCCGGGTGAGTAGGACCCCTGCTCGAGGGTGAAGCGGAACCCGCAGCGCTGCTGCGCGGCCTCGGCCATCGCCGCCGTGCGGGCGTTGACGGCGAACCCCTGCAGCGTGCGGCGGGCACCGGGGGACAGGGGGTGCGTCACGGTGAACCGCCCCGCCGCCAGCCGCGTGAGCGACGCGCTCCCCGGGAGGCCGTTCGCCCCCAGGCCCGAGTAGCCGAGGGACCGCTGCCAGGCGGCGTAGGCCGCCCGGGTCCTGGTCCCGAAGTGGCCGTCGACGTAGGCCGCGGCGAGGAGCCCGCGAGCCTGCAGGGCGCTCTCGACCAGGCGGACGCTCGGGCCGCAGCCCGGGGTGACGTCCTCGCCGGCCTTCGCGGGGTCCCACTGCGCCGCCTTCACGAGGGCCTCCATCGACACGGCGGGCAGGGCCGCGGCGGGCGCGGGCGCCGCCGCCGCGGTCAGCAGCGGTGCGGTGCCGAGCGCACCGAGCACGGACCGTCGGGTGAGGGTCATGGGGAACCGGCCTTCCTGTCGTGGCGGGGGGGTGGGGTTCCCGTCGCCGGTCGTCCCGGGGACGAGCTTCCGCGGAGCCGGGGGCCGCGACCAGGGCAGCCCCTGCCCCCCGGCTCGTGCGCCACCGCGCCGGAACCGGTGACGTTGCGTGGTTGTGTCGTGGCTCTTCGCGCGCCAGACTGCGGAGGCCGTGGTGCGGAGCAGGGGGTGGTCCCGTCGCCGGCCCGGCCACCGGGTCGCACGCGCAGAGGGGAGCCGCGGGGTGGACGTCGCGGACGCTGCCGCGCCGGGGGGAGGGACCGCCTTCCTCGTCGCGTGCGCCGACGAGCGGTGGCCGTTCCGCGAGGGCGACCGCCGCCGGTTCGGTCGTGGCGACGCGCCCGACGGGATCACCGTGTGGGAGCAGGTCCGGGCGAACACCCTGTCGGTGACGGCGGGGGAGCTGTGGTGCAGCGACGGGCAGGTCTGGGTGCGGAACCTGTCGACGGCGCACGAGCTGGTGGTCGAGGGTCCGGGCGTGGTCGCGACCGTCCTGCCGCCGCGGTCGCCGGGTGCTCCGGGACACGCGTGCTCGGTCCCCTGGCCCTCGGGTTCCGTGTCGGCGCCCAGCACGGGGGAGTGGCGGCTGCTCGTCCAACCGCCACCCGACGCCGTCCCGGTCGCCGGTCCGGCTGCGCCGCAGCGCCTCCCGGCCGACCTCGAACCCGCGGCGCGCGCGTTGTGCGCACCTCTGATGGCGGGCCGGCGCGACCCGGCCGGGGAGGCCGAGGTCGCGGCGGTCCTCGGGGTCCGGCGGCAGCAGGTGCGCGAGCAGGTGCGGCGGCTCGGCGAGGTCCTCGGCCTGTCCACCGCGGAGGGTTCGCCTCGGCGCGTCGCCCGGGAACTCGTGGCGTCGTGCCTGCTCGGCACCGTCCGGGTCGACGACGTGCCCGAGCGCCACCGGGCCGTGGCGGAGGCGCTGTGCGCACCGCTGCTGCAGGGCGGTCCCGGCGCGGCCACCTACGGGGAGGTCGCCGCGGCCCTCGGGACCAGCCCGCGCATCGCCCGGCGCCGGACGGAGGCCCTCGTCGAGCACTACACCGCTGCAGTGCAGGCCCTCCCGGGCGGGGTCCGGCCCGAGGAGACGCTCACCGCGGCCGTCGCCCGCCTCCTCGTCCACCGCGGCAAGCTCGGCCGTGACCGCCCCGCCGAGGTCGTGGATGCCTGACGAGCAGGCGCGCGGTCCGAGGCCCGGCCCGCCCTTCCCCGCGGGGTTCGAGCCGGTGGGCAACCCGCTCGGCGCGGGTTCCTCGGCCGTGGTGTGGCTGGCGCGGCGCACCGTCGACGGCCGCACGACGGCCCTGAAGGTGTGGCGCGGCCCCCTCGCGGACGACGGGCAGCGGCAGCGGTTCCTGCGGGAGGTGCGCCACCACGCCGAGCTCGCCGCCGTCAGCGGCCACCTCGTCGCCTACACGTGGGCCGAACCCGACGCCGACCCGCCGTGGATCGCGGTGGAGCCGCACGGCGGGTCGCTGGTGCAGGAGCTCGCCGAGCACGGTCGCCCGCCGCTGCCGACCGGCCTGGTGTGGGCCCACGACCTCCTGCTCGGGCTGGCCGCGATGCACTCGACCGGGACGCTGCACCGCGACGTCAGCCCTGCGAACGTCCTCGTCGACCGCAGCCGGGCCAAGCTCTGCGACTTCGGCCTCACTCTCGACGTCGCGGCCTCGACCCGCGACAACGGGGCGGGCACCCCGCGCTACCTCGCCCCCGAGCTGCAGGCGGGCGACCGCCGGCCCGACCCGCGCAGCGACGTCTGGTCCGCGGCGGTCACGGTCCGCGACCTGTTGGGCGACGACCTCCCCGCCGGCCTCGAGCAGACCCTGACCGCCGCCGCGTCCTTCCGCCCCGAGGACCGTCCGGCGACGGCGGCGTCGCGGTGCAGGCGGGCCGCGAACTCCGCCGCCGCGCTCGGGGTCGCCCTCCCGCC
>NZ_JAAALN010000249.1:0-1978 GCF_009906795.1 Kineococcus siccus
TTTCCTCTGGCGTCTGGTGGTCTGGTCCTGCGTTGTGTGGGGTTGGGTTGTCGGGTGTTGGGGGTTTCCTTTGGTGTTGTTTCCTTCCTGGTTCGTCAGTGGGCTGGGGAGGGTGATGATGCCGGGTGATATGGTTCTCTAATGTTTTTTCAACGGAGAGTTTGATCCTGGCTCAGGACGAACGCTGGCGGCGTGCTTAACACATGCAAGTCGAACGGTGAAGCCCTTCGGGGTGGATCAGTGGCGAACGGGTGAGTAACACGTGAGCAACCTGCCCCTGGCTCTGGGATAACCATCGGAAACGGTGGCTAATACTGGATACGACCCACGATCGCATGGTGTGTGGGTGGAAAGTTTTTCGGCTGGGGATGGGCTCGCGGCCTATCAGCTTGTTGGTGGGGTGATGGCCTACCAAGGCGACGACGGGTAGCCGGCCTGAGAGGGCGACCGGCCACACTGGGACTGAGACACGGCCCAGACTCCTACGGGAGGCAGCAGTGGGGAATATTGCGCAATGGGCGAAAGCCTGACGCAGCGACGCCGCGTGAGGGATGACGGCCTTCGGGTTGTAAACCTCTTTCAGCAGGGAAGAAGCGAAAGTGACGGTACCTGCAGAAGAAGCACCGGCTAACTACGTGCCAGCAGCCGCGGTAATACGTAGGGTGCAAGCGTTGTCCGGAATTATTGGGCGTAAAGAGCTCGTAGGCGGTTTGTCGCGTCTGCTGTGAAAACTCAGGGCTTAACTCTGAGCTTGCAGTGGGTACGGGCAGACTTGAGTGCGGTAGGGGAGACTGGAATTCCTGGTGTAGCGGTGAAATGCGCAGATATCAGGAGGAACACCGGTGGCGAAGGCGGGTCTCTGGGCCGTAACTGACGCTGAGGAGCGAAAGCATGGGGAGCGAACAGGATTAGATACCCTGGTAGTCCATGCCGTAAACGTTGGGCGCTAGGTGTGGGGTCCATTCCACGGATTCCGTGCCGCAGCTAACGCATTAAGCGCCCCGCCTGGGGAGTACGGCCGCAAGGCTAAAACTCAAAGGAATTGACGGGGGCCCGCACAAGCGGCGGAGCATGCGGATTAATTCGATGCAACGCGAAGAACCTTACCAAGGCTTGACATGCGCGGTGGAATCCCAGAGATGGGGTGTCATTTAGTTGGTCGCGTACAGGTGGTGCATGGTTGTCGTCAGCTCGTGTCGTGAGATGTTGGGTTAAGTCCCGCAACGAGCGCAACCCTCGTTCCATGTTGCCAGCAATTCGGTTGGGGACTCATGGGAGACTGCCGGGGTCAACTCGGAGGAAGGTGGGGATGACGTCAAATCATCATGCCCCTTATGTCTTGGGCTTCACGCATGCTACAATGGCCAGTACAGAGGGCTGCGATACCGTGAGGTGGAGCGAATCCCAAAAAGCTGGTCTCAGTTCGGATCGGGGTCTGCAACTCGACCCCGTGAAGTCGGAGTCGCTAGTAATCGCAGATCAGCAACGCTGCGGTGAATACGTTCCCGGGCCTTGTACACACCGCCCGTCACGTCATGAAAGTCGGTAACACCCGAAGCCGGTGGCCCAACCTCTTGTAGGGGGGAGCCGTCGAAGGTGGGACTGGCGATTGGGACGAAGTCGTAACAAGGTAGCCGTACCGGAAGGTGCGGCTGGATCACCTCCTTTCTAAGGAGCACTCAACACACCTCTCTTCGTCGTCTTTGACGGTGGTTGCCTTCGGGTGGGGGGTGTGTCCCACTTTCTCGGCCGAACGTGTCGGGGGTGGGGCTCGAGGGTGGAACATCAACATGGCGTCTTGTCGCGGTCGCGGCTGGGTGTGAGTACGGCTTCAGTGGTTCGGGTTCCTTCGGGGGTTCGAGTCCGTTGAAGCGTGGAAAGCGTCTGGTGTGATCGTGGGAGGTGCTGGGCACACTGTTGGGTCCTGAGGGACCGGGCCATGAGGTGGCCTTCGCCGGCGCGTGAGCGTGGGTGGGGG
>NZ_JAAALN010000249.1:2078-5583 GCF_009906795.1 Kineococcus siccus
GGGGGTGGTGGCTGAAGTCGTTCGGGTGGTGTGTTGTGGTAGTGATGATTTCTTGGTTCGTTGTGGCCTGATATCGAGTGTCTTTGGACGCGTTGGTTTTAGGTGTTGTGTAAGTGTGTAAGGGCGCATGGTGGATGCCTTGGCATCAGGAGCCGATGAAGGACGTGGGAGCCTGCGATAAGCCTCGGGGAGTTGGCAACCGAACGTTGATCCGAGGGTGTCCGAATGGGGAAACCCGGCCGCCGTCATGGGCGGTCACCCGCACCTGAATGTATAGGGTGTGTGGAGGGAACGTGGGGAAGTGAAACATCTCAGTACCCACAGGAAGAGAAAACAACAGTGATTCCGTCAGTAGTGGCGAGCGAACGCGGATGAGGCTAAACCGGTCGTGTGTGATAGGTGGCAGCCGTTGCACGGTCGGGGTTGTGGGACCCGCTGGAACCTTCTGCCGGGGG
This sequence comes from Kineococcus siccus, assembly GCF_009906795.1. Taxonomy (GTDB): domain Bacteria; phylum Actinomycetota; class Actinomycetes; order Actinomycetales; family Kineococcaceae; genus Kineococcus; species Kineococcus siccus. The sequence goes on from NZ_JAAALN010000249.1 coordinate 2,534, forward strand.
TTCGGGGAGTGAGAAAGTCGTGGTGTAGCCGAAGGATCTGGGAAGGTCCGGCGTAGTGGGTGAGACCCCCGTAGGCGAAACATCGTGGCCTCCTTTGGTGGTGTTCCCGAGTAGCACGGGGCCCGTGAAATCCCGTGTGAATCTGCCAGGACCACCTGGTAAGCCTAAATACTTCCTGATGACCGATAGCGGATAGTACCGTGAGGGAATGGTGAAAAGCACCCCGGGAGGGGAGTGAAATAGTACCTGAAACCGTGTGCCTACAATCCGTCGGAGCAGGCTTGTACCTGTGACGGCGTGCCTTTTGAAGAATGAGCCTGCGAGTTAGTGGTGTGTGGCGAGGTTAACCCGTGTGGGGAAGCCGTAGCGAAAGCGAGTCCGAACAGGGCGTTTCAGTCGCATGCTCTAGACCCGAAGCGGAGTGATCTACCCATGGCCAGGTTGAAGCGCGGGTAAGACCGTGTGGAGGACCGAACCCACCAGGGTTGAAAACCTGGGGGATGAGCTGTGGGTAGGGGTGAAAGGCCAATCAAACTCCGTGATAGCTGGTTCTCCCCGAAATGCATTTAGGTGCAGCGTCACGTGTTTCTTGCCGGAGGTAGAGCTACTGGATGGCCGATGGGCCCCACCGGGTTACTGACGTCAGCCAAACTCCGAATGCCGGTAAGTGAGAGCGTGGCAGTGAGACTGCGGGGGATAAGCTTCGTAGTCGAGAGGGAAACAGCCCAGATCATCAGCTAAGGCCCCTAAGCGTGTGCTAAGTGGGAAAGGATGTGGAGTTGCGCAGACAACCAGGAGGTTGGCTTAGAAGCAGCCACCCTTTAAAGAGTGCGTAATAGCTCACTGGTCAAGTGATTCCGCGCCGACAATGTAGCGGGGCTCAAGTACACCGCCGAAGCTGTGGCATTCATGCGTTAGCCCCACCCCGTGAGGGGTGCAGGTGTGTGGATGGGTAGGGGAGCGTCGTGTGTGGGGTGAAGCGGCCGAGTGATCGTGTCGTGGACTGCACACGAGTGAGAATGCAGGCATGAGTAGCGAATGACGGGTGAGAATCCCGTCCGCCGATTGACCAAGGGTTCCAGGGCTAGGTTCATCCGCCCTGGGTAAGTCGGGACCTAAGGCGAGGCCGACAGGCGTAGTCGATGGACAACGGGTTGATATTCCCGTACCGGCGTAGAACCGCCCATGCTGGACCCGGTGATGCTGAGCACCCAAAGCCCCGTCTGCCTTCGGGTGGGTGGTGGTGGAGCGTGCGACCCGAACCGGTAGTAGGCAAGCGTGTTAACAGGGGTGACGCAGGAGGGTAGCTTCCGCGTGGCGATGGTTGTCCACGTCCAAGGGTGTAGGGCGGTCTGTAGGTAAATCCGCAGACCTGACTTCGATGTCTGAGCCTGAGACCTGATGGTGACCCCGTAGGGGGGAAGTAGGGTGATCCCATGCTGCCTAGAAAAGCCTCGGCGCGAGGTTCGAGCCGCCCGTACCCTAAACCGACTCAGGTGGTCAGGTAGAGAATACTGAGGCGACGAGTGAATCGTGGTTAAGGAACTCGGCAAAATGCCCCCGTAACTTCGGGAGAAGGGGGGCCTGAGGGGTGAAGCCACGTGCTGGCTAGCTCTTGAGGGCCGCAGAGACCAGGGAGAAGCGACTGTTTACTAAAAACACAGGTCCGTGCGAAGTCGTAAGACGATGTATACGGACTGACGCCTGCCCGGTGCTGGAACGTTAAGGGGACCGGTTACTCCACCTTGTGTGGGGGACGCTGAGAACTTAAGCGCCAGTAAACGGCGGTGGTAACTATAACCATCCTAAGGTAGCGAAATTCCTTGTCGGGTAAGTTCCGACCTGCACGAATGGCGTAACGACTTCTCCGCTGTCTCAACCGCGAACTCGGCGAAATTGCACTACGAGTAAAGATGCTCGTTACGCGCAGCAGGACGGAAAGACCCCGGGACCTTCACTATAGCTTGGTATTGGTGTTCGGGACGGCTTGTGTAGGATAGGTGGGAGACTGTGAAGCTGTCACGCTAGTGGTGGTGGAGTCAACGTTGAAATACCACTCTGGTCGTTCTGGATGTCTAACTTCGGTCCGTGATCCGGATCAGGGACAGTGCCTGGTGGGTAGTTTAACTGGGGCGGTTGCCTCCTAAAGAGTAACGGAGGCGCCCAAAGGTTCCCTCAGCCTGGTTGGCAATCAGGTGTCGAGTGTAAGTGCACAAGGGAGCTTGACTGTGAGACAGACATGTCGAGCAGGGACGAAAGTCGGGACTAGTGATCCGGCCGTGGAGTGTGGAATCGCGGTCGCTCAACGGATAAAAGGTACCCCGGGGATAACAGGCTGATCTTGCCCAAGAGTCCATATCGACGGCATGGTTTGGCACCTCGATGTCGGCTCGTCGCATCCTGGGGCTGGAGTAGGTCCCAAGGGTTGGGCTGTTCGCCCATTAAAGCGGTACGCGAGCTGGGTTTAGAACGTCGTGAGACAGTTCGGTCCCTATCCGCTGCGCGCGTTGGAAACTTGAGAAGGGCTGTCCCTAGTACGAGAGGACCGGGACGGACGAACCTCTGGTGTGCCAGTTGTTCCGCCAGGAGCATGGCTGGTTGGCTACGTTCGGAAGGGATAACCGCTGAAGGCATCTAAGCGGGAAGCCTGCTTCGAGATGAGGTTTCCGTGCCCCTTTGAGGGTGAGAGGCTCCCTGCAGACTACAGGGTTGATAGGCCGGGTGTGGAAGCATCGACTAGCGAGGTGTGGAGCTGACCGGTACTAATAAGCCGATCGCTTACCTACAACCACAACGAGTTAAAGCCAGGTAAGTCATTGTTGTTCGCGTCCACTGTGCGGTTCTCGGGGTACAACCGAACCCGCCCCACCACCCCCTGCTCAAGGGTTTGGTGTGGGGGTGTGGTGGTCGGGCCTTGGTGGTTGTGGTCCGGTGGTCATAGCGGTGGGGAAACGCCCGGTCTCATTCCGAACCCGGAAGCTAAGCCTGCCAGCGCCGATGGTACTGCTCGGGAGACTGAGTGGGAGAGTAGGACACCGCCGGACCGCTCA
>NZ_JAAALN010000024.1 GCF_009906795.1 Kineococcus siccus
GTCCAGCACGAACGAAGGCAGGTAGTCCCGTGGAGGTGCACGAGAAGCTCGGCGAGCTCGCCGCCCTGGTGTCGGGAGCGCGCGCCGTGCCGCTGTCGTCGTCGGTGGTGGTGGACCGCGAGCAGGTCCTGCGGCTCGTCGCCGAGGTGCGGCGGCTGCTGCCCGCCGAGGTCCAGCAGGCGGGTGACGTCCTCGCGCAGCGCGACGAGGTGCTCGGCGCCGCGCGCGAGCAGGCCGACCACGTCCTGGCCGAGGCGCGGGCGCGCGCCGAGGAGCTCACCGACGCGCAGGCCGTGACCCGGGCCGCGCGCGAGCGGGCCGACCACATCGTCGCCACGGCCCGCGAGGAGGCGCAGCGGCTGCGCACGGACGCCGACGCGTGGTGCGACGGCAAGCTCGGCGACTTCGAGGAGGAGCTGGAGCGGTTGCAGCAGCAGGCGCGCCGCGGCCGCGACCGCCTCAAGGTGCGCGGCCCGGGCGACCCCGACGCCGCGCCCGGTGCGGAGCGGGGCGGCGGGGCCCACCCGGCCGAGCGCCCCGACGGGGACGGCCGGCCCGCGGAGGCGGCCGGGAGCTGACGCCTCCCGGCGGCCGGGCGGCGATTGGGTGACTGGCCCCGTGCTCGGCTACCCTGGTACCGGCCTCGACGCTGGTGAGCGGTGCCACTGCCCGGAGGAGTCCGGGGTGCAGTGGCGGCGACCACGAGCGGCGGGGCCGTGTGGTGCGAGCCGTGGTCTGAGTCTCTCGGAAGGTCGAGCAGTGGTGAAGGTGCAGGAGGGTCGTCTGGACCCGAACGCTCCGCTGGTGCTGTCCACGCACGAGCTGGGGCGGCGTCCCGGGTCGATGCGTCCGCTGAGGCTGACGGTGCCCGCACCGGCTGAGCTGGGCATCGCCGTGATCGGCGTCCCCGAGGGCAGCGACCTCGTGCTCGACCTCCGCATGGAGGCGGTCATGGAGGGCGTGCTGGTCTCGGGCACGGTCAGCGGCCGCGCGGTGGGGGAGTGCTCGCGCTGCCTCACCCCGGTGGAGCAGGACGTCGTCGTGGACGTGCAGGAGCTCTTCGCCTACCCGGGCAAGACTCCCGCGGAGGTCGCCGACGACGAGGACGAGGTCCGCGAGGTCGCCCCCGGCGAGCTGGTCGACCTCGAGCCGGCGGTGCGCGACGCGATCGTGCTGGAGCTGCCGTTCCAGCCCGAGTGCGACGGTCCCTGCCAGCAGGACTACGAGATCGGGGTCTCCGAGCAGGCCCCGCTCGCCGAAGAACCGGCGGACCCGCGCTGGGCCGCCCTGCAGGACCTGCTGGGCGACCAGCGGTCCGGCGACACCCCGTCCGAGACGAGAGAGAAGAGCTGACCGTGGCCGTCCCGAAGCGGAAGATGTCCCGCAGCAACACGCGTTCGCGCCGGTCGCAGTGGAAGGCGGCGGAGACGACGCTGACCACCACGCTGCAGCGCGGCCAGGTCGCGTACTCGCGCCCCCACCAGGCGCGCGTCGTCACCGACTCCGCCGGCACCCCGCTGTACCTGGAGTACAAGGGCCGCAAGGTCAAGGACCTCTGAGCCTGTCCGAGAAGCTCTCCGGCGACCTCCCGGTGGGTGACGCGTCCGTCGTCGCCCGCCTGGAGGTCGCTCTGGGTCTCAGCGTCGGCGAGGAGCTCCTCGTCCAGGCCCTCACGCACCGCTCGTACGCCTACGAGCACGGCGGTCTGCCCACCAACGAGCGCCTGGAGTTCCTCGGGGACTCCGTGCTCGGGCTCGTGGTCACCGACAGCCTGTACCACCGCCACCCCGACGTCTCCGAGGGCAAGCTCGCGAAGCTGCGCGCCGCCGTCGTGAACATGCGCGCGCTCGCGGACATCGCCCGCGACCTGCAGCTCGGCTCCTACGTCCGGCTCGGCAAGGGCGAGGAGACGACGGGCGGCCGGGACAAGTCCTCGATCCTCGCCGACACGCTCGAGGCCGTCTTCGGCGCCGCCTACCTCGCGGCCGGCATGGACGCCGCGCGCGACCTCGTGCTGCGCCTGGTCGGCCCGCTGATGGACTCCTCCGAGCGCCTCGGGGCCGGCACGGACTGGAAGACGACCCTGCAGGAGGCCACGGCCGCCACGGGTCTCGGCGTGCCGTCCTACGTCATCACCGCCTCGGGCCCCGACCACGCCAAGTCCTTCGCGGCCGACGCGGTCGTCAGCGGCACGGTGCTCGGGCACGGCGAGGGACGCAGCAAGAAGGAGGCGGAGCAGAAGGCCGCCGCCGCTGCGGTGCAGGCGCTCGGGGACGCGACGGCCGCGGCCGCGGTCCGCGCCGCGGGCGTCGCCGGCCAGGTCTAGAGCCCCGCGTGCCGGAGCTGCCGGAGGTCGAGGTGGTCCGCCGCGGGCTCGCGGGACACGTCGTGGGCCGCACCGTGCGGGCGGCGGAGTTCCTGCACCCGCGCGTCACGCGCCGCCACGTCGAGGGACCCGCGGACGCGCTGGCGCGCACCACCTCCCTCGTCGTGGGAGACGCCGTGCGCCGCGGCAAGTACCTGTGGATGCCGCTGGCCGACGCCGCCGGCACCGCGCAGGACGCGCTCCTCGTGCACCTCGGCATGAGCGGGCAGCTCCTCGTCGAGGGCGCCGACGCCCCGGACGAGAAGCACCTGCGCGCGCGGTGGCGGTTCGACGACGGGGGCCCGGAGCTCCGCTTCGTCGACCAGCGCACGTTCGGGGGGGTCGCCGTGCTCCCGCTCGTCCCCGTCGCCGACGGGGGCGCCGGGGGCCGGGGCGAGCACCCGGAGGCGTCCTGGGCCGCCTCGGTGCCGGCCTCCGTCGCCCACATCGCGCGCGACCCGCTCGACCCCGCGTTCGACGACGCGGGTTTCGCCCGCCGCCTGCGGCAGCGCACGACCGGCCTGAAGCGGGCCCTGCTGGACCAGACGCTGGTCTCGGGCGTCGGCAACATCTACGCCGACGAGGCGCTGTGGCGCTCGCAGCTGCACTACGCCCGGCCCACGCGGACCCTGCCGGTACCGGCTGCGCTGCAGGTGCTCTCGGCCCTGCGCGACGTCATGGCCGCGGCGCTGGCGGCGGGCGGCACGAGCTTCGACTCGCTGTACGTGAACGTCAACGGGGCCAGCGGCTACTTCGACCGCTCGCTGGCCGCCTACGGCCAGGAGGGCCGGCCGTGCCCCCGCTGCGGCACGCCGATCCGCCGCGACGCCTTCATGAACCGCTCGTCGTTCTCGTGCCCGCGCTGCCAGCCGCGGCCGCACGACGCCCACCCCTGAGCCGCGCCCGGCGGGGCGGCCCTCAGTGCACGAGGCGGAAGATCAGCGGGTAGCGGTAGGCGCGCCCGCGCGAGGCCTCCACGGCCCCGAGGATCGAGAACACCAGGTACACCACGCCCGGGATGGCGAGCAGGTAGAACAGCAGGAACCCGGCGCCGAAGGTCAGGAACCCGACGATCGTGAAGACGACCGAGGCGACGACGAGGTACGCGGCCAGGGCGATGTTCATGTTCAGCGCCTCGGCCGCGTGCTCGCGCACGAAGCGGCTGCGGTCCTTGAACACCAGGAAGACGACGAGCGGGCCGACGAACGGCAGGCCCACGAGGCTCGCGGCGAGCCACGAGAGGTGCCCCACCAGGCCCCACGTCCGCTCGTCCTGCACGCTCATCGGCCGCGCGTAGCCGGCGGGCGCGCCGTACGGGGGCTGGCCGTAGGGGGGCTGGCCGTACTGCTGATGCCCGCCGTACTGCTGCTGGGGCGGGCCGTCCTGGTGCGGCTGCTGGCTCACGGGGGACCTCCTGGGAGCGGGGTGTGCGGTCCTGACCGACTCTGGCAGCCGGCGCGCGTCCTGTCCTCCGTCCCGCGGCGGACGGGTACCCCCGTCAGGAGTCGCTCGCGTCGGCCGTGACGAAGTCGATCAGCTCCTCCACGCGGCCCAGGAGGGCGGGTTCCAGGTCGGCGTAGCTGCGGACGGTGCCCAGGATCCGCTTCCAGCCGTGGGCGACGTCGGCCTGCGTGGCGTGCGCCCAGCCCAGCTCGGCGAGGACGCCGTGCTTCCAGGACCGCCCGCGCGGGATGATCGGCCACCGCTCCCAGCCCAGGCGCTGCGGGCGCACGCCCTGCCAGACGTCGACGAAGGGATGGCCCACGACGAGGACGTGCGGGTCCCGCGTGACACCCGCGACGATGCGCGACTCCTTGCTGCCCGGCACGAGGTGGTCGACGAGGACGCCGATGCGCCGGCCGGGGCGCGGGCCGAACGAGCGCACGGCCGCGTCGAGGTCGTCGACGCCGTCCAGCAGCTCGACGACGACGCCCTCCACGCGCAGGTCGTCGCCCCACACGCGCTCCACGAGCTCGGCGTCGTGGCGGCCCTCGACGAGGATGCGGGAGGCGCGCGCCGTGCGGGCCGCCGCCCCGGTCACGGCCACGGAGCCGCTGGCGGTGCGGGCCGGGGCGGCCGGCGGCGCCGCGGCGCGCGGGGCGGTGAGGCGCACGGGCTGCCCCTCGACCCAGAACCCCGGGCCGAGCGGGAAGGTCCGGGTCCGGCCGCGGCCGTCCTCCAGGACGACGACGTGCACGCCGCCGCTCTTCTCCACCCGCACCACGGCCCCGACCCAGCCGGTCTCGACGTCCTCCACGACGAGCCCGGCCACGGCCGGCTCCTCGCGCGAGGTGGGCCGCCGCGGGTGCGGGTCGCTGGACAGGACGTCGGTGCCGTAGCGGTCGCGCGAGCTCACGCGGGAACGCTAGCCGCGGCCCGGACCGGGGCGGGGCTGGCGCGCCGGGCGGGCGGTGGCCGCGGGCAGCGGGCCGCGACCTGACCTAGACTTGGCACTCGACGTCGCGGAGTGCCAGAGCTCCGGGGGCGGGGTCCGGACGAGGGGTCCGCACCGCGGGCGCGGCAGCGAGGAGGGGGCAGGGCGATGAGTGACGACCGCAGGCTCTCGGTCCTGCGCGCGATCGTCGAGGACTACGTGTCGAGCCACGAGCCGGTCGGGTCGAAGGCCCTCGTGGAGCGCCACCAGCTCGGGGTGTCGCCCGCGACGATCCGCAACGACATGGCCGTGCTGGAGGAGGAGGGCTACATCACCCAGCCCCACACCAGCGCCGGCCGCATCCCGACGGACAAGGGCTACCGGCTCTTCGTGGACCGCCTCGCGGCCGTCAAGCCGATGTCGGCCGCCGAGCGGCGCGCCATCCAGACCTTCCTCGACGGCGCGGTGGACCTCGACGACGTCGTCGACCGGACCGTCCGCCTGCTGGCGCAGATCACGCGGCAGGCCGCCGTGGTGCAGTACCCGTCCCTGTCGCGGGCCGCGGTGCGCCACGTCGAGCTCGTGCCCGTCGGCGGCCGCAGCGCCCTGCTCGTGCTCATCACCGACACGGGCCGCGTCGAGCAGCGCGTCATCGACGTCCGCTCCGCCGTGGACACCGAGTCCCTCACCGCGGCGCTCGCGGCGCTGCGGACCCGGCTCAACGGGGCCCTCGCGGGCCGCCGGCTGGGCGAGGCCCGCGACAGCCTCACCGACTTGGTGCAGGTCACCCCGCAGCCCGACCGGGCCGTCGTCGCGGAGATCGTCGCGGCGCTGGGCGACTGCCTCACCGCGGGCCTGGAGGAGCGAGTCGTCATCGCGGGCACCGCGAACCTGGTGCGCTCGGGTGCCGACCTGTCGGCCTCGCTCGGCACCGTCCTGGAGGCCCTCGAGGAGCACGTCGTCCTGCTCCGGCTCGTGCAGGAGATGACGGAGGACCCGGCCGCGGACCGCGGGGCGCTGAGCGTCCGCATCGGCGCGGAGAACCTGCACCTGGGCCTGGCCGAGACCTCCGTGGTCACCAGCGGCTACGGCGGCGGCGAGGTGCTGGCGCGCCTCGGCGTCCTCGGCCCGACCCGCATGGACTACCCCACGACCATGGCGGCGGTGCGGGCCGTGTCCCGCTACGTCTCGCGGATCCTGTCCTCGTGACCCGCGGGCCGGACCGCACCCGCCGCAGCACCACCCGACCCGAGAAGGAGACCTGAGCGTCCCGTGAGCGACTACTACGACGTCCTCGGCGTCAGCAGGGACGCCTCGGCGGAGGACATCAAGCGCGCGTACCGCAAGCTCGCGCGCAAGCTCCACCCCGACGTCACGTCCGACCCGGACGCGGGCGAGAAGTTCAAGGAGGTCTCGCAGGCCTACGAGACCCTCTCCAACCCCGACAAGCGGGCGGGCTACGACCGCACCGGCGGGCAGAACGGCGCGGGCGCCGGCTTCGGTCAGGGCTTCGGCTTCTCCGACATCATGGACGCCTTCTTCGGCCAGGGCGGCCAGGGCGGCGGCCGGGGCCCCGCCAGCCGCACCCAGCGCGGGCAGGACGCCCTGATCCGCGTCGACGTCGACCTCGCCGAGGCCGCCTTCGGCGGCGAGCGCTCGATCCAGGTCGACACCGCGGTCCTCTGCCCGACCTGCAAGGGCTCCTGCTGCCAGCCCGGCACGAGCCCCGCGACGTGCGACATCTGCCACGGCCAGGGCCAGGTGCAGCGCGTCGTGCGCTCGCTGCTCGGCCAGGTCATGACGACGCAGCCGTGCCCGTCCTGCCACGGCTTCGGCACCGTCCTGCCCTCGCCGTGCCTGGAGTGCTCGGGGGAGGGCCGGGTCCGGGCCCGTCGGCCGCTGACGATCCGCATCCCCGCGGGCGTCGACACGGGCACGCGCATCCAGCTGGCCTCGCAGGGCGAGGTGGGCACGGGCGGGGGCCCGCCCGGCGACCTGTACGTCGAGATCCACGAGCGGCCGCACCCCGTGTTCACCCGCAGCGGCGACGACCTGCACTGCACGCTCGAGGTGCCCATGACCGCGGCGGCGCTGGGGGCCTCGATCCCGCTGGAGACCCTCGACGGCGTCGAGGACGTCGACGTCCGCCCGGGCGCCCAGGGCGGCGAGACGGTCCTGCTGCGCGACCGGGGCGTCGAGCACCTGCGCTCGCAGGGCCGCGGCGACCTCGTCGTGACGCTCGACGTCTCCACGCCCCGCGACCTCGACGAGGAGCAGGAGGAGCTGCTGCGCCGCCTCGCCGAGCTCCGCGGCGAGGTGAAGCCCGCCGGCAAGCTCTCGCCCGCCCACCAGGGGGTGTTCTCCAAGCTGCGCGGCCGCTTCCGCGACCGGTGACGCCCGCCTCGCCCGGTCTCGCCGAGCGCGTCCGCAGCGGCTTCCGGGCCCGCGTCTCGGGCGACCCGACCGGGGCGCCCGACTGGGTGCGCGACATCGCGCTGGTCGGGTCGGGGCCGGGGTGGTTCGAGCCCGACGGCGTGGTGTGGCGCGTTCACGGCGACCTGTCGACCCTCGTCGGCGGGGTCGTCGCGCTCCTGGGCCAGGGGGCCCACCCGCTCGCGCTGGCGGGGGTGCAGCGGCACTCCAGCTACCAGCAGGACCCGTGGGCGCGCCTGGCGGGCACGGCCCGGTGGCTCGTGGTGTCCACGTTCGGCTCGGCCGAGCTGGCCGAGCGCGAGGCCGCGCGCGTGCGCGGCATGCACACGCGCGTCCGCGGGACCGACGACCGCGGCCGCGCCTACGCGGCCTCGGACCCCCGGCTGCTGCGCTGGGTGCACCTGGCGTTCACCGACGCCTTCCTCGCGGCGCAGACGGAGGTGGGCCGCGACCTCTCGCGGCGCTTCGGCCGGGGCTGGGCCGACACCTACGTGGCCGAGTGGGCGCGCTCGGCCCAGGCCCTCGGCGCGCGCGACCTGCCCGCGTCGCGGGCCGAGCTCGCCGCGGCCCTCGCGGAGCTGCGGCCGGACCTCGAGACGGTGCCGGAGCACCTGCTGCGCTTCCTCGCGAGCCCCACGGGGCTCGGGCGGGCCGAGCAGCTCTTCTACTCCGGGCTGTCCGCGGCGGGCGGGCTGCTGCTGTCACCGACCGTCGCGGAGTTCGCGGGCCTGCCCGGCCGCGACGCGCGGGGCCTGCGCGAGCGCGCCGTCCTCGCCCGCACCCGGTGGCAGCTGCGCGGCCTGCAGCTCGCGCTCGGCCCCTACAGCCCCTCGGAGGACGCGGCCCGCCACCGCCTCGGCCTCGGACCTCGCCCGGCGTGGCTGGCCGCCGGTGCTTGACGTGGTCCCCCCGCTCTAGAAGGGTGATCCCGCGGTCGCGGTGAGTGACCTTCTAGGGAGTCCTCATGACGGTGGTCGTAGCCGTGCTGGCGCTGGTCGTCGCGGCGCTCTACGGCGTCATCGCGGTCGAGATCGTGCCGCGGCTGGCGCGCATCGCCTCCGAGCCCGCGCGCCTCATCTCCCTCGCCCGGTGGGGCGCCTTCGCGTTCTTCATGGGCTGTGCCGCCACGCACGTCGGGATCGCCGCGCAGGTGCTGCTCGGAGCGGGCCACGACATGCCCGGGGGCGGGCCGGAGATGGCCGGGCCCGGCGCCCTGGAGCTCGCCCTCGTGCACGTCCTGCCTCACGTCGCGCAGGTCATCGGGGGCCTGCTCTTCATCTCCATCGCGCGCCGCCACCTGGACATCCGGCTGGTCTCCAAGGAGGTCGCCGCGCGCCTCGCCCAGCTCGAGGCCCGCTTCCGCGCCTCCTTCGAGCACTCGCCCATCGGCATCGCCCTGCTGTCCACCGAGCCCGGCTCCGCGGGGGACCTGATCCAGGTCAACCCCGCGCTCGCGGCGATGCTGGGCTACGACGAGCACGACCGCTGGCCGGGCACCAACTACCGCGAGCTGCTGGACCCCGCCCACCTCGGCGGCAGCGCCGACGACGTGGTCGCCCTCCTGCTGGGCGACCACGACGAGCTGGACGTCGAGCAGTGCTACCGCCACCGCCTGGGGCACGAGGTCTGGGTGCAGGTCCGGACCTCCCTCGTGCGCAGCGACGACGGCGAGGTGCTGTTCAGCCTGCTGCAGGCCCACGACACCACGGAGCAGCGCCGGCAGGAGCTCGCGCTGCGCCACCTCGCCGACCACGACCCCCTGACCGGGACCGTGAACCGGCGCCGCTTCGAGGAGGAGCTGGAGCACCTCGTGGCGCTCGGCGAGCGCTACGGGCAGACCGCCGCCCTCCTCGTCGTCGACCTCGACGGCTTCAAGCACGTCAACGACACCTACGGCCACCAGCACGGGGACGAGCTGCTGCGCCGCGTCGCGTCGGTCCTGCGCGAGCGCGTGCGCGACACCGACCTCGTGGCCCGCCTCGGCGGTGACGAGTTCGGCGTCCTGTGCCCGCAGGCGGACGCCGCGGGAGGGGCGACGCTCGCGGACGACCTGCTCCGCTCGCTGCGGGAGAGCGCGACGGTCCGGGTGGGGCAGCGCGTCGTGCGCTGCACGGCCTCGATCGGGGTGGCGGCCGTGGGCGGCGGGAGCGGCCTCGGCGCGGCCGAGCTGCTGGCCTCGGCCGACCTGGCCCTGTACGAGTCGAAGGACGCGGGCCGCGACCGGGTCACCGTCCTCGACGCGACCGCTGGCCGCCGCACACCGGTGCGCAGCCGGCTGGCGTGCTCCGAGCGCGTCCGCGAGGCGCTGGAGACCGGCGGCTTCGTCCTGTGGGAGCAGCCGGTCGTGGACCTGCGCACGGGCCGCACCGAGGAGTCGGAGCTCCTGGTGCGCATGCTGGACGCGTCGACGGGCGTCCCCCTGGCCCCCGTGCACTTCCTCGAGGTGGCCGAGCGGTTCGGCCAGGTGCAGGCCCTCGACCGCTGGGTGGTCGGCCGCGCGCTGGAGCTGCTGGCGCGGCGCCAGGCCGCGGGCGGCACCGGCGTCCTGCACGTCAACCTCGCGGGCGCCTCCATCGCGGACGAGGCGCTGGTGGACGAGCTCGTCGCGCTCGTGCGCGACGCTCCCGTCGACCCGCGCGGCCTCGCGGTGGAGGTGCGCGAGGCGGCCGTGCTGGGCAACCTCGAAGCGGCCCGGCGGGCGTCGATGCGCCTGGGCGCGCTCGGCTGCCGCTTCACCCTCGACGACTTCGGGCCGGGCTTCGGGTCCTTCCGCCACCTGCAGGACCTGCCCTACGACGGCGTGAAGATCGACGGCGACCTCGTCCGCGACCTCGCCACCTCCACGAGCGACCAGCTCACGGTCCAGGCCCTCGTCGCGGTCTGCCGGGGGCTGGGCAAGCAGACGGTCGCCGAGCACGTGCAGGACGAGGCGTCCCTGGCGCTGCTGCGCAGCTTCGGCGTCGACCGCGCGCAGGGCTTCCACCTGGCGCTGCCGCAGCCGCTGCCCGAGGACAGCGTCGTGGCCCCCCTGGCCTGAGGCGTCAGCGCCCCGAGTCGTTCAGCGGACGGTGACCGTCTTGGTGTCCCCGACCGGGGCCGGGCCCTCGCCGCCGGACTCGTCGGGGGCGGCGACCGCGACCGTGTAGGTGCCCGCGGGCAGCGGGACCGTGACGGAGAACTGCGCGTAGCGGCCGTTGGCGCCCGCCTGCACGGCGTCGCGGTGCACCTCGGTGCCGGCCGCGTCGGTGACCGTGCACAGGAGCGTGCCCTCGAACGCGGTCCCGACCCCCTCGACGACGACCCGGCCGGGCGTGGCGGTGCTGATCGACGTGATCCAGGCGGGCGCCTGCACGTCGGCCTGCGGGGCGCGCGAGAGGGTCGCGGGCACGGCCTGCCCGAACACCTCGGCGCGCGCCCGGCCGTCGACGCGCAGCTGCACGGGCAGGTCGTCGCCGGCGGCCGCGGTCACGGTGTGCACGAGCTGCTGGAGGGCGGCCTCGGCCTGCGCGGCCGGGAGCGACCCGGGTGCGGCCCCCGCGTCGAGGTCGACGACGAGGGTGCCGTCCACGGAGGCGACGGTCGCGGCGGGGTCGGCGCTCCAGGGGCTCGTGTAGTCGGGGTCGACGGCCGCGCCCGCGAGCATGGCGTGCAGCGCACGGGTGGGGTCGTCCCCACCGCCCGTGGCCGGGACGAACTCGCGGAAGAGCTTCGAGGACCCCTCGCCGAGCCAGTACACGGGCACCGTCGCCGCCCCCGAGGGCAGCGGGTCCGGCGTGGCGGTCGCGGTGGCGGGAGCCTCCGCGGTGCTCGGGGTCGCCGCGGGCGGGGCGACCGCGAGCGTCTCCGACGCGCTCGGGGCCGGGTCCGCGCTCGCCGGCGCGGCCGGCGTGCTCGGGGGCGGCGTGCTGGTCGCCGGGCCCGGGCCGGTGTCCGCCGCCGTGAGCCGCACGGTGTCCCCCGGCCCGGGGCGCGTCAGCGCGTACGTCGCGCCCCCGCCGACGACCACGACGGCCGCCGCCGTGGCGACCGCCGTCCACGCGCGGGAGGCGCGCCGCCGCGCGCGCGCCCGGCCGCGGATGTCGGCGAGGCGGTCGCCGGGCTGCGCCGCGTCGGCCCGGGCCGCCATCGCGTCCCGCAGCGAGCGCACGGTCGGGTCGTCCTCGCCCGGGAGGGGGCCGGTGGGCGTGGGGTCCTTGCTCATGACAGCTCCTCGGTGGTCCGCACGGCGGCGCGCAGGGCGCTGAGGCCCCGGTGCGCGTGGGTCTTGACGGCCCCCCGGCTGATGCCCAGGGACTCGGCGATGTCCTGCTCGGAGAAGTCGGCGTGGTAGCGCAGCACGAGGACCTCGCGCTGCCGCGCGGGCAGCGCGTCCAGCGCAGCCAGCACGGTCCGGTGCTCGGCCGAGCGCACGGCGCGCTCCTCGGGGCCCTCGGGCTCGGGGTCCGGCAGGGGCCGGCGGCGGTCCTCGACCTCGCGGTGGCGCAGCACGTCGCGGGCCCCGTTCACCACGGACTGCCGCAGGTAGGCCACGGCGCTGGCGTGGTCGTCCAGCCTTCCCCAGCGCCGGTGCAGGGCCACGAAGGCGTCCTGCACCACCTCCTCGGCGCTCGCGCCGTCCTTGACCAGCAGCAGGGCCAGCCCCACCAGGCGGCGCCAGTGCGAGGCGTACAGCACGGTGACGGCCGTGTCCGCGTCCCAGGCGCGCGGGTCCTCGCCGGGCGCCGGGTCAGCCACGGCGAGCTCTCGCAGGTGTTGCACGACGGTAAGACGTCCAGCGGTCACTCACGGTTGACATCCAACCGGAGGAGATCTCAGCCGCCCCCGAGCGTGGTCCCCGGCGCGGCGGACTACCCTCGCCGGGCATGAGCGGCACCCCGGCCGGACGCGCCCCCGACGACCTGTTCCTCCGGATCATCGCGGGCGAGGTGCCCGCGGACGTCGTGCACGCCGACGACCTCGTCGTGGCGTTCCGCGACGTCGCCCCGCAGGCCCCGCTGCACGTCCTCGTCGTGCCCCGCGAGCGCTACGAGACCGTCGCGGACCTCGCGGCCGCGGCTCCCGCCACGCTCGCGCGCCTGGTCGCGGTGGCCCAGCAGGTCGCCGACGCGGAGTCCGGTGGCGAGTTCCGCCTCGTGTTCAACAGCGGCGCGGGCGTCGGCCAGTCGGTGTTCCACGTCCACGGTCACGTCCTCGGGGGCCGCGACTTCACCTGGCCCCCCGGCTGATCCGCGGGTTGGATGGTCTGCCATGTGCGGGTTGTGCGGTGAGGTCACCTTCGACGGGCGTCCGGCGGACGTCTCGGCGGTGCAGCGGATGTCCGGGCAGCTCGCCGTGCGCGGGCCGGACGGCGAGGGCCTCTGGGCGCAGGGCCGGGTCGCGTTCGGCCACCGGCGGCTGTCGGTCATCGACCTCTCGGCGTGCGGGGCGCAGCCCATGCTCGACCCGGAGCTGGGCCTCGCGGCGGTCTTCAACGGCTGCATCTACAACTACCGCGAGCTGCGCGAGGAGCTCGGCGCGCTGGGGTACCGCTTCACGTCCACCTCCGACACCGAGGTCATCCTCAAGGGCTACCACCGGTGGGGCACGAACGTCGTCGACCACCTCGTCGGGATGTTCGCCGTCGTGCTGCACGAGCGCGACTCCGGCCGCGTGGTGCTCGCCCGGGACCGCCTGGGCGTCAAGCCGCTCTACCTCGCCGAGACGCCGGGCCGCCTGCGGTTCGCCTCGAGCCTGCCCGCGCTCGTCGCGGCCGGCGACGTCGACACGACGATCGACCCGGTCGCCCTGCACCACTACCTGACCTGGCACGCCGTCGTTCCCGCGCCGCTGACCGTGCTGCGGGGCGTGCGCAAGCTGCCACCCGCGACGGTGCGCGTCGTCGAGGCCGACGGCACGGGTCACGAGCACCGCTACTGGGCGCCGGACCACACCCGCCGCGCGGAGTTCGCGGGTTACGACGAGCGCGACTGGGAGGACGCCGTGCTGGCGTCCCTGCGCACCGCGGTGCGGCGCCGCACCGTGGCCGACGTGCCGGTCGGCGTGCTGCTGTCGGGCGGGCTGGACTCGAGCCTCATCGTCGGGCTGCTCGCGGAGGCGGGCCAGCCGGGCCTCGCGACGTACTCCATCGGGTTCGAGTCCGTCGGCGGCCGCGAGGGCGACGAGTTCGCCTACTCCGACGTCATCGCGGAGCGCTACGGCACCGACCACCACCGGATCCGGGTCACGGGCGACGAGCTCGTGGGTGCGCTCGGCCACGCGGTCGGCGCCATGAGCGAACCCATGGTCAGCCACGACGTCGTCGCGTTCGACCTGCTCTCGCAGCACGTCTCGCAGACCACCAAGGTGGTGCAGTCCGGCCAGGGCGCCGACGAGGTGTTCGCCGGGTACCACTGGTACCCCCCGCTCGCGGGGCTCGACCCGGCCGCCGGGGTGGACGCCTACGCGGCCGCCTTCTTCGACCGCGACCACGCCGGCACGGCCCGGGTGCTGCAGCCGCAGTGGCTGACCGAGGAGGACGTGTCGCGGCGGTTCGTCGAGGAGCACTTCGCCCGCCCGGGCGCGGACACGGCGGTCGACGCGGCCCTGCGGCTGGACACCGAGGTGATGCTCGTCGACGACCCCGTCAAGCGCGTGGACAACACGACGATGGCGTGGGGGCTCGAGGCCCGCGTGCCGTTCCTCGACCACGAGCTCGTCGAGCTGGCCGCGTGCGTCCCGCCCGGGCTGAAGCTCGCCGAGGGCGGCAAGGGGATCCTCAAGCGCCTGGGGCGCAGGGTGATCCCGCGGGAGGTGATCGACCGGCCCAAGGGGTACTTCCCCGTGCCGGCCATCACGCACCTGGAGGGGAAGGTGCTCGGGCTCGTCCGCGACGCGCTCTCCAGCGACGCCGCCCGCGCTCGCGGCCTGTTCCGCCCCGAGTACGTCGCGGGCCTGCTCGACGCGCCCAACGCCGAGCTGACCCCGTTGCGCGGCAACAAGCTCTGGCAGCTCGGCCTGCTGGAGCTGTGGCTGCAGCAGCACGGGATCTGAGGCCCGCCGTGCCGAGCACCGCGACGCGGCGCCACCTCACCGTCGCGGGCCTGCGCCGGCGGCCGGGCCTGCCGCACCACCTGCGCGACGGCGTCGCCCGCGACGTCGTCCTCGACATGGGCTGGGGCCGCCTCGTCCTGGGCCAGACCTTCGCCGACCAGCGCGACGTGGTCGACGCGCTGCGGGCCGAGGAGACCGGCGAGCGGGACATCGCGATGTACGTGCGCGACCCGCAGGTGCTCGTGGGCCTCGCCCCGCACGAGCTGTTCGTCGACCCCTCCTACACCTACCGCCTGCCGCTGGCGCGCTACCGCCCGCCGCGCGACCGCAACCCCGACGTCTTCGTGCGGATGGTGCGCGAGCGCGCCGAGCTGGAGGACGTCAACCGCCTCTACGCGGCGTGCGGCATGGTCCGCTCCGACCCGGACGTCATGTGGGCCAACCACCGCACGCGGACGTTCACCTACCTCGTGGCCGAGGACACGCGCACGGGCGCGATCGTGGGGACCGTCACGGGCGTCGACCACGTGCTGGCCTTCGGCGACCCCGACGCGGGCGCGAGCCTGTGGTGCCTGGCGTCGGACCCGCAGGCCGCCCCGCGCGGGGTCGGGGAGTGCCTCGTCCGCGTCCTCGCCGAGCGCTACGCCGCGCGCGGGCGGGCGGTCCTCGACCTGTCCGTGCTGCACGACAACGACGCGGCGATCGCGCTGTACCGCCGGCTGGGGTTCCGCCCCGCACCGCCGGTGGTGGTCAAGCGGAAGAACCCCATCAACCAGCCGCTGTTCTCCCCGCGGCCCGCGGGTGTCGACGGGCTGAACCCCTACGCGCGCATCATCGCCGAGGAGGCCCTGCGCCGCGGCGTCCGGGTGGAGGTGACCGACGCGCCCTCGGGGGAGATGCGGCTGTCCTTCGCGGGCCGCTCGCTGCTGACGCGCGAGTCGCTGTCGGAGCTCACGAGCGCCGTGGCCATGAGCCGCTGCGACGACAAGCGGGTCACCCGGCGCCTGCTCGCGGCGACCGGCGTGCGCGTGCCCCGCGGGGTCGAGCTGGCGCCGGACCCGCTGCGGGACGAGGCCGGGCTGGCCGCGGTGGAGGAGCTGATCGCCGAGCGGGGGCCCGTGGTGGTGAAACCCGCGCGCGGCGAGCAGGGCAAGGGCATCACGGTGGGCGTGGCGACGCCCGACGCCCTGCGCGACGCGGTGGCCGAGGCGAGCGGGCACTGCCCCGACGTGCTGGTCGAGGAGCTCGTCCGCGGGGAGGACCTGCGCATCCTGGTCATCGACCACGAGGTCGTGGCCGCGGCCGTGCGGCGGCCCGCGGCCGTCATCGGCACGGGCGCCGCCACCGTGCGGGCGCTGGTGCAGGAGCAGAGCCGCCGCCGGGCCGCCGCGACCGGCGGGGAGTCGCGGATCCCGCTGGACGCCACGACGGAGGCCGTCGTCGCCGACGCGGGCTGCTCCCTCGACGACGTCCTCGAGCGCGGCCGCCGCCTGCAGGTGCGCCGCACGGCGAACCTGCACACGGGCGGCACGATCGACGACGTCACCGACGACCTGCACCCCGACCTGGTGGACGCGGCCGTGGCGGCCAGCCGGGCGCTGGGGATCCCCGTCACCGGGCTCGACCTGCTCGTGCCCGACGTGCGCGGGCCGGAGCACGTGGTCATCGAGGCCAACGAGCGCCCCGGCCTGGCCAACCACAGCCCGCGCCCGACCGCGCAGCGCTTCCTCGACCTGCTGTTCCCCGAGACCCGCTGAGCCTCGCCGGGGGCCTCAGACCCCCTGACGGGCGTCGGCGAGGAACGGGTAGTCGGTGTAGCCGCGCGCGCCGTCGGTGTAGAACGTCGAGGCGTCGGGCTCGTTCTCGGCGTGCTGCCCCGCCCAGCGCTGCACGAGGTCGGGGTTGGCGATCGCCATGCGCCCCACCGCGACCGCGTCGGCCGCGCCGCTCTCGACGAGCGCCACGGCGTCCTCGCGGGTGGTGACCGCACCGAAGCCGCTGTTCGCGACCAGCGGGCCGCGGAAGCGGCGGCGCAGGTCCTGCACGAGGTCCCCGGCCGGTTCGGCGTGCAGCACGCTCAGGTAGGCGAGGTCCAGCCCGGCCAGGCCGTCGACGAGCGTCCCGTACGTCGCGAGGACGTCGGCCGCGTCCGGTTCGAACGCGTCCTGGATGCCGTGCGCGGGGGAGATCCGCACGCCCACGCGGCCGGCGCCGACCTCCGCGGCGATGGCCGTCGCCGCCTCGAGCGGGAGGCGCGCGCGGTGCCCCGGCGTCCCGCCGTAGGAGTCGTCGCGGCGGTTCGCGGCGGGGGACAGGAACTCGTGCAGCAGGTAGCCGTTGGCGCTGTGCAGCTCGACCCCGTCGAACCCCGCGTCGAGGGCACGCCGGGAGGCCGCGACGAGGTCGCGCACCGTGGCGCGCACCTCCTCGGTGCTCAGGGCGTGCGGCACCGGGTAGGGGAGCTTGCCGCCGGGCGTGTGCACCTCGCCGCGGATCGCGACGGCGCTCGGGGCGACCACGTGCGGCGTGCCCGTGATGGCCGGGTGCGAGACGCGGCCCGCGTGCATGACCTGCAGCACGATGCGGCCGCCGCGGGCGTGCACGGCGGCGGTGACGGCGCGCCAGCCGTCGACCTGCGCGTCGGTGACGATGCCGGGCTGGCCCGGGTAGCCGCGCGACTCCGGCGAGGGGTACGTCCCCTCGGCCACGAGGAGGCCGAAGCCCGCCCGCTGGGCGTAGTGCTCGGCGACGAGGGGCCCGGGGACGCCGTCCTCGCCGGAGCGCAGCCGCGTGAGCGGCGCCATGACGACCCGGTTGGGCAGTTCCAGGTCGCCGAGGGTGAGCGGGGAGAACAGGTTCACGGTGCGTGCGGGCCTTCCGTCGGGGCAGGTGGTCGACCGGCGCAACCTCCGGCCGGGCCCGGGTGTTCCGCCCCGCGCCGCGGGCGGGCACCATCGGGGTGATGAGCACCGCGAGGACGACTCCCGACGACCCGTCCGCCGACCCGTCCGGCGAGCGACCGGTCGACCTGCCGATCGACGTCGACCACCTCACCGCGACGCTCATGGAGATGCTGCGGATCCCCAGCCCGTCGGGGCGCACGGACGCGGTGATGCGGACGATCGGCGCGCACCTCGACGCCCTCGGCCTGCCCTTCGACGTCACCCGGCGGGGGATCCTGCGCGCGACGCTGCCCGGCGGCTCGCGGACGGTGCGCCGCGCCGTCGTCGTGCACGCCGACACCATCGGGCTGATGGTCAAGCGCGTGAAGGAGAACGGCCGGCTCGAGGTGGTCCCGGTCGGCAGCCACAGCGCGCGGTTCGCCGAGGGCGCGCACGTCACGCTGTTCACCGACGACGCCGAGGCCGTCTACACGGGCACCGTGCTGCCGCTGAAGAGCAGCGGTCACGCCCACGGCGACGAGATCGACACCCAGGGCGTGGGCTGGGACTTCGTGGAGGTGCGCATCGACGAGCCCGTCGAGAGCGCGCGGGACGTCACCGCCCTCGGGGTCCAGGTCGGCGACTTCGCGGCGCTGGACGCGGCGCCGCAGCTCACGCGCGGCGGGTACGTGAAGTCCCGCCACCTCGACGACAAGGCCGGGCTCGCGGCGTGCCTGGCGGCGCTGAAGGCGCTGCGCGAGGCGCGGGTGCCGCTGCGCGTCAGCGCCCAGCTCCTCGTCACCATCGGCGAGGAGGTGGGGTTCGGGGCCACCCACGGGCTCGCGCCCGACGTGGCGGAACTGGTCGCGGTGGACAACGCGGTGGTCGCGCCCGGGCAGGCCTCGCGCGAGGAGCTCGCGAGCATCGGCATGCTCGACATGACCGGCCCCTTCGACTACCACCTGTCGCGGCGGCTGCACGGCCTCGCGCGCGAGCACCGCATCCCCGCCGTGCGGGACCTCTACAAGCACTACCGCTCGGACGCGGCCCCCGCGCTGGAGGCCGGGATCGAGGCGCGCGCGGCGCTGCTGGGCTTCGGCCTCGACGCCAGCCACGGCCACGAGCGCGTGCACCTCGACGGTCTCGTGGCGCTCGCCCGCCTGCTCGTGGTCTACCTGCAGACCGGCCTGACGTTCGACGACTGGGACCGCGAGGACGCGGGCGACCTCGCGGACTTCCCCAGCGACGAGGTGCAGCCGGCCGAGCCGGAACCGCTGGACCGCACGGTCGTCCCCGACCGCGCGGACACCTGAGCCGCACCGTGCGCTGGCTGGTCGTGGACAACCACGACTCCTACACGCACAACCTCGTCGACCTGCTCGCGGTCGTCACCGGCACCGCTCCCGTCGTGGTCAGCGACGACGACGCCGCGCCGGGCACGCTCGACCTCACGGGTTTCGCGGGCATCGTCATCTCGCCCGGCCCGGGGCACCCGGCGCGCGCGCGGGACTTCGGCCTGGCGGCGGACGTGCTGCGGCGCAGCGAGGTCCCGGTGCTCGGGGTGTGCCTCGGCATGCAGGGGATCGGGCTGGCGGCGGGTGCGGCCGTCGTCCCCGCGCCGCAGCCGCGGCACGGTCACGTCGAGTCGGTGCGGCACACCGGGACCTCGGTGCTCGCGGGCCTCCCGCAGGAGTTCCCCGCGACGCGCTACCACTCGTTCTGCGTCGCGGAACCACTGCCGCCCGAGCTGGAACCCCTGGCGTGGGGCCGCGACGGCGTCCTCATGGCGCTGCGGCACCGCACCCGCCCCCTCGTCGGCGTGCAGTTCCACCCCGAGTCGATCGCGAGCGGTTCCGGCCGGCGGATCGTGGAGAACTTCGTCGCCATGTGCCGGCCGGTGCAGCGCCGGTTCACCGCCACCGTGCGGCGCCTCGACGTCGAGGTGGACGCGGAGGAGTTCTTCGCGCGCCGCTGCGCCGACGCCCCCTGGTCGTTCTGGCTGGACAGCAGCGCCCGGGGCGCGGGCTCGGGCCGGTTCTCCTTCCTCGGCGACGCCCGCGGGCCGCTGGCGGAGGTCGTGACCCACCGCACGGGCGAACCGCCGGCACTGCCCCACCTCGCGGCCGAGCTGGCGCGCCGGGAGGTCGTCCTCGCGGGCGAGCAGGTGCCGCCGTTCGCGTTCACGGGCGGGTACGTCGGCTGGGCCGGCTACGAGCTGCGCGACGAGTGCGGGGCGCCGACGCCGCGGCGGGCGGACACCCCCGACTCCGCGTGGGTGTTCGCCGACCGGTTCGTGGCCGTCGACCACGACCGGCGCGAGACGTGGCTGCTGGCGCTGAGCGAGGACGCGGCGACGGCCGCGGCGGCCGAGGCGTGGCTCGCGGAGACGGCGGCGCTCGTCGCGCGGCTGCCCCGCGGGCCCGCCGCCCCCCGGGAGGTGCTCGTCCTGCCGGGACCGGACGAGGTCGCGGGCCTGCTCGTGCGCGCCCCCGCGGACTACCGGCGCGACGTCGAGGCGTGCCGCGCGGCGCTCGTCGCGGGGGAGAGCTACGAGATCTGCCTGACCAACGAGGCGAGGGTGCCCGTTGACGCACCCGGCGCCGCGCTGGACGGGTTCGCGACCTACCGGGCCCTGCGGCGCGCGAACCCGGCGCCCTACGCGGCGTTCCTGCGCTTCGGCGACGTGGAGGTCGCGTGCAGCTCGCCGGAGCGGTTCCTGCACGTCGGGGTCGACGGCACGGTCGAGACGCGGCCCATCAAGGGCACGGTGCGCCGCGACCCCGACCCGGCCACCGACGAGGAGCTGCGCGGCGGCCTGCAGCGCGACGCCAAGACGCGCGCCGAGAACCTCATGGTCGTCGACCTGCTGCGCAACGACCTGTCCCGCGTGTGCGTGCCCGGCAGCGTGTCCGTCCCCGCGCTGATGGCCACCGAGACGCTCCCGAGCGTGCACCAGCTGGTGTCCACCGTGACGGGGCGGCTGCGCCCGGACGTCGGGGCGGTCGCCGCCCTGCGCGCCTGCTTCCCGCCGGGCTCGATGACGGGGGCGCCGAAGCTGCGGACGACCGAGGTGATCGACGCGCTCGAGCAGCGGCCCCGGGGGATCTACTCGGGGGCGCTGGGGTTCCTGGCCTGCAACGGGTCCGCCGACCTGGCCGTCGTCATCCGCACGATGGTCCGCGTCGGCGGCGCCGGGGTCGGGCCGTGGCGCATCGGCGCGGGCGGGGCCGTCGTCCTGGACTCCGACCCGGACGCCGAGGTCGCCGAGGTCCTGCTCAAGGCGGCGACGCCGCTCGCGGCGCTCAGCCCTCGCACCACGCCCGCACCGACGGGGTGAGGTCGGGGCGGCGCGGCAGGGCGCGGCCGTCGAGCGAGGTCACCTCGACCGCGCCGCGCACGCTGGAGACGAGCCACAGCGCGTCCGCGCGGTGCAGGTCGGGGACGGTGGCGACCCGCTCGTCGGCCGGGTGGCCCGCGGCCCGCGCGCCCGCGAAGACCGCGCGCTGGGTGGTGCCCGCGAGGATGCCGGTGGCCCCCGCGGGGACCGTCCGGAACCCGCCGTCGGCGAACCACAGGGCCGTCGCGGTCGGCCCCTCGAGGACCTCCCCGGCCGGGGTGGTGAACAGGACGTCCTGCGCACCGCGCCGGGCCGCCTCGCGCAGCGCCGCGGTGTTGACGGCGTAGGAGAGCGTCTTGACCCCGCCGAGCAGCCACGGGGCGGCGCGGTGGGCGTCGACGGCGGTCCCGCGGTCGAGCGTGACGACCGCGACGCCGGTGGCGCGCTGGCCGACGATCTCGGCGGCGACGGGGCGCAGCGTGGCCAGGCCGGTCGGGCCCGCGCCCGCCGTGCCGCGCGTCAGCAGCAGCCGCAGCGCGGCCTCCTGCCCCTCGCCGAGGTCCGTGCAGATCTCCTCCGCGAGCGCGGTCCAGGCCGCGCGGTCGGGCGCCGGCAGGTCGAGCGCGCGCGCCGAGCGCTCGAAGCGGTCGAGGTGGGCCGCGAGGTGGAGCAGGCGCGGGGGTGTCCCGCCGAGCACCCGCAGCGTCTCGAAGCAGCCGTCGCCGCGACCGAGGCCGAGGTCGTCGGCGCTGACGACCGCCGCGTCCCAGGCCACCTCGCCCGTCCCCAGGACCGCCGTGCGCGGCCGCACCGCCGCCTCCTGCCCCCGGCCCTCCTGCACCCGGCCGTCCCGGACCCGTCCGGCCGGCACCGTCTCCTCGCGCGTCGTCACGGCCCCATCCTGGCGCAGCGGTGGCTCAGGCGGGCGCGGCGCCGCGCAGGGCGGTGGCGCACACCACCTCGAGCAGCTCGGTCGTCCGCTGCGCGTCGAGCACGCCGGCGTTGAGCAGGGACGCGAGCCCGTGCAGCGAGGAGAACAGCGTGACCGCGACCGCGTCGCCGGCCCCGACGGCGAGCAGGCCTGCGTCCTGGCCCTGCGCGACGAGGGCGAACAGGGGCGCGAAGGCCGCGTCGGCGGCGGCCGCGACGGCGGGGGTCCCCGGCCGGTGCTTGCTGCGGAACATCAGCGCGAGCAGCTCGGGGTGCTCGGTGGCGAAGCCCACGTAGGCCGTCGCGGCGCGCAGGTAGCGGGCCGCGAACCCCCCGGTGCCGGCATCGCCCGGCACGGGGTCCAGGGCGCTGCGCAACCGCGCCTCGAGACGGGCGAACCCCTGCTCGGCGAGGGCGTCGAGCAGCGCGTCGCGGTCGGGGAAGTGGCGCCGCGGGGCCGCGTGGCTCACGCCGACCTCGCGCGCGAGCTCGCGCAGGGACAGCGCCGCGACGCCCTGCTCGACCACGGTGCGCTCGGCACGCTCCAGCAGCTCCTCGCGGAGGTTGCCGTGGTGGTAGGCGCGGGTGGTCACGGAGAGGAGGGTAGCGAGATGTTGTCGTTGACTGCTTTGTTGTCGGTGTCTACATTGAGCGCATGAGCCCCTCCGGAACACCCACCGTCCGCCCCACCTCGCTGCCCGACCTGTCCGGCCGGACGGCCGTCGTCACGGGCGCCAACTCCGGCATCGGCCGCGTCACGGCCCGCGAGCTGGCCCGTGCGGGCGCCCACGTCGTCCTGGCGGTGCGCGACCCGGCGCGCGGCCGGGCGGCCACGCACGACTTCCCCGGCTCCTCCGAGGTCCGCCGCCTCGACCTGGCCGACCTCTCCTCGGTGCGGGAGTTCGCCGAGGGGTGGTCGGGGGACCTGCACCTCCTCGTCGCCAACGCCGGGATCATGGCCGTGCCGCGCGGCCGCACGAGCGACGGGTTCGAGTCGCAGTTCGGGACGAACCACCTGGGCCACTTCGCGCTGACGAACCTCCTGCTGCCCCACGTGCGCGACCGCGTCGTCGTGGTGTCCTCCGCAGCGCACCGGGTCGGCCGCCTCGACCTCGAGGACCTGAACCACGAGCGCCGCCGCTACTCCGCGTGGGCGGCCTACGGCCAGTCCAAGCTCGCCAACCTGCTGTTCGTGCTGGAGCTGCAGCGCCGGCTGTTCGAGGCGGGCTCGCGCGTGCTCGTGACCGCCGCGCACCCGGGGTGGGCGTCCACCAACCTGCAGGGCCGCACCGGGAACCCGGTCGGCGACGTGCTGGCGCGGCTCGGCAACCGCCTCCTCGCGCAGGACGACCAGGGGGGTGCGCTGCCGACCCTGCACGCGGCGACGGCCGACGTCCCGCCCGCCGGGTACGTGGGCCCGTCGGGGTTCCAGGAGACGCGCGGCGCACCCACCCTCGTCGGCCGCTCCGCCGCGGCCTCCGACGGCACCCTCGCGCGGGAGCTGTGGACCCGGTCCGAGGAGCTCACGGGCGTGCGCTTCCCGCTGGCTGCCCTCGCCGGCTGAGCGCGCCGGCCGCGAGGAGGGTCCGCTCGATCTCCGGCGGCAACCCGTGCACGGCGCGGTCGGGGCGCTGGGGCGGCGCCCCCTCGCGCTGGAGCCAGGCCCAGGTGTCCGCGACCGTCTCCGCCACCGGCCGGCAGCGCAGGCCGGTGGCCGCGGCGCGCGAGGTGTCCGCCTCCAGGAACCCCGCGCTCTCGCCGGACTCCGGGACCCAGCACGGCAGGTGCGTCCAGGGCTGCGCGCCGGCGGCCGGGGGCGACGACCCGGCCGCCGCGGGCGGTCCGCGCGAGCCACCACGGCAGCCGGCCGATGTCCTCGTGCGGGCCGAGCACGAGCCCGGCCCGGGCCAGTAGCGCGCCGGGGAACGAGCGCAGCACGGCGAGCTCGGCGCCCCGCTTCAGCGCGGCGTAGTCGCCGCCCGCGGCGTCGGGGTCGCCCGCGACGACGGGCGAGGACTCCTCGACGTGGCCGTCCGCGTAGACGGACACCGACGACACGTACCCGTAGCCGCCCGCGCGGCCGGCGAGCAGCGCCGCGGCCGTGGTGGCCACGGCGGGTGCGCCCGCCCAGGTGTCGACGACCGCGTCCCACCGCCCGCCCGCGTCCAGCGCGGCCGCCAGCGCGGCGGCGTCGGTCCGGTCGGCGTGCAGCACGCGGACGCCGGGCGGCAGGGCGCCCGTGCGGCCGCGGTGCAGCGCCGTGACCTCGTCCCCCCGCGCCAGGGCCTCGGCCACCACCGCGCGCCCGACGAAGCGGGTCCCTCCCAGCACCAGCACCCTCACGCCGGACAGCGTGCACGGCGGGGGACCGCCCGCGCACGCGTTCTGCCGGCGGCAGAGGGGGCCGGGATCAGACCGTGCCCGGTCGGCGAGCGCTCGGTAGACTCCTCCCAGGTCCCGACCCATCTCTCCGGAGGCGAACGGCCCACCAGGGCGCCCATGAACAGCACCGACCGACCCTCCACCCCGTCCGGGGACGACGCCGTCCAGCCGCCCGCGACCGCGCGGCACACCATCGTCGTCCCGCCCGAGGTCTCGATGGTGTCCCTGCTGGGCGCCCGCGACGAGCTGCTGCGGGTCCTCGAGCGGTCCTTCCCGCGCACGGACCTGCACGCGCGCGGCAACGAGATCACGGTGACCGGCGCAGCAGGCGAGGTCGCGCTGGTCGAGCGCCTCCTCGACCAGATGACGGCCGTGCTGGCCTCGGGGCAGCAGCTCTCGCCCGACGCCGTCGAGCGGTCCGTGTCCATGCTGCGCGCCCAGGCCGCGGGCGTCGGGAGCGACCGCCCCGCGGACGTCCTGACCCTGAACATCCTGTCCAGCCGGGGTCGCACGATCCGGCCCAAGACGGTGAACCAGAAGCACTACGTCGACGCGATCGACGCCAACACGATCGTGTTCGGCATCGGCCCGGCGGGCACGGGCAAGACCTACCTCGCCATGGCGAAGGCCGTGCAGGCGCTGCAGGCGAAGCAGGTCAACCGCATAGTGCTGACCCGCCCGGCCGTGGAGGCGGGGGAGCGGCTGGGCTTCCTGCCCGGCACCCTGACGGACAAGATCGACCCGTACCTGCGCCCGCTCTACGACGCGCTGCACGACATGCTCGACCCCGACTCGATCCCGCGGCTGATGGCCGCCGGGACCATCGAGGTCGCCCCGCTCGCGTACATGCGCGGGCGCACCCTCAACGGCGCCTTCATCATCCTGGACGAGGCGCAGAACACCTCGCCCGAGCAGATGAAGATGTTCCTCACGCGGCTCGGCTTCGGCTCGAAGATCGTCGTGACGGGCGACGTGACGCAGGTCGACCTGCCGAGCGGGACGACGTCCGGGCTGCGGATCGTGCGCGAGATCCTCGACGGGGTCGAGGACGTGCACTTCTCTGAGCTGACGAGCAGCGACGTCGTCCGGCACCGCCTGGTCGCCGACATCGTCGAGGCCTACGAGCGCTGGGACGAGGCGAGCTCGCCCGTCGTGCGCGAGCGCGCGGAGCGCAACGCCCAGCGCAGCCGGACGCGGTGACGCGACCGTGAGCGTGGACGTCGTCGACGAGAGCTCCTTCGCGCAAGGGCGCGGCGTCGACACCGTCGAGGTGTCGCGCCTCGCGCGCCACGTGCTCGACGAGATGCGCGTGCACCCGCTGGCGGAGCTGTCGGTGCTGCTCGTGGACACCGAGGCCATGGCCCGCCTGCACGTGCAGTGGATGGACGAGCCCGGGGCGACCGACGTCATGTCCTTCCCCATGGACCAGCTCCGGCCGGGCCGCGAGGGCGGGACGTCGGAGCCGGGGCTCCTGGGCGACGTCGTGGTGTGCCCGCAGGTCGCCGCCGAGCAGGCCGCGGCCGCGGGGCACGCGACGGCGGACGAGGTGCTGCTGCTCGTGACGCACGGGATCCTGCACCTGCTGGGCTACGACCACGCCGAGCCCGACGAGGAGCGCGAGATGTTCACGCTGCAGCGCCGCCTGGTGCTGGGCTTCCTGGCCAGCATCGGCCGCCCGGGCGACCCGACCCCGACGGTGGGGCACCGGGCCCTGTCGGGGCCGCCCGCCGGCGCGGAGGGCTGACGCCGCCGTGGGCGCCCCCGCCGTCCCCCTCCTGCTCCTCGCGCTCGTCCTCGTCGTGGGCGCCGGCCTCATCGCCGCCGCCGAGTCGGCCATCGCCGGGACGTCGCGGCGCCGGGCGCGCGAGCTCGAGGCCGACGAGCGGCCGGGCAGCGCGGCGCTGCTGCGCGTCCTGGAGTCGCCGGCCCCGGTCCTGACCGTCTGCACCCTGCTGCGCGTGGTCGCCGAGACGGCCGCCGCGGTCTGCGTCACGGTCGTCGTCGCGACCTTCGTCGACTCCTGGTGGCTGGTGCTGCTGCTCGCGGGGCTCGGCATGTCGGCGCTGGACTTCGTCCTCGTCGGCGTCGGCCCCCGCACCCTGGGCCGCCTGCACGCCGAGACCGTCGGCCTGCTGGCCGCGCCCGTGCTCGGCCCGCTCAGCCGCCTTTTGGGCCCGGTGGCGCAGCTGCTCGTGCTCATCGGCAACGCCGTGACGCCCGGCCGCGGTCTGCGCCACGGGCCGTTCGGCTCCGAGGCGGAGCTGCGCGAGATGGTCGAGCTGGCGGGGGAGAGCTCGGTCATCGAGGCCGGCGAGCACCGGATGATCCACTCGGTGTTCGAGCTGGGCGACACCCTCGTCCGCGAGGTCATGGTGCCCCGCACCGACGTGGTCTCCGTCCGGCGCGGCACGGGCCTGCACGACGTCGAGGCCCTGCTGCTGCGCTCGGGCTACTCCCGCATGCCCGTCGTTGGCGAGGACGCCGACGACGTGCTGGGCGTGGTCTACCTCAAGGACATCGCCCGCCGCTTCCACACCGACCCGGCCTCGGCGCGCGCGGACGTCGCGGAGAACGTCGCGCGCCCGGCCGTGTTCGTGCCCGACAGCCTGCCCGTGGACGACCTGCTGCGGCAGATGCAGCGCGACACCACCCACGTCGCGATCGTCGTCGACGAGTACGGCGGCACCGCGGGGCTGGTCACCATCGAGGACGCGATCGAAGAGATCGTCGGGGACATCGCCGACGAGTACGACCGCGAGACGCCGGAGGTGGAACCGCTCGACGACGGCGGGTTCCGCGTCTCGACGCGGCTCGCGGTGGACGACCTGGGCGAGCTGTTCGACCTGGAGATCGACGAGGAGGAGGTCGACACCGTGGGCGGACTGCTCGCCAAGGCGCTCGGCGAGGTGCCGGTGCCCGGGGCCGCGGCGACGGCGCACGGCCTGCGCCTGGAGGCCGACCGCCAGGGCGGGCGCCGCAACCAGGTGCGCACGGTGCTGGTGCACCGGGTCGAACCCGAGCCGGAACCCGACCCGGAGCGCGAGCCCACGCGCGCCGAGCGCGCCGAGGCCCGCGCCGAGCAGCGGGTGCACCGCCAGGAGCAGCGCAACGAGCAGAAGCACGAGCAGCGCCTCGAGGCGCGCGGACGGGAGCGCTCGGATGTCTGAACCGTCCCGCCCCGACGCAGCCCGCCCCGCCCACCGCTCGGGGTTCGCGTGCCTCGTGGGCCGGCCCAACGCGGGCAAGTCCACCCTGACCAACGCCCTCGTGGGCCAGAAGGTCGCCATCACCTCCAGCCGGCCGCAGACGACCCGGCACACGATCCGCGGCATCGTGCACCGCCCCGACGCGCAGCTCGTGCTGGTCGACACGCCGGGCCTGCACCGCCCGCGCACCCTGCTGGGCAAGCGGCTCAACGAGCTGGTGCACGAGACGCTGTCCGAGGTCGACGTCGTCGCCCTGTGCCTGCCGGCCGACGAGAAGATCGGCCCGGGCGACCGGTTCATCGCCGAGGCCCTCGCCGCCGCGCCGCGCTCGACGAAGGTCGCCCTCGTCACCAAGACGGACAAGGCCTCCAAGCAGCAGGTGGCGGAGCAGCTGCTCGCGGCGACGCGGCTCGGGGAGGAGCTGCTGGGCGGCTTCGCGGACGTCGTGCCGACCTCGGCCGTGCGCGGCGAGCAGGTCGACGTCGTCGCCGACGTCCTGCTCTCGCACCTGCCGGCCGGGCCGCGGCTCTACCCCGACGACGACCTCACCGACGAGCCCGAGGCCGTCATGGTCGCCGAGCTGGTCCGCGAGGCCGCGCTGGAGGGCCTCGGCGACGAGATGCCGCACTCCCTGGCCGTCGTCGTCGAGGAGATCGCGGCGCGCGAGCCGCTGCCCGGCCAGCAGCCCGAGGACGCCATGCTCGACGTCCACGTCTGGCTGTACGTGGAGCGCGACAGCCAGAAGGGCATCATGATCGGCCGGGGCGGGGCCCGCCTCAAGGACGTCGGCACGCGCGCGCGCCGCTCCATCGAGGCGCTGCTGGGCTCGAAGGTGCACCTGGACCTGCGGGTGAAGGTCGCCAAGGACTGGCAGCGCGACCCCAAGCAGCTGCAGCGCCTGGGCTTCTGAGCCACCCGCGGCCGCGATGAGAGTGATGACGGAGGCGTGTTGAGGGCCTCAGCGGGCGAAGACCAGTTCCACCGGACCGCTTTCGTGCCTGCTAGTTCTCAGGGATCGGCGCCCTACACCGTGACAACGAGCAAGGGACGCTTCGGCATCCGTTGTGGCAAGGGGATCAGTACTGGCGGTGTCCATGTCGAGCTCAAGCACCAGGTGCCCAACTGGACGGACGCACTTTCGTGCATCACGTAGACCATCGAGCGTGGAGCCGAGACGGATCAACCTGGTGGCGGTGTGGAGTACCGCTACTCGTTCCGCGGCGGTAGCACCTTCGTCCTTGCCGGCACGGATGGAGTAGTCACGGCCTATCCTCAGGGTGTGGTTGGCGATCGCACGACACCTCAGAAGTGGGCGGCTTGTTCGGCATCCTGAAACTTGCTTGAGCTTCCCTCCGAACTCCCTAAGCTAGGAGATGGTTTGATGCAGTCTGGTCACGGTTCGAGCGACGAGTACGAGGAAGCGCCACCTGATGCCTTCAAGCCGGATGCGCTGGTGGTCTTCACCGGTCCGGAACACGTCCGAGAATTCGAGCACTTCTTGGCGCAACACCCGGGAATGGTGATTTCTTCAGCTAGTCGACATGCCACCGTGAGATGGGCTGACAAGAGTGAGGAAGGATGGTTCTACCATCCTGGTGTCTTCGATCCAGAATGGCTGACGGAGGTGTCTCGCACTGAGTTCGACGCCGCGGTCAGTCGCGTTCGCGCTTCAGACTGGGAAGGCTTCCCGCCCCGCAGGGAAGATTGACCGAGGTGTGTGGTTCTGTGGTCCACCACCGACCTGCCGATCGGGATGCTATCGACAAGCCTTGGCGACAACTAGGTCCGAGATGGTCCCCCATGGGCTCGAGGCTCCGCTGGCAACTCGGTAGCAAAGTCGGTGACTGTGGTGGGCCTTGAACTAGCTGCTGAATGACCGCGAGGCGTAGCGCTCAGCGCTTGCAGAAGGACACCTGGACGGTGTCCAACCATCAACGGCCGCAGCGGCTTGGTGTTCCCAACCTGCTCTGGGTGGCGTGGATGGCCGGCGGTAGCCAGGCCGACCGGCTCACGAGCCCTCGCCACGCCTTGCTCGATGTCGAAACGGTGCCTGCTTCCCCCAGATGCTGTTCGGGTTGGTGCACCCAGACCTGCTCGTCAAGGTCGCCACGGACTGGCAGCGCGACCCCGAGCAGCTGCACCGCCTGGGCTGCTGAGTCGCCGGCACCCGAGTCGAGCACCGCCGACGCTCGACGGTTTGACAGCCGCGGGGCGCTGGCCTTTGATGGTGCAACCATCCAGAGCGGCCGAGAGACCTGGCTCGTCGACGCCGCAGCAACCTCCGGGGGCCCCTACGGGAACCCTCGCGGACGGTGCTCACGCCAGGACCGATGGAGGAGCAGTGCCCGCTGTGCCCGCTGATCGCGCGACCCTGCCCCACCCACCGG
>NZ_JAAALN010000250.1 GCF_009906795.1 Kineococcus siccus
ACCCCCCACCGGGAGCGGGTGGCCGTCACAGCCGGCGGGTGAACAGGACCAGGTCGTCGCCGTCGGTCCAGTAGTCGGGCACGCGCGTGTGCTCGGCGTAGCCCAGCCCGCGGTAGAAGGCCCGGGACCGGTCGTACTGCGGCGTGCCCGAGGTCCGCACGACGACGAGCCGCTGGCCGCGTTCCCGCAGGTCCTGCTCGAGGTGGCGCACGAGGGCGGCACCGCGGCCCCCGCCCTGCAGGTCCGGGCGCACCGCGATCATCGTGAGGTCGAAGGCCCGCTCCGACCCCTCCTCGGGACGGTAGAACAGCACCGAGGCCAGTCCCGCGCCGTCGTCGGCGTCCTCGACCAGGCAGGTGCCGCCGTCGCCGTCGGGCAGCAGGGCCTCGTGGAGGAAGCCCGCCTCCTCGCGGGAGAACATGCCCGCGGCGACGACGAGGTCGACGACCTGCGGGGTGTCGGCGGGGGTGACGGTGCGCAGCACGGGCTCTCCTGGCGGACGGGAGCGTGGCCCGCTCCGGCAACTGACGATCACACCCGCACCGGGCCCTCGTCCACCGGGTTGCCGCGCCGACGGCGGGCGCGCGCCTCGAGCCGCGGGGTCGTTCACCGGGAGGACCCCCGATCGTGGCCGGGCGCTCGCCCGCCGTTGTCCCGCGGCGGCGGTCGCGCTGGGAGCCTGTGCGCCAGCAGGCCCGCGCCCGCCCCCCACCGGGGGCCGCGCCGGGCGAGCGCACCCACGAGAGGTAGACACGTGACGAACGAACGACGCCCCCGGGACGAGGGCCTGGCCGAGGGCCACGACGAGACCGGCCGCCGGGGCTTCTCCCGCCGCGGGGTCCTGGGGACGGGCCTCGGGGGCCTGGCCACCGCCGTCGTCTGGGGCTCGGGTCTGCGGTCCGCCGCCGCGGCGCCCCCGGTCACCGCGCCGGCCGTCAGCGTCCTGAACCACCGCGACCCGCACGCCTTCACGGGGCGGCGCACGCTCGCGGCCGCGACGACGACCACCACGACCGCGGTGCGGATCCTCCCGATCGCCCGCGCCAAGTTCCAGGCCGGGTCGCGCTTCGACCTGCGCATCGAGGCCACGGGCGTCGACCCCGAGACCACGCGCATCCTGCTGCGGGTCGCCGGCAAGGGGGGGCCGGTGCCGCTGCTGAGCCCCTCGCCGCTGCGCACGAGCACCACCGCGACGAGCGTCGAGGTCACCTACCCGGGCCTGGCGTACCCCGAGGCCGGCACGTTCACCGTCTCCGCCGAGGTGAGCTCCTCCCGCGGCAGCGCGCAGGCCTCCGTCCAGCACGAGGTCGTCGTCGCGCGGGCCAGGGGCAGGAAGGCCCGCAACGTCATCTTCTTCCTCGGCGACGGCATGGGCCAGGCCGCGATCACGGGTGCGCGGATCCTCTCCAAGGGCATCACCGAGGGCAAGTACGACGGCCTGCTCGAGATGGACCGGATGGAGCACCGCGCGATCGTCACGACGTCGGGTTCGGACTCGATCGCCACCGACTCGGCGAACTCCATGTCCGCCTACATGACCGGGCACAAGTCCGCCGTGAACGCGCTGGGCGTCTACGCGGGCAACGACCCGGACCCGACCAAGCACCCGCACGTCGAGACGATGGCGGAGATCCTCAAGCGGTCGGCCGGCATGGCCATCGGCATCGTGACGACGGCCGAGATCCAGGACGCGACGCCCGCGGCGGTCTTCGCCCACACCCGGCTGCGCTCCTCCTACGTCGACATCATGGACCAGGCGCTGCGCCCGGAGCAGCAGGCCGACGTCATCCTCGGCGGGGGCCGCGCGACGCTGCTGCCGCAGTCGGTCGAGGGTTCCCGCCGCACGGACGACCGCGACCTCGTCGCGGAGTTCAAGGCCCAGGGCTTCGAGTACGCCGGGACGCGCGCGGAGCTGCAGGCCGTGCTGGCCAAGGGCACGCCGGAGAAGCTGCTGGGCACCTTCACCAACGGCAACCTCAACGTGTACCTGGACCGCCAGGTGACCCCGAACCCCGCGGTCCTCGGCGACTTCCCCGACCAGCCCGGGCTGGTCGAGATGACGCAGGCCGCGCTCACGGTCCTCGAGGCCAAGGACGAGCCGTTCTTCCTCATGGTCGAGGGCGCCTCGATCGACAAGTCCGAGCACCCGCTCGACGGCCCGCGCGCCCTGTACGACACCATCGAGCTCGACCAGGCCGTCGGTGCGGCGAAGAAGTGGGCCGAGGGGCGCACCGACACGCTCATCGTCGTCACGGCCGACCACAACCACGCCATGAGCATCGCGGGCACGCACGACCGCCGGAAGGCGGACGACCCCGCCCGCCAGGCCAACGGCGTGTACGCCGACGCCGGGTTCCCGACGTACGTCGACAGCAACGGCGACGGGTTCCCCGACGACCCGAACCCGGACGTGCAGCTGTTCTTCGGCTGGTCCAACCACCCGGACCACGCCGACGACTTCGAGCACAACGCGGTCCTCGCGCAGCCGGCGCTCGAGGACGAGACCACGGGTCTCGCCGTCGTGAACCCCGAGCGCGACCCCGGCTCGGTCGTCCAGATCGGCAACCTGCCGCTGGACGAGACGAACTGCGTGCACACGGTGGAGGACGTGGCCCTCGTGGCGTCCGGTCCGGGCGCCGCCGGCTTCAGCGGCGTGCTCGACAACACCCAGGTGTTCCACGCGATCATGGACGCGATCGGGCTGCGCGTGCCGCAGTTCCGCACGTCCGGCGTCGCGCAGATGGACCTCACGGCTCTCGAGGGGCAGCAGGCCACCCCGGCCGCCGCCGCCTCGGTCCCCGCCTGACCACGGGGACGAGCACCTGACGACCAGCGACTGACGACGTGCCCGGGAGCGGACCACCGCCCCGGGCACGTCCACGTCCCGGGCACGTCCAGGTCCCGGTCCACGTCGAGGGGCACGAGGACCAGGTCGGTCGGCTCCCGGGCTCAGGACCAGG
This sequence comes from Kineococcus siccus, assembly GCF_009906795.1. Classification (GTDB taxonomy): domain Bacteria; phylum Actinomycetota; class Actinomycetes; order Actinomycetales; family Kineococcaceae; genus Kineococcus; species Kineococcus siccus. The sequence continues at coordinate 2,961 of NZ_JAAALN010000250.1, forward strand.
GCCCTGCGCGCCGATGGGACCGGGGTGAACGCTCTGATGACGCCCCTGGACGCGCCGGTGACCTACCGCCTGGTCACGCGCAGCGACTTCGACGGACTGGTGTGCGCCGTCCTGCTGCGCCAGCTCGGTCTCGTCGACGAGATCTCGTTCGTGCACCCCAAGGACGTGCAGGACGGTGCGGTCGAGATCACCGACCGGGACATCCTGACGAACCTGCCGTACGCGCCCGCGGCCCACCTGGTGTTCGACCACCACCACTCCGAGACCCTGCGCACGGGCGGGACGGCGGCGAACCACGTCATCGTGGGCGACGCCCCGTCGGCCGCGCGCGTCGTGTTCGACCACTACGGCGGGGCCGCGGCGTTCCCGCGGATCTCCGACGAGCTCATGCGCGCCGTGGACCAGGCGGACTCCGCGGCCTACGACGTCGCCGAGGTGCTCGAGCCCACGGGCTGGACGCTGCTGAACTTCCTCATGGACAGCCGCACGGGCCTCGGCCGCTTCCGCGACTTCCGCATCTCGAACTACCAGCTGATGATGCAGCTGATCGAGGCCTGCAGCGAGCACCAGGACGCCGAGGAGATCCTCGCCCTGCCCGACGTGGCCGAGCGCGTCGAGCTCTACCGGGCCCAGGCGGAGCTGTTCCGCGCCCAGCTCCAGCGCGTGACCACCCTGCACGGCGACGTCGCCGTCCTGGACCTGCGCGAGGAGGAGGTCATCCACGCCGGCAACCGGTTCCTCGTCTACGCCCTGTTCCCGCAGGCTCGGGTCTCCGTGCACGTGCTGTGGGGCAAGGGCAAGCAGAACACCGTGCTGGCCATCGGGAAGTCGATCGTCGACCGCACCTCCCCCGTCGACGTGGGCGCCGTGTGCCTCGGCTACGGCGGCGGCGGGCACCTCGCGGCCGGCACCTGCCAGGTCCCGCACGAGCAGGCCGAGGAGACGCTGAGCGTCGTGGTGGCGGCGCTGCGCTCGCCGCGCTGACGGCACGCGGGTCGCGTCGGGCGCGACGGGCGGGCGACGCCAACGTCCGCGTCGGTGTTCGTTGTCCACTGATGTGGACGTGTGGCAGGATGCTGGCACGTAGCCTCCTGCCGACGACGAAGGACGCCATGACCGCCACCGTCCCGACCGCGCACCCCGCCTCGCCCGCCGCTCCGCCGGGCACACCGTCCCCGGCCCCGCGGTGCCGGATCACGGGGGTCACCGTGACCCCGGTGGCGTTCCGCGACCCGCCGCTGCTGAACAACGTGGGGGTGCACGAGCCGTTCGCCCTGCGCACGGTCCTCGAGGTGGTGACCGAGGACGGCGTCACCGGGCTCGGCGAGACCTACGGGGACGCCCTGCACCTGGAGCGGGTGCGCCGCGCCGCGCCGCTCCTCGCGGGCGTCGACGTGTTCGACCTGCACGCCGTGGCCCGCGCCGTGCGGGAGTCGCTCGGTGGCCACCCCGACGGCGGCGACCAGGGCATGGGCGGGCAGGTCACCGGCTCCGGCACCGAGAACCGCGTGCTGGCCGCGTTCGAGGTCGCGTGCCTGGACGTGCAGGGCAAGCTCCTCGGGCGCCCCGTCAGCGACCTGCTGGGCGGTGCGGTGCGCGAGGAGGTCGCCTACAGCGCCTACCTGTTCTACAAGTGGGCCGCCCACCCCGGGCAGGACGACGACGGCTGGGGCGCGGCGCTCGACCCCGCCGGCGTCGTCGCGCAGGCCCGCCGCATGGTCGACGAGTTCGGGTTCACCGCCATCAAGCTCAAGGGGGGCGTCGTCGCCCCCGAGGAGGAGGTCGAGGCGATCCGCGCCCTGCGCGCGGAGTTCCCCGACCACCCGCTGCGCCTGGACCCCAACGGCGCCTGGACGGTGCCCACCTCGATCTCCGTGGGCCGCGCGCTCGACGGCGTCCTGGAGTACCTCGAGGACCCCACGCCCGGCCTGGAGGGCATGGCCGCGGTCGCCCGCGAGGTCCCCCAGCCGCTCGCGACCAACATGTGCGTCGTGGCGTTCGAGCACCTCAAGCCGGCCGTGCTGACCGATGCGGTGCAGGTCGTCCTCTCCGACCACCACTTCTGGGGCGGTCTGCGGCGTTCGCAGGACCTGGGGCGGATCTGCGAGACCTTCGGGATGGGGCTGTCCATGCACTCCAACTCCCACCTCGGGATCAGCCTGGCCGCGATGACCCACCTGGCGGCGGCCACGCCGAACCTCGACTACGCGTGCGACACCCACTGGCCGTGGAAGTCGCCCGACGAGGACGTCGTGGTGCCCGGTGCGCTGCGCTTCGCCGGCGGCTCGGTGCGGGTGCCGACGACGCCCGGGCTGGGGGTCGAGCTGGACCGCGACGCGCTGGCCCGCCTGCACGAGCAGTACCTGGCCTGCGGGGTCCGCACGCGCGACGACACGGGCTACATGCGACGGTTCGAACCCGGTTTCACCGTCCGCTCGGGCCGCTGGTGACCCGCCGCGCGTGCCCGCC
>NZ_JAAALN010000251.1 GCF_009906795.1 Kineococcus siccus
GCTCGACGGCGGGGCGGCTCAGCGCAGCCGGGCCGTGGCGCGGCTGGTCACGCGCGCCGGGACGCCCCCGGCGAAGGCGGCCGGTACGAACGCCGCGAACGGCGGCTGGAGGTTCGCGGTCAGCACGACCTCCGCGGTCCGGCCGTCGGGGGTGCCCGTGGCCGGGTCGACGGCCAGCCCGCGCACCGCGGGGTCGGCGGTGGCCAGGTACGCCGCGACGCTCGCCCGCACCGACGCGTCGGTCAGCGGCACGGCCCCGTCGAGGAGCCCACCGCCCTGCGCGTAGTACCGGCGCTCGTCCACGGCGTCCGCGGCGTCGGCCGCCGCCGCGTCGGCGACGGCGTAGAGCCGCTTGCGCTGCAGGTGGACCGCCGACGCGCTCACCACCACGAGGACCAGGAGGACCGCGACGAGCGCGAACACGAGCGACAGCAGGGCGATCCGCCCCTCGTCGTCGCTCGCGGGCACCCCGCGCCTCACCCGGGGCCGCCCGCCGCGAACCGGTCGGCGACCGCGACCCGCCGGACCTCCACGCCCACGCTGGTCGGGACGGCGCGGGCGAGGAAGCCGGGCACGAGCGGGAGCGGGACGTCGACGGAGACGGTCGCCGCGACCTGCGCGTCGGGCGTGCGGCACGGCGAGGCCTCGCAGTCCACGACCAGCGACCCGGGCACCGCGGGGAAGCCCTGGTCGCGCAGCGCGAGCCCCACGGCGGCCTCGGCCCGGCGCGTCGCGACGTCCTGCCCGGCCGTCGTCGCCAGCACCCGCGACGCCTCCCGCGCCCCGGCCTCGGCGGCGAAGGTCGCGGCCTGCACGCGGCCCAGGCACAGGACGAGGTAGAGCAGCGGCACGAGCAGGAGGACGCCGACCGCGAGGAACTCCACGGCCGCGCTGCCCGCGTCGCGCTCCGGCGCCCCGCGCTCGATCCCCCCGCGCGACGGCCTCACGCCGGCTCCTGCACGGCGTGGCCCAGCACGTCCAGCCCGCGGGCCGGGCCGAGCAGGGCCACCAGCGGCAACGGCGCCCGGACCCGCACCTCCACGACCGGGGCGCCCTCGACGTCGACGACGCGCGCCGAGACGTCCTCGGCGTAGCGCGCGGACAGCGACGCCGTCAGCAGCTCACGCGTGCGTTGCGCGCCCGCGGCGGGGGAACTGCCCGCGAGGGCGCCGGCGCGCGCACCCTCGCCGGCGCAGTCGACGGCGGTCGCCCGCACGTGCAGCACGAGACCGAGCTGCAGCACCGCGACGAACAGCAGCGAGAGCAGCCCCGCGACGCCGGCGAACTCCGCGACGGCGGACCCGGTGTCGACAGCGGACCCCGTGTCACGGCGCGGCGCCGCGCTCACAGCTGCCCGACGACCGTGTCCATCGCCTGCGTGAACAGCGCCTCGAACCGGGGGCCCGCGATCGCCCAGAGGCCGACGACGAGCCCCGCGGTCATGAGGGTCACGAGCACCCAGCCGGGGACGTCGCCCCGGTCCCTGCCGTCGGTGGGCCGGCCGTCGGTGGGCCGTCCGCCGGTCAGCCGGCCGCCGGCGCTGCGGCGGGCGCGGGCCGCGACGTCGAGCAGCAGCAGGTGCAGGGCGAGGAAGCGGTTCAAGGGCTGGCGGTTCAGGGGGCGGTTCACGGCGCGGGTCTCCTCGTGGTCGTCGGTCGGGGGCGGGGCGGGTCGGCGGGCCGGCGTCACGGCCCCACCTGCAGGACGGCCAGCCCCGGGAACACCGCGAACACCACGGTGACGGGCAGGACGACGAAGACGACGGGGACCATCATCAGGACCTCCTTGCGGCCACCCGCCTCCAGCAGGCGGCGGCGGTCGGTGTCGCGGGCGTCGGCGGCCTGGGCGCGCAGCACGTCCGCGAGGGGCGTCCCCCGGTCCATCGCGACGGCCATCCCGTCGACGAAGCGGCCGAGCTCGGGAACGCGCGTGCGCACCGCGAACGCCTCCAGCGCAGGCACGACGCCCGTCCCGGTCCGGACCTCGGCCAGCGCTCGGCGCAGGTCCGCGCACAGCGCACCGTTCCCGGTCGCGACCCGCTCGAGGGCGGCCACGACGTTCTCGCCCGCTCCGACGGAGAGCGCCAGGAGTTCCGCCACGACGGGGAACTCGGCGAGCAGCTGCTGCTGGCGGCGCCGCACCTGCACCCCGAGCACGTGGTCGCGGGCGAGGGCACCCGCGAGCGCCCCGGCCAGCAGCAACCCGAAGGCACCCAGCGGGGAGAAGGCCTGGCGCGCCGCGAGTCCCGCGACCCCGAGCCCCCCCAGGGCGGCTCCGGCGAGCGCCCACAGGACCTGCTCGGCGCGGAACTGGGCCACCTCGCGCGCGGGGTCGAGGACGTGCAACCGCCCGCGCACCGCGGCGCTCGACCCGAGCCAGCCGCCCAGCGCGGTGGCCGCGGTGGAGAGCAGGCGCCGGGCGGCGCCGTCCGGCCGGGGAGCCGCGTCGCCGAGGTAGGGCCCGACGCGGTCGGCGAGGTCGGGACGGCGCCAGGCCGGCAGTCGCAGGAGCACCAGCAGCAGACCGAGGCCGCCGAGCAACCCGATCCCGGCGCCGAGCGAGGTCACGCGAACACCCGCCGGGGCTGCGGCAACCTCGCCCAGTGCAGCATCAGCCGGTACGCGAGCGCCGAGGCCACCGCACCGCCGACGAGCACGACCGCCCCGGCGGCCGAGGAGTAGGCCTCGAGCGCGCCCGGGCGGCTCGCGAGCAGCGCCAGCACGATCCACGGTGCGGCGACGGCCAGGCGCGCCGCCGACACCGTCCAGCTCTGCCGCGCCAGCAGTTCCCCGCGCGTGCGCTCCTCCTCGCGGAGGTAGGCCGACAGCGTCCGCAGCGTGCGCCCGAGGTCGCTGCCCCCCACCTGGCGCGTCATGCGCAGGGCGGCCGCCAGTCGGTCGAACGCGGGGTCGGCCAGCCGGTCGGCGAGCCGGGCGAGCTCGGGCTCGAACGCGCCCGAGGCGCGGTACCCGGCCGCGAACGCGGCGAACTCCGGCCGCAGGAGCTCGGGGCCGCGCTGGGCGAGGCCGCACACGCCGTCCGGCAGCGACATGCCGGCGCGCACGGAGGAGGCGAGCTGGTCGACGACGTCGGGCCACTGCGCCGACCGGGCCGCCAGGCGCACCGCCGCGCGCCGGCGCAGCAACGCCGCGGGGACGCAGGCCGCGGCGAGGGCCGCGCCCACCGCGAGGACGACGACGCGGGTCGTCGCGGCCGTGACGACGAACGCGGGAACGGCGGCCAGCAGGGACACGAGGGGCACCGCGGCGGGGTGGACCGCCTCGAACCCCGCGCGCCGCAGCAGGTCCGCCACAGGACGCCGGCGCGCGCGGGCCGGCCGCGCGGGGCGCGGCCAGCACGACCACCACACGCAGAACAGGCCGCAGCCGAGCACGGCCCCGACGACGCTGCCGCTCACGCCGCCCCCAGCAACCGCGACAGGTCCACGCCCGCGCGGGCGTAGCGCTGCCGGTGCGGCGGCCACCCGCTGCCGCGCACCAGTCCGGTGCCGCCCGCCCGGCCGAACACGGTCACCGTCTCCACGACACCGCCCTCGACGCGCCCCGGGACGGCGAGGACCTCGGCCACCCGCCGCGTCCCGTCGGTGTCGAGGTCCACGTGCACGACCAGGTCGACGGAGGAGGCGACGGCGGGCACGACGAACGCGCTCGTGACGTTGTCGCCCGCGAGCAGCGGCAGGGTGCAGAGCTTCGCGACGGCGTCGGCCGCGGAGTTCGCGTGGATCGTCGCCATCCCCGGCAACCCGGAGTTCAGCGCGATCAGCAGGTCGAGGCTCTCGGCCTGCCGCACCTCTCCGACCACGAGCCGGTCGGGGCGCATCCGCAGCGCCTCCTTCACCAGGCGCCGCAGCGGGATCTCCCCCGTCCCCTCGAGGTTCGGCTGCCGGCACTGCATCGCGACGAGGTCGCGCGCGGGGGCCTGGATCTCGAAGACCTCCTCGCACGTGATGATCCGCTGCTGCGGGGGCACGGCCGCGAGCAGGCAGTTCAGCAGCGTCGTCTTGCCGGCCTGGGTCCCGCCCGACACGAGGACGTTCAGGCCGGCGGCGACCGAGGCGGCCAGGAACGCCGCCGCGGGCGCGCTGAGCGACCCCAGCCCCACGAGGTCGTCGAGGCGGCGCGCCCGCGCGACGAACCGGCGCACGTTCACGGCCCAGTGCTGCCGGGTCACGTCGGGGATGACGACGTGCAGGCGGGAACCGTCGGGCAGCGAGGCGTCGACGAACGGGCTCGACAGGTCCACCCGCCGCCCCGTGGACGCGAGCATCCGCTCGACGAGCTCCGCGACCGTGTCGGCGTCGAGGATCGTGGTGGTGAGCTCCGCGACGCCGCCGCGGGCGACGAACACCTTGCCGGGTTCGTTGATCCAGATCTCCTCGACGTCCGGGTCGTCGAAGTACCGCTGCAGCGCACCGAAGCCCGACACCGCGGCGACCACGGCCCGCGCCACCGCGGCCCGGTCGTGCAGGTCGGGCAGCGAGCCGTCCAGGGAGCGCAGGTCGTAGTCGACGACGGCCTGCTCGACCAGGGCGCGGACCTCGGCCTCGGAACCCCGGGAGCGGCCCGCGGAGATGCGCCGGCGCAGCTCCTCGCGCACGTCCGCCTCGACCAGCCGTGCGGCCTCCACCGCGCCACCTCCCCCGCCGACCGGACCCCGCCGCGGACGGACGTCCCCGGCGCCAGCGACGGTAGGGGCGCGCACCACCTCGGCGTTCGGGTGATGTGGACAACTCCGCACCCGGCGGCCTGTGGACGACGCGGCGGCCGGCGGGCCGGCTCCTGCGACGCTCCCCGGGTGCTCCTGCGCCTCACGGTCGTCGCGGGGACCGCCACCACGGCGGACCCGGTCGACGTCGACCTCGACGTCCCCGCCGGGACCACGCTCGGCGAGGTCCGCGCGGAGGTCGAGCAGCTCACGGGGGCCTGGTCGGGCCCTCTGCGGGTCGGTGCCGCCACCGTGGCGGCGGACTCTCCCCTCGGCGTGGCTCCGCTGCTGCACGGCGCGGTGCTGCGCGCCGCCCCGGCCCGCGAGCCCGCGGACCGCCCTGCGCGGCCCACCGTCCGCGTGCACGTGGCGGGTGGCCCGGACGCGGGGGCGCACCTCGACCTGGCCGTGGGCGAGCACCTCGTCGGCCGCCGCGCGGGCCCCGCCGGGGGGACGGCGCTGGCCGACCCGGCCCTGTCCCGCGAGCACGCGCTCCTGCTGCTCACGCGCGGCGCCGGGCACCACGTGCGCGATCTGGGCTCCACCAACGGCACCGACCTGCTCACCGGCGGGCGTCGCGAGGCCCAGCAGGAGGGAGAGCGGTGTCCAGAGCAGCGCGAGCACGACCGCGACCCCGAGCGGGACGAGGAGGGCCAGGACGGGGAGGG
>NZ_JAAALN010000252.1 GCF_009906795.1 Kineococcus siccus
GCCACGCCCCGCCGACCCGCCCGGTGGGCCGCCGGCCGGCTCCCCCACCCGCTACGAACGGGCCCTGGTCTCCCCCGAGTTCGTGGCCCACCGCAGGCGGTTCCGCCGCTTCGTCCTGCCCCTGTCCGCGCTGTTCCTGGCCTGGTACGCGACCTACGTGCTGCTGGCCGACTACGCGCACGACTTCATGAGCCAGAAGGTCGCCGGCAACATCACCGTCGGCCTGCTGTTCGGCCTGGGCCAGTTCGTCTCGACCTTCGCCATCACCACGGCCTACGTCGTCTGGGCGAACCGCCGCTTCGACCCGGCGGCCGAGGAGCTGCGCGAGCGCATCGAGGCCGACGCCCTGCGGGAGCAGCAGTGAGGGCCGTCCTGCCCGCCGCGGCCGCGGGCACCGAGATCGGCGAACCCGCCGTCAACATCGCCATCTTCACGGCCTTCGTGGTCGTCACCCTCGCCGTCGTCCTCAAGGCCAGCCGCAACAACCGCTCCGCCGCGGACTTCTACGCCGGCGGCCGCTCGTTCACGGGCGGCCAGAACGGCGTCGCGATCGCCGGGGACTACCTCTCCGCCGCGAGCTTCCTGGGCATCGCGGGGGCCATCGCGCTCTACGGCTACGACGGGTTCCTCTACTCCATCGGGTTCCTGGTGGCCTGGCTGGTGGCGCTCCTGCTCGTCGCGGAGCTGCTGCGCAACACCGGCCGCTTCACCATGGCGGACGTCCTGAGCTTCCGGCTGAAGGAGCGTCCCGTCCGCACGGCGGCCGCCATCTCGACGCTGGCCGTCTCGTTCTTCTACCTGCTGGCCCAGATGGCCGGGGCCGGCGGCCTCGTCGCGCTGCTGCTGGGCATCGAGACCCGCGCCGGGCAGAACGTCGTCATCGCGGTCGTGGGCACCCTCATGATCCTCTACGTCCTCATCGGGGGGATGAAGGGGACGACGTGGGTGCAGATCATCAAGGCCTGCCTGCTCGTCGCCGGCGCGGCCGTCATGACCGTGTGGGTCCTGTCCCGCTACGGGTTCAACCTCTCCGACCTGCTGGGGGCGGCCGTCTCGGCGCCCGGGTCCGTCGGCGAGGCGATGCTCGGGCCGGGCGCGCAGTACGGGGCCACGGACACGTCGAAGCTGAACTTCCTGTCGCTCTCGCTCGCCCTGGTCCTGGGCACCGCGGGCCTGCCGCACGTGCTGATGCGGTTCTACACGGTGCCGAGTTCCCGCGAGGCGCGCCGCAGCGTCGTGTGGGCCATCTGGATCATCGGGTTCTTCTACCTGTTCACCCTGGTCCTCGGCTACGGCGCGGCGGCCATCGTCGGGCCGGACGCGATCCGGGCGGCGCCCGGCGGGGTGAACTCTGCGGCGCCGCTGCTGGCCTACGCGCTCGGGGGGACGGTGCTGCTCGGCGTCATCGCGGCCGTCGCGTTCGCGACGATCCTCGCGGTCGTGGCGGGGCTCGCCATCACCGCGAGCGCGTCCTTCGCGCACGACATCTACGCCAGCGTCCTCAAGCGCGGCGACGTGGAACCCGACGCCGAGGTCCGCGTGGCCCGGATCACGGTGGTCGTCATCGGGGCCGTCGCGATCGTCGGCGGCATCTTCGCCAACGGGCAGAACGTCGCGTTCCTCGTGGCGCTGGCCTTCGCCGTCGCCGCGAGCGCCAACCTGCCGACGATCATCTACTCGCTGTTCTGGCGGCGCTTCACGACCCGCGGCGCGCTGTGGAGCATGTACGGCGGGCTGCTGTCGTGCGTCGTGCTCATCGTGTCCTCGCCCGTGGTGTCGGGGAAGACGAACCCCGACACCGGGGCCAGCCTGTCGATGATCACCGACACCTCGATCGACTTCTCGTGGTTCCCGCTGGAGAACCCGGGCCTGGTGACGATCCCCCTGGCGTTCTTCCTGGGGTGGCTGGGGTCCGTCACGCAGAAGGAGCCCGGCCTGCACGTGCGGGCCGCCGAGATGGAGGTGCGCTCGCTGACCGGCGCCGGGGCCGAGAAGGCCACCGAGCACTGATCCTCCGGGGTCTCAGCCGGGCCGCGGTCCCGTGCTCCACGTGTGCGGTGGCTGCACGGGACCGCTGCCCGGCGGCCCGAGGACCACGACGCGGACGCTGTCCCAGCGGTAGTCGTGCGGCACCTCCCAGTCGTCCGCGTACACGCCCGCGTCGACCCAGTACTCCCCCGGGGCCAGGTCGAGCCGGTCGAGCACGAGCGTGGTCCGGCCCGCGCCCCGCAGCGCGACGGCGCCCGCGCCGCTGGCCTCCGTCGTGAGGTCGACGACGGCGGCCTGCTCGCCGACGCGGCGCAGCGACACGCCGAAGTGGGCCCGGGCCACGGGCGGGGTGCGGCCGTCGTCGGCCCGCTCGTAGTCCAGGACCACCGCGAGCGCCCCGCCCCGCTCGACGGCCCCCTCGGCGCCGTCCGCACCGGTGCAGCCGACGGCGGTGAGGCGGACGCGGCCGTCGCCCTTGCGGAAGCCGCCGTCGCCCAGCGGTCGCGGAGGTCCGGCCCGCTCGTCGAGGGACCGTTCGTAGGCGTCCAGGACGACCGGCGCGGGGCCCGCCGCGTGGACCGTGCCGGCGCGCAGCCAGACGGCGCGCGTCGCGAGCCGGCGCAGGTGGGGCATGACGTGCGAGGCCACGAGGACGGCGCACCCGCGGCGCCGCAGCGTCTCCACGTGCGTGAGGCACTTCTCCTGGAACGCCATGTCCCCCACGGCGAGGACCTCGTCGACGAGGAGCAGGTCCGGGTCGGTCACCGCGGCCGCGGCGAACGCCAGCCGCAGCCGCATGCCGTCGCTGTAGGTGCGCACGGGTTCCGCGAGGGTGGCGGCGTCCAGCTCGGCGAACTCCCCGATGGCCCCGAGGCGTGCCCGGGCCTGCGCCGGGTCCAGCCCCGCGAGCACCGCGGCCGTGACGGCGTTGTCGGCGCCCGACAGCCCCCCCGCGGTCGCGGCGCCCAGGGCCAGCAGCCCCGACACCGCGGCCGAGCGGCGCACCGTCCCCGCCGACGGGGCCGTCAGCCCGCCCGCCACGCGCAGCAGCGTCGACTTGCCCCCGCCGTTGCGGCCCACCACGCCGACGACCTCGCCGCGGTGCACCGTCAGGTCGACGTCGTGCAGCACGTCGACGCGGACCGCGCGGCCCGCGGACCCCGTGAACCGCTCGCGCAGCGACCGGGCGCCCCCGCGGCGGTAGCTCTTCGCCACGCCCCGCAGGTCCAGCACCGCGGACGCGCCGGGCGCGGTCACAGGTGGTCCAGGAACGTCGGGGAGTGCCTGCGGTGCAGCGCCCAGCCCGCCGCCAGCACAACGAGGCAGCAGGCCGTCAGCGCCAGCAGGACACGCGCGAAGGGCAGGGTCCCGGCGACCAGGACGTCGCGCTGCGCCTCGATGAGCACGCCCACGGGGTTCCACCGCACGACCTCGCGCAGCCGCGCCGGGAGCGTCGCGGTCGCGTAGAACACCGGGGTCACGTAGATCCCGACGGCCAGCACGAGGCCGACCGCGAGGCGCGTGTCGCGCAGCCGGACGTCGCCGACCGTCGCGGCGAACCCCAGCCCCACCGTCAGGCAGCCCTGCAGCAGGAGCAGGACGGGCAGCAGCAGCGCCGTCGCCGGCAGGCGGCCCGTGTCGAGCAGGACCACGGCGAGCAGCACCGGCAGCCCCGCGAGGTAGTCGAAGCCGTCGGTGAGCACGCTGACGACGGGGACGACCGCGCGGGGCAGCGCGGGCTGGGCCAGCAGGTCGCTGCGGTCGACGGCGCTCGTCGTCGCGGCGAGCAGCCCCGTCGAGAACCACGTCCAGGCGAGCACCCCCACCGCGAGGTCGGCGAGGTAGTCGGGTCCGGTCGCGGGCAGCAGCGCCGAGAACACCAGGCCCAGGACGGCGAACCGCACGAGGACGGGGGCCAGGGCCCACAGCCACCCGAGCACGGCCGAGGAGTACCGCACGCGGAACTCTCGGGCCGTGAGGTGCCCGACGAGCAGGACCACGCGGCGCACGCGCCGCAGCGCCGTCGGCCGGTGCGCCGGGTCACTCGGGGACGGCACGGCCCGCCTCCCGCAGCTCGCGCCGCGAGCGCCACCACGCGGCCGGGCCGGCGAGGGTGCCGGCGACCTCGGTGCCCAGCACGTCGAGCGGGTAGTCGTCACCGCCCCAGACCGCGCCCGCGCACCGGCGGGCGAACTGCGGCGGCAGGCGCAGCGCGACCCGGCCCAGGCCGCGGAGGTCGCCGTGGCGGGCGGCGACCTGCAGGTGGTAGGCCACGTGGCCCGCCGCGTAGGCCCGCAGCTGCCGCCGCAGCGCGGCGCGGTCGTCGCGGTGGTGGTGCAGCACGACCGCGGTGGGCTGGTAGGCGATCCGCCAGCCCGCGCGCAGCACGCGGTAGAAGTACTCGGTGTCCTCCCCCACCCCGGCGGGGCGCCCGGCGCCCAGCGCCTCGTCGAACGGGCCGAGCCCCGCGAGCACGTCGCGGCGGACGGCCGCGTTGGCCGTGGCGCCGATCTCCCAGGTGCGGGCGGGGCCGCGGGGGGCGTCGAGCCAGGCGCGGTCGTAGCCCCGCCGGTGCGGACCGCGGCCCAGGCCGCCGTAGTCCTCGAACACCTGCGGGTCGAGCCGGTCGAGGTTGGCGGGCAGCACGTTGCCGGTCACGACCCCCACGGCCGGATCGGTGAAGGGGGCCAGCAGCTCCTCGAGCCAGCCCGGCGTCACGACGACGTCGTCGTCGAGCAGCACCACGACGTCGCCCGTCAGCAGGGGCAGCCCCGCGTTGCGGGCGGGTGAGAGCCCCGGCCAGGGTTCGTGCACGACGCGGACGGCGGGCAGGTCCGCGACGGCGCGCCGGGTCGCCGACGCGTCGGCGGAGTTGTCCACCAGCACGACGGCCAGGTCGCGCCCCGGGTCGCTCAGCAGCGCGAGCAGGCTGCGCCGCAGCGACTCCGGCCGGTCCCGGGTCGCCATCAGCACGCTGACGGCGACGTCGTCCGGCAGGCGGGGCGCGCGGTGCACGCGGGCCGTCTCGAGCGCCGCCTCCAGCGGGGCGGGGCCGTCCGCGGCCGCCGCCTCGAGGTGCGCCCAGGAGGTGCCGGGGGCGAGCAGGGCGGGGCCCAGGTGGTCGAGGAGGGCCGCGGCCAGCCGGGCCCGCGAGATCCCGGCGCCGGAGGTGGCCACCGGGAACGTCGACTGCGGCCGGCCGTCGCGCAGCACCCGCACGCGGACCCGGCGCTCGCCCGCGCCGGCCGGCAGCACCGCGGCCGCCGGTCCGCCGCGCAGCACGTCGACGTCCACGACGGGGTCGGGCCGGCGGGCGCGGCGGCGCTGCGCGGGCCGGTGCACCAGCGGCGGGGCCGACGGCTGCGCCG
>NZ_JAAALN010000253.1 GCF_009906795.1 Kineococcus siccus
CCCGGCCCCCGCGCCGGGCGCCACGCCCGCCACCGGGACGGGTCCCGGTCAGCCGAGCGCCGCCCCCACCCCGGCGCCGACCGACGCGAGCGACCTGACGCAGCTCGAGTCGCCCGAGGTGCAGCAGCTCTTCACCCAGCTGGACTGCTCGAACCCGGCCAACCGCACGGGCGGCATCGTCGACGACCCGACCAAGGTGCTCGTGACCTGCAGCCAGGACGGTGCGGCGAAGTACGTCCTCGGGCCGGCCGAGATCGAGGGCACCCAGCTCACCGACGCCTCGTCCGGCCAGGAGACCAACTCGCAGGGGCGCATCACGGGCGGCTGGCAGGTCAACCTGCAGTTCGACTCCGCGGGTGCCACGGCCTTCCAGGACCTCACGCAGCGCATCAGCGCGCTGCCGTCGCCGCAGAACCAGTTCGCGGCGGTCCTGGACGGCCTCGTCGTCACCGCGCCGAGCGTCAGCTCGGTCATCCCGGGCGGCCAGGCGCAGATCACCGGCAACTTCACCGAGGCCAGCGCCGACGCGCTCGCCCAGCAGCTGAAGTTCGGCGCCCTGCCGCTGAGCTTCGAGGTGCAGACCGAGGACCAGGTGTCCGCGACGCTCGGCACCGAGCAGCTGCAGCGCGGCCTCATCGCGGGGCTCATCGGCCTCGTCCTGGTCGTCGGCTACTCGCTGCTGCAGTACCGGGGCCTGGGCCTCGTGACGGTGGGCAGCCTCGTCCTCGCGGCGGCGCTGAACTGGGGCGTCATCCTGCTGCTCAGCTGGCTGCAGGGCTTCCGCCTCAGCCTCGCCGGGGTGGCCGGCCTCATCGTCGCGATCGGCGTCACGGCCGACTCGTTCATCCTCTTCTTCGAACGTGTCCGCGACGAGATCCGCGACGGCCGGATCCTCTCCTCGGCCGTCGAGGCGGGCTGGCACCGGGCGCGTCGCACGATCATCATCTCCGACGCCGTGAGCCTGCTGTCGGCCGTCGTCCTCTACGTCCTGGCCACGGGCAACGTCCGCGGCTTCGCGTACACGCTGGGGATCACGACGGTGATCGACATCGTCATCGTCTTCCTCTTCACCCACCCCGTCGTGGCGCTGCTGAGCCGGACGAAGTTCTTCGGGGGCGGGCACAAGCTGTCGGGCTTCGACCCCGAGCACCTGGGCAGCGTCGTGGCCCGGACCGCGCTGCACAGCGGGGCGCCGCGCCCGACGCTCGCGAGCCTGCGGGCGCAGGAGCGCGAGCGGGCCCGCACGGGCGGCGGGACGACCGTCGTCGAGGACCACCCCGGGCCCGCCGGCCCGGACGAGCGCGACGGAGGCAACGCCTGATGGGCATGGCGCAGCTGGGCAACCGGCTCTACACGGGCGAGGCGAGCTTCGACTTCGTCGGGCGCCGCAAGCTCTGGTACCTCATCGCCGTGGTCCTCGTCGCGGTGTCGGCGTTCGTCCTCGTCAAGCCCGGGCTGACGTTCGGCATCGAGTTCGAGGGCGGCTCGCAGTTCAGCGTGAGCTCGCCGACCGGCGGCCCGGCCATCACCGACGAGGAACCGGCCCGGGAGGCGGTCGCGACCGTCCTGCCCGACGTGACCCCCGAGGTCACGCGGCTGGGCACCGACGCGGTGCGCGTGCAGACGTCCGCCGTGACGACGGACCAGCTCGACGACATCCGGAACGCGCTCGCGCAGGCGTACAGCGTGTCGCCCGACCTCATCACGTCGTCGAGCATCGGGCCGAGCTGGGGCGCCGACGTCACGAACAAGGCGATCACCGCGCTCATCGTGTTCTTCGTCCTCGTCTCGATCGTCATGGGCCTGTACTTCCGCACGTGGACGATGGCGCTGGCCTCGCTGCTGGCGCTCGTGCACGACCTGGTGCTCACGGCCGGGGTCTACGCCGTGGTGGGCTTCGAGGTGACCCCGGCCTCGGTCATCGGGTTCCTCACGATCCTCGGGTACTCCCTCTACGACACCGTGGTGGTCTTCGACAAGGTGCGCGAGAACACGTCCGAGGCGTTCACCAAGCGGGACAGGAGCTTCGCGGCCGCGGCCAACCTGGCGGTCAACCAGACCGTCGTGCGGTCGGTGAACACCACGGTGGTGGCGCTGCTGCCGGTCGCGGCGATCCTCTTCATCGGCGACCTCCTGCTGGGCGCCGGGACGCTGCGCGACATCAGCCTCGCGCTCTTCGTCGGCATGCTCGTCGGCGCGTACTCCTCGATCTTCGTGGCGACGCCGCTGCTGGTCGACCTGCGCCGCCGCGAGGCCCGCGTCCGGCAGCTCGCCGCCGACGTCGAGGACCGTCCGGCCGACCGCGCCGGCGTCGCCGAGCCCAGCTCGGCGTGATCGGAGGGGCCGCGCCGCCGGTAGCGTGACGGCGTGGACCCCGCCCAGCACGCCTCCGGCGCCGTCGTGACCGGCGACCGACCCGACGTCGCCGCGCTGGTCGCGGCCACGGTGCGCGACGTCCCGGACTGGCCGTCGCCGGGCATCGCCTTCAAGGACATCGCCCCGCTGCTGGCCGATCCGGCCGCCTTCTCGGCTGTCGTCGCCGAGCTGTCGCGCGCGGCCCGGGCCTGTGGGGCCACCGCGGTCGCGGGCATCGAGTCGCGCGGGTTCATGCTGGCGGCCCCGGTCGCGGAGCGCTGCGGTCTGCCGTTCCTGCCCGTGCGCAAGGCGGGCAAGATGCCGCCGCCCGTGCTGCACCGCGAGTACGAGCTGGAGTACGGCACGGCCGCGATCGAGCTGCGCAGCGACCTCGTGGGCCGCGGCGACCGGGTGCTCGTCGTCGACGACGTGCTCGCCACGGGTGGCACGGCGCAGGCGGCCTGCGCGCTGGTCGCCGAGGCGGGCGCGGTGGTCGCCCAGGTCGCCGTCCTGCTGGAGCTGCAGGCCCTCGGGGGGCGCGCCCTCCTCGAGGGCCACGACGTGCTGGCCCTGCTCGCGGTCTGACGCCCGAGCCTCCCGGTCGCGGGTCGCCTAGATCAGCGCGAACAGCACGTAGCCCCCGGCGGACATCGCCACCACCAGCACGGACAGCACCACGGGGGAGCGGTACCAGCCGGCTTCCCGCGGCACCGCGCGCACCGAGGCCGGCGTCAGGGACCAGACCAGCCCGGTCAGCTCGGCCTCGGGCTTCGGGGTGCCGCCCCGGGCGACGAGGTACCCGACCGCGACGGCGACCACCGTCGCGACCCCGCCGCCGACGAAGCTGGAGCCCTGACCGGACAGGGACAGCACGCCGACCTGGTTCAGCACGAAGACGCAGACGGCGCCGAGGGTGCCGCACAGAAGACCCCAGAACCCGCCGTGACCGTTGAGGCGCTTCCAGAACAGCCCGAGGACGAAGACGGCGAAGAGGGGGACGTTGAAGAAGGAGAACAACGTCTGGATGTAGTCCATGATGTTGCTGAAGCCGGCCGCGATGAAGGCCGTGCCGATCGCGGCCGCGGTCCCGACGACGGTGACGGTGCGGCCCACCCCGAGGTAGTACCGGTCGTCGCGGCCCGGGCGCAGCCAGTCCTGCCACAGGTCGTAGGTGAAGACGGTGTTGAACGAGCTGACGTTCGCGGCCATCCCCGCCATGAACGCTGCGAGCAGCCCGGCGAGGGCGACGCCGAGGAACCCGCTGGGCAGCAGCTCGCGCAGGAGCAGGGGGATCGCGTCGTTGTACTCGACGTCGCTCGGCAGGCCGCGCTTGAGGTCCTCGATGCCCGGGATGAGGACGGCGGCGATCATCCCGGGGATGATGATGACGAGCGCGACGAGCACCTTCGGCACCGCCGCGATCAGCGGGGTCCGCTGCGCGGCGGCCGCGTTGCGGGCCGAGAACGCGCGCTGCACCTCGGTGAAGTTCGTCGTCCAGTACCCGAAGCTCGTGACGAAGCCCAGCCCCAGCACGACGCCGATGGTGGAGAACAGGGGGCTGTCGATGCCCGTGAGCTCCCGCGCCGGGAACGGTTCCAGCATCGTGGCGCTGCCCTGCGCGGTCAGCCGGTCCACCAGCCCGCCCCAGCCGCCCACGCGGTGCAGTCCGACCAGGGTGATGGGCACCATCGTCACGACGATGACGAAGAACTGCAGGACCTCGTTGTAGATCGCGGCCGACAGGCCGCCGAGGAAGGTGTAGGCGAGGACGACGACACCGGCGAGGACGATCGCGAGCCACGTCGGCCAGCCCAGCAGCGCGTTGACGACGATCGCCATGGCGTAGAGGTTCACGCCCGCGAGCAGCACCGAGGCGATGGCGAAGAGCAGGCCCTGCAGCCGTTGCGTCTTCGCGTCGAAGCGCCGGCCGAGGAACTCGGGGACCGAGCGGACCTTGGAGCCGTAGTAGAACGGCATCATCACCAGGGCGAGGAACACCATCGCCGGGATGGCGCCGATCCAGTAGTAGTGGAACGTCTGCTCCCCGAACTGCGCGCCGTTGGCCGCCTGCCCCAGCAGCTCGGTGGCCCCCAGGTTCGCCGAGACGAACGCGAGCCCGGTCACCCACGCCGGGAGGCTGCGACCGGAGAGCAGGAAGTCGAGGCTGGAGGCGATGCGGCGGCGGGCGATGAGGCCGATGCCCAGGACGACGAGGAAGTAGAACGCGACCAGCACGTAGTCGATGGCCTGCGCGTCGATGCGGCGCGCGGAGTCCTCCGCGACGGCGGTGAGGATCACGTCCGGTCCGCCGGTCCGTCGTCGTCCTGCGGGGCCGGCGTGCCGGCCACCTCCTCGGCGGGCGTCGCGGGCGGGTGCAGCGGCTTCGTCAGCGACCACGCGAGGAAGCCGGCGGCCAGCACGAGCATGCCGAGGCCCGCCCAGAGGTTGAGGTTCACACCCCCCGTCTTGGCGCTGTCGGCGGCGGTGAAGGAGACCAGGCCGGTCACCAGGCACACGCCTCCGTACACGGCGAACAGGACACCGATGACGGTGCGGATGTCGAAGAGGACGTCGGTGGTGCGCGACGTGCCCTCGTCTCGTGCGGCCACGGGAGCTCCAGTGCGGCGGGGGACCAGCTGCGGGAGTGGACGTCGGCCACCCTGGCACGCGGGCCGGGGCGCTGCACCCGGGCCGCGGGCCGCCGTCCGAGGGTGAGGAGGCAGCTGCGCCGACGAGCGCGCCCGGCGACGCGAGCGGGCGCGCACGCCTCACCCGCACGGCCCACGGGCGGGCTCGTACCGCGCGGCCGACGTCACGTGCGCCGCGTCCTGCTCCTACACTCGATCTCAACCAGGACGGAGGGGTGCCGTGGCGGACGGGACGGAGACCGAGGGACGCGCCGTCGGCGTGCGCCCGGAGACCGCGCCTGCAGGCCCCGCTCCCCGCCCCGAGGAGCCGACCGCGACCCGAGGCGCGTGAG
>NZ_JAAALN010000254.1 GCF_009906795.1 Kineococcus siccus
GCCCTGCCCGCGGCGCTCGGCCGCCCCGCCGACGCTGCCGCCGGAGCGGGCCGCACCGCCGCGCGACCGGCCGGCCGCACCGGCGTCGCCGCCGCCCGCCTGGCTGGCCGACGACGCCCAGGTGGCGGCCGACCTCGCGTCGGTGAGCCGGACCGGCAGCCGGCTGTTCCTGCTGCTCGCGCCGGTCCACCTGCTGCTGCAGCCCCCGGCCCAGGGCGTGCGCCTGGCCGCCGTCTCGGTCGCGCTCGCCGTGGTCTGCCTCGCGGTCCACGCCGCGCGGGAGGGCCCGCTCCTGCGCGGACGGCCGGGCGTCGCCCTGGCGGGCGTGCTGCTCCTCGTCTGCGCGCAGTGCCTGGTCTTCGTGGCCGTCATCGCCTCGGCCTGGGCGACCACGGCGGTGCTGCTGGCGGTCCTGGCCGCGGGCGCGCTGCTGCGCTCGCACGCGCACGTGCTGGTCGTCGTGCTGGCCACGGCGGGCGGCTGGGCGGTCGTGGCGGCCCGGCACCCGGGCGCCGGGGAGTGGCGCGAGTACGGCGTGCACCTGGCGTGCGCCACGGTCCTCGCCGGGGTCCTGCACGTGGTGCAGCTGCGCACCGTGGACCGCCTGCTCCTGGCCCGGCGCCGGCTGCAGGACGTGGCCCTCACCGACGAGCTCACGGGGCTCGCCAACCGCCGCGGGTTCCTCCTGCACGGCCGGCCGCGGGTCGAGGCGGCCCGGCGCGCGGGACGTCCCGCGTGCGTCGTGGTCGTGGACGTCGACGGTCTCAAGCGCGTCAACGACACGCGCGGCCACGCCGCGGGCGACGAGCTCATCGTGGCCACGGCGCAGGCCCTGCGCCGCGCCGCGGGCCGCGGGGCCCTGTGCGCGCGCGTCGGCGGCGACGAGTTCGCCGTGCTCCTCGAGGGCGCGACGGCGCGCGACGTCCGGGCGGGTGCCGACCGGCTCGAGCGGGCGCTGCTCGACGCCGGGGTCGCCGCGAGCCTGGGCGCGGCGGACCTCGGCGAGGACGCCTCGCAGCTCGACGACCTCGTCGCCGCGGCGGACGCCGCCATGTACGCGGCGCGCGAACTGCGAGGCGCCGACCCGGGCGCCGACCCGGGGCAGGCGCGGGTCGCCGGCCGGTGAGCACCCGCGCGGCCGCGGGCCGGTCCACGCCCCCGCGTCAGGGCGCCTCGACCAGCGCCTTCAGCACGCGCTCGTCGCTGACGGGGTGCGCGGTGGGCACGCCGGGCGCGAACTTCTGCAGCCGCAGCTCCTCGAGCGTCCAGCGGATCCGGGCGAGCTCGGGCGAGGGGTGCGCGCCGGCCTTGCGCAGCCGGGAGGCCCAGGCGTCCCGGACGCGGGCGAGCTCCGCCATCCGGACGCGGTCGCGCTGCGGGTTCTCGGGCACGGCGTCCAGCCGGCGGCCGATGCCCTGCAGGTAGCGCAGCAGGTCCGGCAGCCGGGTCCGGCCGGTGTCCGCGACGAAGCCCGGGTGGACCAGGCCCGTGAACTGCTCCCGGACGTCGGCCAGCGTCGGCAGCAGCACGAGGCTCTGGGTGCGGGCCATGCGGCGCTCGACGTCGGCGGCCGCCCCCAGCACCCGCAGGGTCCGCTGCACCACCTCGGCGGTCACGGCCTCCAGCTCGGCGCCCACGGCGCGGCGCAGCCGCTCGAACTCCGCGGCCGTGCGCACGGGGCCGCCGCAGCGGTCGAGGAGGTCGCGCAGGGCGGCGTCGACGCAGTCGGCGAGCACCGCCGCGGCGCTGCCGTGCGGGGCCCGCGCGAGCAGGAGCTTCGCCTCGTTGGGCAGCCCGGCCTGGACCGCGCGCAGCGGTGAGGGCACCTGCAGGTGCAGCAGCCGCAGGGTCCCGGCGCGGTGGGCCGCCGCCTGCTCGGCCGGCGTCGCGAACGTCCGCAGGCCCACCGTCGCCCCCTCGTCGACGAGGGCGGGGAACGACGTGACCTCGGCGCCGCGCCGCGTGCTGGTGTGCACGGTCGGGACCTCGGGCGGCAGGACGCCCGGGTCGTCGGGGTCGGCGTCCGCCGACCACGTCGTGGCCCCGGTGCGCTGCAGCTCGTCCGCGGCCTCGGTGAGGGTCTCGGTCACCGAGGTGACGAGGGAGTCGCGCAACCGCGCGAAGTCCTTGCCCTGGGCGAGGACGCGACCGTCCTCGCCCAGGACCCGGAACGTCGCGCGCAGGTGCGCGGGCACCTTGGACCAGTCGACGTCCTCCTCGTAGATCTCCGTGCCGTCGCCCAGGCGCGGCAGTTCCCGCTCGAAGGCCGCGAAGAAGTCCTCGCTGCGCGGCGTCACGCGGTCGAGGAACTCCGCCGCCCGGTCCGGGGCGGGCACGAGGTTCTTGCGCAGCGCCTTGGGCAGCGAGCGGAGCTCGGCGGTGACCAGGTCGTGCCGGAACCCCGGCACCTGCCACAGCAGGTCCCGGTCGTCGAAGCGGTTCACGACGCCGACGGGCACCTCGACCGTGACGCCGTCCTCGGGCGAACCGGGGTCGAAGACGTAGGTCAGGTCGAGGTCGAGGTCGCCCTGGCGCCAGCGGCGCGGGAACTCCTCCTCGCTGACCGCGGCGTCGTCGGCCACCAGCATGGCCGGGTCGAACGTCAGCAGGTCGGGCTGGGTCTGGCGGACCTGCTTCCACCACGCGTCGAAGTGCCGGCCCGAGACGACGTCGCGGCCCACGCGCGCGTCGTAGAAGGCGAAGAGGACCTCGTCGTCCACGACGATGTCGCGCCGGCGGGCGCGGTGCTCGAGCTCCTCGGCGTCGGCGAGCAGCTCCCGGTTGCGGTGGAAGAACGCGTGCCGCGTCTCGAAGTCGCCCTCCACGAGCGCGTGGCGGATGAACAGGTCCCGCGACAGCTCGGGGTCGATGGACCCGTAGGCCACGGTGCGCCCGGCGACGACCGGGACCCCGTACAGGGTCACGCGTTCCGTCGCCACGACGGCCGCGCGCTTGCGCGACCACCGCGGCTCGGAGTAGTTCCGCTTCACGACGTGCTCGGCGAGCGGCTCGATCCAGCGGGGGTCGATCGAGGCCGCGACGCGCGCCCACAGCCGCGAGGTCTCGACCAGCTCGGCGGCGACGACCCAGTCGGGCGAGCGCCGGCCCAGCGCGGAGCCGGGGAAGATGGCGAACCGCGCACCCCGGGCGCCCAGGTACTCCTGCTGGCGGGGACCGTCGGGACGGGTGCGGCGCTGGCCCTTGGCGGGTTCCTTGGGCAGCTCCTTCAGGCCGATGTTGCCGAGCAGGCCCGCGAGCAGCGAGCGGTGGATCCCGTCGCCGTCGTAGGTGGCCCGCGGCACGACCTCGCCCTCGGCGGGTTCGCCGAGCTCGGGCACCACGACGTCCATCCGCAGGTCCCGCACGATGCGGCGCAGCTGGCTGTAGGTGTCCTGCCACTCGCGGATCCGCAGGAAGTGCAGCAGCTCCGACTTCACGCGGCGGCGGTACGCCGACGACGACAGCTCGTCCTGCAGGTGGCGCAGGTAGGCCCACAGGTTGAGGTAGGTGAGGAAGTCGGACTGCTCGTGGCGGAACCGGGCGTGCAGCTGGGCCGCGCGGTCGCGCTGCTCGAGCGGGCGCTCGCGCGGGTCCTGCACGGACAGGGCCGCGACCACGACGAGGACCTCGTGCAGGCAGGCGTTGCGGTGGCCCTCGAGCACCATGCGGCCCAGGCGCGGGTCGATGGGCAGCTTCGCGAGGTCGCGGCCGATCCGGGTCAGGCGGGGCACGCCGCGGTCGCCCGCCCGCGCGTCCTCGACCGCCCCCAGCTCGGCGAGCAGCTGCAGGCCGTCGGTGATGCTGCGCTGCTCCGGGGGTTCGACGAACGGGAACGCCGCGATGTCACCCAGGCCCAGCGACGTCATCTGCAGGATGACCGAGGCCAGGTTCGTCCGCAGGATCTCGGGCTGCGTGAACTCCTCGCGGGACGCGAAGTCCTTCTCGGAGTAGAGGCGGATGCAGATGCCGTCGGCGACGCGGCCGCAGCGGCCCGCGCGCTGGTTCGCCGACGCCTGCGAGATGCGCTCGATCGGCAGGCGCTGCACCTTGGTGCGCACGCTGTAGCGGGAGATGCGCGCGGTCCCGACGTCGACGACGTAGCGGATGCCCGGGACCGTCAGCGACGTCTCGGCCACGTTGGTGGACAGCACGATCCGGCGGTGCCGCCCGGTCCGGAACACCCGGTGCTGCTCCTCGGCCGACAGGCGCGCGAACAGGGGCAGGACCTCGGTGCCGCGGAACTCCCGCTCCAGCAGCAGCGGCTGCAGCGCGTCGGCGGTGTCGCGGATCTCCCGCTCCCCCGGCAGGAAGACGAGGATGTCGCCCGGCCCCTCGGTGGCGAGCTCGCGGACCGCGTCGAGGATGCCCTCGGTCTGGTCGCGGTCGTCGTCGGGCAGCGCCACCTCGTTCGACCCCGAGGGGTCGGACTCGCCGACGCCGTCGTCGGACTCGTCGTCCTGGCCCGCCGCCTCGGCGGCCTCGGCCGCGAGCAGCGGGCGGTAGCGGACCTCGACGGGGTAGGTGCGCCCGGACACCTCCAGCACCGGTGCGCCGCCGAAGTGGTCGGCGAAGCGCTGCGGGTCGATGGTCGCGGAGGTGATGACGAGCTTGAGCTCGGGACGCCGCGGCAGCAGCTGCGCCAGGTAGCCGAGGAGGAAGTCGATGGTGAGGCTGCGCTCGTGCGCCTCGTCGATGATGAGGGTGTCGTACTGCAGCAGTTCGGGATCGCGCTGGATCTCGGCCAGCAGGATGCCGTCGGTCATGACCTTGACGAGGCTGTCCTCGCCGACGGTGTCGGTGAACCGGACCGCGTAGCCGACGGTGCCGCCGAGCTCGGTGCCGAGCTCCTCGGCGACGCGCTCGGCGACCGCGCGCGCGGCGATGCGGCGGGGCTGGGTGTGGCCGATGCGCCCGCGGACCCCGCGGCCGATCTCCAGGCACACCTTGGGCAGCTGGGTGGTCTTGCCCGAGCCCGTCTCGCCGGCCACGACGACCACCTGGTGCTCGCGCAAGGCGTCGGCGATCCGGTTCTTCTCCTGGCTGACGGGCAGTTCCGGCGGGTAGCGCAGCGCGGGGACGCTGGCCGCCCGGCGCTGCGCCCGCGCCTCGGCGGAGTCGACCTGCTTCTCGATGTCGTCCAGCGCCGTGGTCAGGGCGGCCTCGTCGCGCTGGCGCGCGAGGGCGGACAGGCGGCGGCGGAAGCGGTCCTCGTCGCGCAGGGACAGCGCCGTCAGCCGCTGGGCGAGGACGCCGGCGCGGGGGTCGTCGGGCAGCGCGCTCGGCGCCGCACCCCGCTGCCGGGGGCCGGAGGAGGCGGTGCGCTGGGGTG
>NZ_JAAALN010000255.1 GCF_009906795.1 Kineococcus siccus
CCTAGCTCCAGGGCCTGCGAGAGGGCGTCCAGCGTGTCGACGTCGCGGCGCAGCGTGGGCAGCGCGAGCGTCACGCGCCGGGCGCCGGCGGCCTCGTGGGCGGCCGCGGACCCGGCCCCGAAGCGGTGGGGCACGCAGCCGTCGCGGTGTGCGAGCAGCACGCTGCCCGAGCCCTCCGCGTCGGTCACCAGCGCCGGGCCGTCCACGGTGGCCGCGGCCCGCAGCGCGGCCCCGAGGTCGGCGGGCGTCAGGCAGGGCAGGTCGGCCACGAGGACGGCCACGGGGCCGGGGGCGAGGCTCGCGAGCCCGGCCGAGACGGCGACGGACAGCCCCGGGCCGCCCGCGCTGACGGTGGCCGCGCCCGCGCGGCGCGCCTCGGCGGCCACGGCCGGGTCGTCGGTCACGCACACCACGAGGCCGACCTCCGGCGTCGCCAGGCACGCGGCGAGGCAGTCCAGGGCCATGGCGGTGGCGATCGTGCGGCGCTGGGCGGCGGCCAGGGTCAGGCGCGACTTCGCCTCGGGACCCCCCTTGACCGGGACCACCACGCGCCAGCGACTACCCGCCTCCATGCGGGGAGTCTCCCCCACGCCGCGGGCGGGCGCGTCCGGGGTCCACCGCGCCCGGGCGCAGGCGGCTCCCCGGTGTGGGACGGGCGGGGCGGGCGGAGCCGGCGGCCGGTGCCTACGCTGGCGGCGTGGCGACCTCCTCCCCGACCGCGCGCGACGCCTCCCGCACCAGCGAGCCCGCCCGCCGCGTGGTCCGCGCCGCGGTCACGGCCCAGCCGCTGGTCGTGGACGAGCACGCGGGCCTGGTGGGGGACCGGGCCGCGGGCGCGGTCGTGACCTTCTCGGGCGTCGTCCGCGACCACGACCACGGCCGCCACGTGCTGGACCTGGAGTACGTGGGGCACCCCAGCGCCGCCGACGTCCTGGCCCGCGTCGTGGCCCGCGTGACGGCCGCGTGCGACGTCGACGCCGTGGCCGTCAGCCACCGCCTCGGTCGCCTCGCGATCGGCGACTGCGCCCTCGCCGTCGCGGTGTCCGCCGCGCACCGGGCCGAGGCCTTCGAGGCCTGCGCCCGGCTCGTGGACGAGGTCAAGGAGCACCTGCCGGTCTGGAAGCAGCAGCACTTCGGCGACGGCACGTCGGAGTGGGTCGACTGCCCCTGACCGGGTCGCTCGTCCCGGGGCCCGGGCCGCGGCGGGCGCTCGTGCGGTGGTTCAGCCGCCCGCGAAGGGCGGCAGGACGTCGAGCGTGCCGGCCTCGCCGAGCACGGTCTCGCGACGGGCGGCCGTGGCGTCGAGCAGGAACGACGAGGCGGAGAGGACGCGGGTGAGCGCCTCGCCGCCCTCCGCGGCCAGCCTGTCGAGCAGCTCGCCGAGCGGGGCGGTCGGGGAGACCTCGACCTTCCGCTCCTCGCAGCCAGCGGCCGCGGCGGCCCCGGCGAAGTAGCGCACGGTCAGCAGGTGGGCCACGGTCAGCCTCCGATGGAGCTCATGGGCCGGGTGGGGTGCAGGAACCCGGGGTCGTCGATGTCGTGGCCGGGGAGCTTGCCCCACATCGCGGCGCGCCAGGTCGCGGCCAGCTCGGCGTCGCTCGCCCCGGCCCGCATCCGGTCGCGCAGGTCCGTCTCGCCCGTGGAGAACAGGCAGGTGCGCACCTGGCCGTCGGCCGTGAGGCGCGTCCGGTCGCAGTCACCGCAGAACGGCCGGGTGACGGAGGCGATGACCCCGACGGTGCCGCTCAGGCCGGCGCCGTCGTCGACGGCCCAGGTCTCCGCCGGAGCAGCCCCGCGGCTGCCGTCCGGCTGCGGGGTGAGGGTGAACGCGGCGCCGAGGGCGCCGAGGATCTCCTCGCCGGTGATCATGTCGCTGCGCTGCCAGGTCCCGTGCGGGTCCAGGGGCATCTGCTCGATGAAGCGGAGCCGGTAGCCCTCGCGCAGCGCCCAGCGCAGCAGTGCGGGGGCCTCGTCGTCGTTGGTGCCCCGCAGCAGCACGGCGTTCACCTTCACGGGAGCGAGGCCCGCCTCCTGCGCGGCGCGCGCGCCCGCCAGGACGTCGTCCAGCCGGTCACGGCGGGTGATGGCAGCGAACCGCCGGGCGTCGAGCGTGTCGAGGGAGACGTTGACGCGGCGCAGGCCGGCGCGCGCCAGCCCCTCCGCCCGTCGCGCGAGGCCGATGCCGTTCGTGGTCAGCGAGGTGCGCACGGGGTCGCCGGCCGGGGTCCGCAGCGCCGCGGTGGCGGCCACGATGTCCTCGAGGCCCTTGCGCAGCAGCGGTTCACCGCCGGTGAAGCGCACCTCGCGCACCCCGAGGTCGCGGACCGCGACCGTCACCAGCCGCACCACCTCGTCGTCGCCCAGCTGCGCGGTGCGCTCCATCCACGGCAGGCCTTCGGGAGGCATGCAGTAGTGGCAGCGCAGGTTGCAGCGGTCGGTCAGCGAAACCCGCAGGTCCCGCGCCGTCCGGCCGTGGGTGTCCACCAGGTCGCCGGAGGCGTGGCGGGGGTGGGCCCGGTCCGCCCCGGGGTCGGGTCGACGCACGGCGGGGACTCCGAGGCCGACGATCGTCACGTCCCCAGGGTAGGCGTCCCGCGCGCAGCGGCCTGTTCGGCGCCCTCTCGTCACCCGGACGATCGTCCAGGTGACGCGCAGTCCAGTTCTCGGCTCGTGTGCCGATGACATCTGGGTTAAGGTCAAGGTGAACAACAGATGAACGTGAGGTTCTCCATGAGCAACGTGCTGACGACCACCAGCCCCACGAGCGCCCGCCGGGCCGCTCCCGAGGCCTCCTGGGTGACGGTGCGCGACGAGCGCGACCGGCCCCACCTCGAGCTCCGCTGGGCCCTGCCCGGCGCGAGCGCGGTCGAGGTGCCGCAGGCCACCCCCCTGCACCACGCCGCCTGACGGCGGCCGGCGGGCTCGTCGCTCCGCTGCCGACCGAGCACAGGCCGGTGGAGGAAGCCCCTGACGGGGCCGCGCCCGACCGCAGTGCGTGTGCAGGCATGTGCGGGACACGGACGCCCGGGGCGCAAGCCGCCGGGTCTCCCCGCGTCGCCCCCGCAGCCGTCCGCTGACGTCGGCTCAGGCGGTGAACATCCTCGTGTTCGCGGCCTCCACGTCGGCGTACTGCTGGCCTGCGGTCGCGAGCGCCCGCTGGATCTCCTCCAGCGACAGCCGCACCCGCTCCTGCGTCGCGCGCCACTGCGCGGTGACCGACTGGAAGCCCGTGGCCGCCTGGCCCTTCCAGCTGGCCTCCAGGGCCTGCAGGTTGCGCAGCATCCCCTCGGTCTCCGCGGCGATCGCCGTCGACGACGTCTGCACCGCCAGGCTGGCGCTCGCGACCTGCGCGCTGTCGACCTGGAACGTGCTCATGGCAGTCTCCTCACCGCGGATGGTCCGCACCGGCTGGCCCGGGAGGAGTCGTCCTCCCCGGTGCCCGCGACGTTAGGCAGTCGGGGGAGTCGCGTGCAGCCGCCGTCCACAAGCCCCGGCGCCCGGCCCGTGAGCCCTCTCCTGTGGACCCGGCGGCGCGCATGACCGTCCTGGTGGACGCCGCCCGGTACGCGGCGCACGGCCGGCTCTGGGCCCACCTCGTCAGCGACACCTCGCTCGAGGAGCTGCACGCCTTCGCGGCCGCGCTCGGCCTGCCCGAGCGCTCCTTCGAGGGTGACCACTACGACGTCCCCGCGGACCGCGTCGCCGACGCCGTCCGGGCGGGCGCCCGGCCCATCACCACGCGCGAGGTGCTGGTGCGCCTGCGGGCGGCCGGTCTGCGCACGCCCAAGCGTCGCGGCGAGAAGGTCCTCGCGAGCACCCCGGTCACCGACGGGGGCCCGGTGCACCGCGTCGACCTCGTCCGCGGCGCGCACGTCCCCGGCCCCTGCGACGCGCACCTCGTGGTCACCGCGGACGGCGAGCAGGTCGCCGTGGTGACCGACGTCGGAGGGCGCCGCGTGCTGGGCTTCCGCCGCACCTGGTCGCGCACGCCCGAGGGTGTGCGGGTGCGGCACGAGGGCGTCCTGCTCGCCGGGCCCGCCGACGGGGCCCCCGCCGCGGGGCGGTCAGCCGCCGCGCCGGCGTGGTGCCGGCCCCTTCTGCCCTGACGGACCGCGGACGCAGCAGCGCCCCCGGCGGGGAGCCGGGGGCGCTGCGCCGTGCAGCGCCGTGTCAGGGCTGCGCGTCCGCGGGACGCGCGGTCAGGGTGGCGTTCAGGGTGACCGCGTTGCCGTCCCGCACCACCGTCAGGGCGACCTCGCTGCCCACGGCCTTGCCGCGGATGGTCGCGGTGAGGGAGTCGAACCCGGTGACCGGAACCCCGTCGACCGCCGTGACGACGTCGCCGGCGCGCACGCCGGCGGAGGCGGCCGGCGTCCCGGCCGTGACGTCCGCGACCTGAGCGCCCGTCCGGCCCGCCCCGTCCACGGTCACCGTGGCCGGCTGCTGCGCGAGGCTGACGCCCAGCCACGCGTGCTGCGCCGTGCCGGACTTCACGAGCTGGTCGGCGATGAGCTTGACCTCGTTCGACGGGATCGCGAAGCCCAGGCCGATGCTGCCCGACTGCGCCTGGCTGCTGCTGCTCCCCAGCGAGGCGATCGAGGAGTTGATGCCGATGACGCGCCCGGAGGAGTCCACCAGCGCGCCGCCGGAGTTGCCCGGGTTGATCGCCGCGTCGGTCTGGATCGCGTTGGTGGCGGCCGTCTCCCCCGTGGTGGGGCTCTGCCCCCCGCCGAAGGGCGACGACGGCGCCTGCTCCGGCGCCTCCTGCTGCGTCAGCACGGGACGGTTGACCGCCGACACGATGCCGGTGGTCACGCTGCCGGCCAGGCCGAGCGGGTTGCCCAGCGCCATGACGGACTGCCCGGGCACCACGTCGTCGGAGTTCGCGAAGGTCGCGGGCGTCAGGTTCGACGGGCCGTTCTGCAGCTGGATCACCGCGAGGTCGGTCGCCGGGTCCGTGCCGACCACGGTCGCGCCGTACTCCCGGCCGTCGGACAGCGTCACCGTGATGGTGGCTCCCGCCCCGGCCGCGGCGACGACGTGGTTGTTGGTCACGATGCGGCCCGAGGTGTCGTAGACGATCCCCGAGCCCTCGCCCTCGCCGGCCTGGGAGGTCACGGTGACGGACACGACGCTGGGGGACACGGCGTCCACCACGGACTGCCAGTTGGTCGTCGTCTCGCTCACCCCCTGCACGGGGACGCGCGTCTGGCTCGCGACGGTGCCGGTGCCGCCGTCGTTCGTGCCGAAGGCGCCCACCAGGGAGGCGGTCAGCGCGCTCGCCGCCACGGCGCTCGCGACCGCCACGCCCGTCACGCCG
>NZ_JAAALN010000256.1 GCF_009906795.1 Kineococcus siccus
CGTCGAGCCCGCGCGTCCCCCGTCCGTCCCAGGAGGCACCCGTGGCGTTCAAGACGCCGGACCAGATCGCCGTCGCCGCCGTGGAGTCGGGCCGCAAGAAAGCCTCCCTGCCGCTGGCGAAGATGCTCGTCGGGGGTTTCCTCGCGGGGGCCTACATCGCCTTCGCGGGCCTCATCGCGGTGGACGTCACGGCGGGGCTGGACCCGGCCGTGTGGGGCGGCATCATCACGCTCCTGACGGGCGCGGTCTTCACGCTCGGGCTGGTGCTCGTCCTCGTGGCGGGCGCCGAGCTCGTCACGGGCAACATGGCGCTGGTCTCGCTCGCCGTCCTGCAGCGGCGCGCGAGCGTGGCGGCGCTCGTGCGCAACCTCGCCGTCGTCGCCGTGGGCAACCTGGCCGGCGCCCTGTTCGTGGCCTACGTCCTGTCGGTCGCGACCGGCGTCGTGGGCACGGTCGACTCCGAGCCGGGGACGACGCCCGCGGCGGTGTTCGAGCGGCTGTCCGCCATCGCCACGGGCAAGGCCCTGGACGAGGGCGCCGGCGTGGTCTTCCTGCGCGCCGTGGGCTGCAACTGGCTCGTCTGCGTCGCGGTGTGGATGTCGCTCGCGGCGGAGGACGTCGCGGGCAAGGTGGCGGCGATCTTCTTCCCCATCACGGCCTTCGTGGCCCTGGGCTTCGACCACGTCGTCGCGAACATGTTCTTCCTGCCGGCCGCCCTCTGGGCGGGCGTCCCCGGGCTCGGCTGGGGCGACGTCCTCGGCAACTGGGTGTTCGCGTTCCTCGGCAACCTCGTCGGCGGCGTCCTGTTCGTCGCGATCGCGTACTGGTTCCTGTACCTGCGCGGCGTCGAGCCCGCCGCGCAGACCCCGGCCGCGACCTCGGACGGGGTGGGGACGACCGGGGCCCCGCGGCACTGAGGCGGGCCGCGGCACCACCCGGGGGACGGGCGCGTCAGCGCACCACGACGGTGCACCCCTCGCGCGCCGGCACCAGCTCCCCCACGACGGGGTGGCCCGGGAGCTCGCCGGCCACGAGCAGCCCGCCCGACGTCTGCGCGTCGGCGAGCAGGAGCAGGTCCTCCTCACCCGCCGACCCGGCGTCGAGGAACGGCGCCACCCACGCGAGGTTGCGCCGGGACCCGCCCGGCACGTAGCCCGCCCGCAGGGAGGCGCGGGCGCCGTCGACGTACGGCACGGCGGCCGCGTCGAGGACCGCGGTGACGCCGCTGGCCCGGGTGACCTCGTGCAGGTGGCCGAGCAGGCCGAAGCCCGTGACGTCGGTCGCGCAGCGCACGCCCGCGGCGAGCGCCGCGCTCGACGCCGCGGCGTTCAGCGTCGTCATGACGGCGATCGCCTCCTCGAAGACCTCACCCGTCGCCTTGTGCCGGTTGTTCAGCACGCCGAGGCCCAGGGGCTTGGTCAGCGTCAGCGGCACCCCGGCGCGGCCGGCGTCGTTGCGCAGCAACCGGTCCGGGTGGCCGACCCCCGTGACGGCCATGCCGTACTTGGGTTCCGGGTCGTCGATGCTGTGCCCGCCGCCGACGTGGCAGCCCGCGAGCGCCGCCGTCTCGGCGCCGCCGCGCAGCACCTCGCGGGCCAGCTCCGGCGGCAGCACGTCGCGGGGCCAACCCAGCAGGTTCACGGCGACCAGGGGCCGCCCGCCCATCGCGTAGACGTCGGACAGGGCGTTCGCCGCCGCGATCCGGCCGAAGGTGCGCGCGTCGTCCACGACGGGCGTGAAGAAGTCCGCCGTCGCGATGACGGCCACGTCGCCGTCCAGGCGCACGACCGCGGCGTCGTCACCCACGCCCACGAGGAGGTCGTCGCCCGGTGCGGCCGAGGTCAGGCCCGCGACCATCTGCTCGAGCTCACCGGGCGGGATCTTGCAGGCGCACCCGCCGCCGTGGGCGAACTGCGTGAGGCGGACGGGGGCGGTGCCGGTCGTCGTCACGGGTCGAAGGCTAGGCGGCGCCGACGTGCCCCGCGCCCCGGCCTCTGCGAGGCTGACGCGGCCGTCCCCCGGGACGGGCGCGTGGACGGGGAGGCGTCAGGGTGCCTGGTGGCCCCCGCGGTCTTCAACACCGGCGTGACCGAGCACCTCGGTCAGGTGGGTTCGATTCCCATCCGCCTCCGTCACAGCGCCACCGCTGCGCGCCGCCCGCCGGTGCGCGCCGGCCGCCGACCTCCTACGCTCCTGGAGTGCCGGACCCCCGTCGAGCCGTTCCCCGCACGGACGCCGTCCTGGCCGAGCCCGAGCTCGCGGGCCCCCTGCAGCGCCACGGTCGCGACCTCGTCCGGCAGGCCGTGCGGCGGGCGCAGGCCGAGGTGCGCACGGGATCGCTCGCCCCCGACGGGCTCCTCGGGGCGGTCCTCGCGGACCTGCCCCGCACACCGTCCAGCCTGCGGCCCGTCCTGAACTGCACCGGGGCCGTGCTGCACACGAACCTCGGCCGCGCGGCCCTGTCCGGCCCCGCGGTGCAGGCCGTCACCGCGGCGGCCGGGGCCACCGACGTGGAGATGGACCTCGCCACGGGCCGCCGGGCCCGGCGCGGCCGCGGTGTCCTCGCCGCGCTGCGGGAGGCCGTGCCCGCCGCGGGCGACGTGCACGTCGTCAACAACGGCGCCGCGGCACTGGTCCTGGCCGCGACCGCGCTCGCCGCGGGCGGCGAGGTGCTGGTGAGCCGCGGCGAGCTCGTCGAGATCGGCGACGGCTTCCGCCTCCCCGACCTGCTGGAGTCCACGGGGGCGCGGCTGCGCGAGGTGGGCACGACGAACCGCACGACGTTCGCCGACTACGCGGACGCCGTGGGGCCGGCCACCCGCATGGTCCTGAAGGTGCACCCCTCGAACTTCGTCGTCACGGGGTTCACGGCCGGGGTGGGCGCGGCCGAGCTGTCGGCGCTGGACGTCCCGGTGGTCGTCGACACGGGCTCGGGCCTGCTGCGCCCCGACCCCCTGCTGCCGGGGGAGCCCGACGCGGACACGGCCCTGCGAGCGGGCGCGGCGCTGGTCACCACGAGCGGCGACAAGCTGCTCGGCGGGCCTCAGGCCGGGCTGCTGCTGGGCGACGCGGGCGTCGTCGAGCGCCTGCGCCGGCACCCCCTCGCCCGGGCGCTGCGCGTCGACAAGCTCACCCTGGCCGCGCTGGAGGCCACCCTGCGCTTCGAGGAGAACCCGACCCGGCAGGCCCTGCGCGCGGATCCCGAGGCGCTGCGCACGCGGTGCGCGGCGCTGGCGGAGTCGTTGCGGGAGAGCGGCCTGGACGCCGCCGACGCGCCGAGCCGGGCGGTCGTCGGGGGCGGGGGAGCGCCGGGCCTGGAGCTGCCGTCCTGGGCCGTCCGCCTGCCCGGACCCCTGGCGGCGCCGCTGCGCGCGCAGGGCGTCGTGGGCCGGACCGAACGCGGCCACGTCCTGCTCGACCTGCGCTGCGTCGCGCCGGCCGACGACGGCCGGGTCGTCGCCGCGGTGCTGGCCGCGGCCGCCGGCGCAGAGCCGCCCGCGCCCCCCACCACCGCTGGAGCCACCACCCCCGGGAGCGCCTGAGTGCACGTCGTCGCCACCGCCGGGCACGTCGACCACGGCAAGTCGACGCTCGTGCGGGCCCTCACGGGCACCGACCCCGACCGCTACGCCGAGGAGAAGCGGCGCGGGCTCACCCTCGACCTCGGCTTCGCCTGGGCCGAGGTGGCTCCCGGCCGCACGGTCGCCTTCGTCGACGTCCCGGGTCACGAGCGGTTCGTCCCGACCATGCTCGCGGGCGTCGGCCCGGTCGGTGTCGTGCTGTTCGTCGTGGCCGCCGACGGCGGGTGGATGCCCCAGTCGGCGGAGCACCTCGCGGCCCTCGACGCCCTGGGCGTGTCGCGCGGCGTGCTCGTCGTGACCCGTGCCGACCTCGCCGATCCGGCCGCGGCCACCCACGAGGCCCTCGGGCACCTCGGGCGCACCGGCCTCGCGGGGCTGCCCGCCGTGGCCTGCAGCGCCACCACCGGGCGGGGCCTGGACGACGTCCGGCGGGCGCTCGCGGAGGTCCTCGCCGCCGCGCCGGCCCCCGGGGGCGGGCCCGTCCGGCTGTGGGTCGACCGCAGCTTCTCGGTCCGCGGCGCGGGGACCGTCGTCACCGGGACGCTCGCGTCCTCCGCCGTCGCCGTGGGCGACGAGCTGGAGGTCGCCGGGGCCGGGGGAGCGCGCCGCCGCGTGCGGGTGCGGGGGCTGCAGTCCCTCGAGCGCGACGTCGGGCGCGCCGACGCCGTGACGCGCGTCGCGGTGAACCTGCGCGGCGTCGAGCGCGGCGAGGTCGGCCGCGGCGACGCGCTGCTCACCCCGGGCAGCGCCCGCTCCACGGACGTCGCCGACGTCCGCCTGCCCGGGGTCGCGGCCGACGAGCTGCCGCAGCACGTGGTGGCGCACCTCGGCACCGCGGCCGTGGGCGCGCGCGTGCGCCCGATCGGCGACGACACGCTGCGCCTGCAGCTGGACCGGCCGCTGCCGCTGTGGATCGGGGACCGCCTGCTCGTGCGCGAGCCGGCGCAGCACCTCGTCCTCGGCGGGGCGGTCGTGCTCGACGTGGCCCCCCCGGCGCTGCGCCGGCGCGGGGCCGCCGCGGCCCGGGCCGCGGTCCTCGCCGCGCTCGACGGCACCCCCGACGAGGCCTCCGAGCTGCGCCGGCGCGGGCTCGCCCGGGCCGGTGACCTCCGGGCCATGGGCGTCCGCGTGGGCTCGACGCCCGTGGCGGGGGACTGGCACGCCGACCCGGGCGCCTGGGCGCGGTCCCGCGAGCGGCTGGCCGCGGCGGTCGCCGACTACGTGCGCGAGCACCCGCTCCAGCCGGGACCGACGCTCGAGGAGGCGCGGCAGGCGTGCGGGCTGCCCGACCGCGCCCTCGTCGAGGCCCTCGTGTCGCCCCCGCTGCGCCTGGCCGAGGGTCGTGTCGTGACCGGGGCCGACCGGCTGCCCGCGGGGGTCACGGGCGCCGTCGCCGCGCTGCGCACGGACCTCGCCGCCGACCCCTTCGCCGCCCCGGACGCCGACCGGCTGCGCGCGCTGGGGCTGGGCCGGGCCGAGCTCGCGGCCGCCGTGCGTGCGGGGCTGCTGTCGTCGCCCGCGCCCGGCGTCGTGCTGGCCCCCGACGCGCTGGACCGGGCGGCCGAGCGCCTCGCGACCCTGCCCGCCCCCTTCACGGTCAGCGAGGCCCGGCAGGCGCTCGGGACGTCGCGCCGCGGCGGGTGCGACGGGCGGCGTCCAGCGCGGCGAGCAGGGGGACGGCGACGCGGCGCGGACGACCGCCGCACCCTGCTCCCGCGCTGAGCCCGGGCGGGCACCC
>NZ_JAAALN010000257.1 GCF_009906795.1 Kineococcus siccus
ACGCCTTCAGCCGGATCGCGTCAGCAAGGGGCAGCACGAGGGTGACGTGGGCGAAGGTGTCGTCCTCGCAGACCTCGACGGTGAGTTCCCGGGTGGCTTCGGGTCGGCTGATGGTGACCGCGACGAAACCCGGGGTGAGGTCGGTGATGAGCCGGTTGCAGCGCCGCGCCAACGCCTCGACGAGGACCCCGTCGCACGCCCACGCGACGGCCCGCTCCAAGAACTCGGCCAGCACCGCGGGCTGCTGCGCGGGGTCGATGACCGGGTCACCTTCGACCACGGTCAGGTCGATGATCCGCCCGGCGTCGTCGCGGACCTCGGTGATGGTGGCGACCCGCCGGTTCAGGCGGGCCGCGCGGCTGGTGATGGTCCGGGCCTGCTCTACCGTGATGCGCCCCTCGGCGACGGACTGCCACACCGGCCCCCGGTCGGTGGCGTCGTACCAGGCCGCCCAGACCGTCGACAGAGCCGAGTCCAGACCGACCCCGGCCGCTTCGGCGAACTCCTGGGTGACCAGGTCCACCGCGGCGTGCACCAGGTCCACCGGCCGACCGGTCACCGTCACCCCGGTGGACCGCAACGCGAGGACGTCGGGGTGCTCGGAGCGGCTGAGTTCCCGCACCCGCTCCGCCAACCCCAGCACCAGGTCCGCCGAGGCCACGTCCGCGGCCCGCTTGAGCCGTTCCACGAAGCCCCGCGGCGCGGCGGGAACCACCGCGGGTGCGGGGTTGGGGGCCGTGGTCATGGCTCTATCGTACAAGCGTTCGAACGGTCGGGTCAAGCGTAAACGGTTGCAGCGCAACGCAACCAGCCTCGCCGCGAGCCGCTCCACCAGCGCCGGGTCCTCCACGGCCCGCACGCCGTGCTGGACGACGGCGAGGACCCGACGCTCGGACCGCGAACGCCGTCGTCAGAGGAGTTCTCCGCGCAGCGCGTGCAGCTGCGCGGAGAAAGCCTCCCGCAGGTGCTCGCGAGTGGACTCGTCGCAGAAGGCCGCCTCGACACCGGCCCGGCACAGGCGCTCCACCACGTCCGGCCCGAACCCCATGCCGAGGCCGACGTGCTCGTACTCGGTGGCCAGCGACGTCGCGAAGAACGTCTCGTCGTCGGTGGAGAGGTTCACGTCCAGGCCCGCGCGCAGCATGCGGGCCACGGGGTGCGCAGCGTCCAGCGGCCACCCCGACAGCAGGTGCGCCGAGACCGGGGTGACGTCGAAGCGCACGCCGCGTTCGAGCGCGCCCCGCACGCACTCCTCGTCGTCGAGCACGTGGTAGCCGTGGTCGACGCGGTCCAGGCCCAGGACGTCCCACGCCTGCAGCACGGACGCGGCGCTCGCCGTAGCGATCTCGCCCACGTGCGCCGTGCGGCGCAGGCCGGCCGCGGCGGCCCGCGCGTAGACGGGCGCCCAGTCGGTGGCCGCCTCCAGCCCCGAGGCCGCGAGGTCGTCCTGGCCGAACCCCACGACCTCGGGGCGTCCCAGCGCGAGGACGCCGTCGAGCAGGGCCTCGGCCGTGGCCAGGTCGCGACCGCGCTGCAGCGCGACCACGACGCCGAACCCCACCCCGAACTCCTCCTCGGCCCGGCGCAGGCCGGCCGTGAGCCCGTCGAGCACGTCCGCCAGCGCGAACCCCTGCGGGCTGAAGGCGTCGGGGTTCACGGTGTGCTCGCGGTAGCGCAGGTTCGACGACGCGACCGCGTCGGCCACGCCCTCGTACGCGACGAGCGCCAGGTCCTGCGGCGTGCGGAAGACCGCGTGCGCGGCGTTGAACACCGCGAGGAAGTCCGCCAGCCCCCGGTAGGTGCTCAGGGCCGCGAGGTCCCGCGTCGGCAGCGCCACGCCGCGCTCAGCCGCCCAGTCCAGCAGCCGCTGCGGGCGGATGGTCGACACGACGTGGCAGTGCAGCTCCGCCTTCGGGACGCGGTGCAGGAACTCCCGGTAGCTCACGGGCGGCGTCGGCTCAGACCGGCGCGGCGAGCCACGCGTCGACCGCGGCGACCTGGGTGGCGATGAGCTCCGCCGGAGCCGCCGCGGCCTCGATCGACGTGCGGGCCACGCCCGCGAGCTGCTCGTCGCTGAGGCCCAGGACCGTGCGGGCCGTCTCGTACTCCTCCAGCAGACCGGGCCCGAACAGCAGGGGGTCGTCGCCGTTGATCGTGCACCGCACGCCCGCCTCGAGCAGGGCGGGCAGCGGGTGCTGCCCGATCTCCGGTACGACGAAGAGCTCGACGTTCGACGTGGGGCACACGTCCAGGACGACGCCCTCGGCCGCGAGGCGCTCGACGAGCGCCGGGTCCTCCACGGCGCGCACGCCGTGCTGGATGCGCCGGGCGCCCAGCAGGTCGACCGCGTCGCGCACGCTCTCGGCGCCGAGCAGCTCCCCGGCGTGCGGGGTGCTCACCAGACCGCCCTCGCGGGCGATCGCGAACGCGCGCTCGAACGGCGCCGGGGGGAACAGCGACTCGTCGGAGGCCAGCCCGAAGGAGACGGCGCCACGGCCCACGTAGCGGACGGCGACCCGCGCGAGCTCCTCGGCGGCCTCCGGCGGGGAGTCGCGCAGGGCGCACACCATGAGCCCGAAGCCGATGCCGAGCCGGTCCGCCTCGGCCTGACCCTCGGCGAGGACGAGTTCCAGGACCTCCTCGACGCTGCCGAAGCGGGGCACGTAGAACATCGGGTTCATCTGCGCCTCGATCCACACGGCGCCGGACTCGGCCGCGTCGGCCACGACCTCGCGCGTGACGCGGGCCAGCGCCTCGGGCGTGCGCAGGAACGCGACCGCGTCGCGGTACATCCCGCCGAACTCGGCGAAGGACGTGAAACCGCGCGTGGCGGGGGCCGTCTCGCCCGCGGTGGCGGCGAAGTCGGCGAGCGTCGCGGGCCGCATCGCGCCCTCGAGGTGCAGGTGCAGGTGGGCCTTGGGCAGGTCGAGCAGCGTGCGCACGGCGGCTCCGAACTCTCGGTGGTCAGCGGGGGTGGTGTCGTGGCGTGGGTACGGTGTCGTCGTGGACGAACGGGACCGGTTGCTGCACCTCGTCGCCGACCACGTCCTCGACCACGGGGTGACCTCGCTGACGCTGCGGGGGCTGGGTCGCGCCACGGGGTCGAACAACCGGATGCTGTTGTACTACTTCGGCAGCAAGGAGGCGCTCGTGGGGGAGGCCCTGCGCTGCGTCGGGCGCGAGCGGTTCCCCACCTTCGAGTTCGCCTGGGGCCGCCTCGCCGGGGGCGACGAACCGCTGCGCACCGCGCTGCAGCACGTCTGGGAGGCGATCGCCGACCCGGCCAACCTCGACTTCTGCCGACTGTTCTTCGAGGTGTTCGGGCAGGCCGCACGGGCCCGCGAGGGGTACGGCGAGCTCCTCGACGACATCGCCGGCTGGCAGCGTCCGGCGGCCGCGCGGCTGCGGCGCGAGGGCCTGTCACCGGCTGCGGCGCAGGCGCGGGCGACCGAGCTGGTGGCGCTGTGGCGGGGGTTGCAGATGACGCTCATCATGACCGCCGACCCCGCCCACGTGCACCGCGTCCAGGCCGAGGCCCTCGACGCGTTCTGCGCTCGCTGCCGCTGAGGCGGCGGTCCGGGTTCACCCGGCGGGGACGGGCACGTGCCGCACCCCGGGGTGGTCGGGCGCCAGGCGCGCAGAGGTCCCGTCGCCGAGGCGCTCGCGCAGGGAGCCCGACCCCGCGCGACGGTCCTGCTCGCGCAGCAGCCGGCCGCGGCGCTGGAGCTCGGGCACGACGAGCTCGCAGAACGCGTGGTGGTCGGCGGGGGAGAAGATCGCCTCCAGCAGGAACCCGTCGACGCCCGTCACGTCCATGATCTCCTCGAGCTGGTCGGCGACCTCGCCCGGGTCGCCCACGACGGTGAACCCGCGCGTGCCCCGGCCGCGCAGTTCCGCGAGCACCTCGCGCACCAGGGGCGTGCTGCCGTCGGCCCGGCGGAACCGGTCGATGTTGCTCTGGCCCATCTGGCCGACCCGCGGGTCGGCGCCCGCGTCGTCGGTGACCTGGCTCAGCGGGCGGTCCGGGTCCAGGGCCAGCAGGTCGATGCCGGTGTTGCCCGCGTAGATGATCGCGGCGACCTCGTCGGTCTGCATGGCCTCGAACTCCGCGCGCTTGGCGTGGGCCTCCTCGTGCGTCGCGGCCACGGTCACCGTGGCGCCGACCAGGGCCACCACCGACGCCGGGTCGCGCCCCGCGGCCGCCGCCCGCGCGCGCAGGTCGGCGACGTTCGCGGCGGTGTGCGGCATGGTCGTGCCCTGCAGGAAGATGCACTCGGCGTTGCCCGCGGCGAACTCCCGGCCGCGCGCGGAGCTGCCGGCCTGGAACAGCACGGGCGTGCGCTGGGGCGAGGGCGGCACCGTGAAGTAGCCCGAGGTGGAGTAGTGCCTGCCCCGGTGCTCGACGCGGTGCAGTTTGTCCGGGTCGGCGTAGACGCGCGCGGCCTTGTCCTCGCGCAGGGCGTCGTCCTCCCAGCAGCCCTCC
The DNA here is from genome assembly GCF_009906795.1 of Kineococcus siccus. Lineage (GTDB taxonomy): Bacteria > Actinomycetota > Actinomycetes > Actinomycetales > Kineococcaceae > Kineococcus > Kineococcus siccus. The sequence goes on from NZ_JAAALN010000257.1 coordinate 4,484, forward strand.
CACAGCTGCAGGCACAGGTCGAGGAACTCCTCGGCCATCTCGTAGCGGGTGTCGTGCGCGACCATCGTCGTGTGCCCGAACAGCTGCGCGATCGTGTCCTGCGAGGCGCCGGTGACGACGTTCCAGCCGATGCGCCCGCCCGTGAGGTGGTCCAGGGTCGCGAAGCGGCGGGCCAGGGCGAGCGGGTGGTCGACGCCCGTGGAGGACGTCACGACGAACCCGAGCCGCGAGGTCTCGCGGGCCAGCACGGAGATGAGCAGCATCGGGTCGATGCCGGAGAAGTTCAGGCCGTCGCGCGCGGCCGCGGCGGGCAGGTCGCCCCCGCGGGAGGGGTAGCCGTAGCCGTCGGCGAAGAACAGGAAGTCGAAACCCGCGTCCTCGAGCAACCGCGCGACGGCCACCCAGTGGTCGGGGTCGCGGTAGCGCAGCGACTCGCTCGTCGGGTGCGACCAGCTCAGCGTGCCGCCGACCTGCGGGCCGGCGACCTCGAACACGCCCAGGTGCATCCTGCGCACGGGACTCCCTCTCCTCCGGCCGCGGGGCGGCCGTCCTCCGGTGCGGTGAACCATCCGGTTCACCGCCGGGTCCGAGGACACCACACCCACGTTGCGCCCAGGTAACGCGGCGCGCGCCGCCCCCGCCCGGGTCGGCGGCGCCGGGCCCCCCGCAGGAGTTTCCCGGTCCGCAACAGCGCCGCGGCCTGCGTAACACGGCGTTCACACGTCCGGAACGCCCGCGCCCCGCACGGGTGGTTCAGTACCAACCGCAGACGCTCGACCAGCACCGAGAAGTGGGCGCTCCCTGCTCGCCACGGCGCCAGGACCGCGACCAGCC
>NZ_JAAALN010000258.1 GCF_009906795.1 Kineococcus siccus
GTGGGCGGGCCGGCCGAGGATCGTCTCCTCGTGCGGGTTGACGAACCACACCTCGAAGTCGGAGCTCGCGAGCAGGTAGGTCGAGACGAAGTACGAGGCGCGCGAGGACTTGTTCGACGCCCCGACGACCGCGACCGTCCGGCTGCGCCGCAGGATGCGGAGCCGCTCGCCCGGGCGGGGCGCGGTCCAGGCGCCCGCGCTGCCGTCGACGGGGGCGTCGTGGGAGCTCGTCGCCGGGGCGGCCGGCGCCGACGGTTGCGCCGCCACAGTCCCCGTGTCGCCGATGGAGCCGAGGGTCACGTCGGTGGGGTCGGTGGCGCTCACGCCCCGGCTCCCTTCGTCGCGACCGTGAGGGCCTGGTCGAGGTCCCACAGGACGTCGTCGACGTCCTCGAGCCCGACGCTGATCCGGATCAGGTCCTCGGGGACCCCGGCGGAGGCGAGCTGCGCGGGGCTGAGCTGCTGGTGGGTCGTGCTCGCGGGGTGGAGCACGAGCGTGCGCGCGTCGCCGATGTTCGCGAGGTGCGAGCACAGCCGGCAGGCCTCGATGAACCGCTCACCCGCCGCGCGACCGCCCGCGACGCCGAAGGAGAACACCGCTCCCGGGCCCTCGGGCAGGAACCGCTGCGCGCGGTCGTGGTGCGGGTGCGACGGCAGGCCGGAGTAGCGGACCCAGCTCACGCGCTCGTCCGCCTCGAGCCACTCGGCGACCCGGCGCGCGTTGGCGACGTGCTCGCGCATGCGCTGCGGCAGCGTCTCCACGCCGAGCAGCAGCAGGAACGCGCTGTGCGGGGAGAGGGTCGCGCCGACGTCGCGCAGCTGCTCGCTGCGCAGCTTGGTGAGGAACCCGTACTCGGCGAAGTTCCCCCACCACGACAGCCCGCCGTAGCTGGTGACGGGTTCGGTCATCTGCGGGAACCGGCCGTTGTCCCACGGGAACGTGCCGGCGTCCACGACGATCCCGCCGAGCGTCGTCCCGTGGCCGCCGAGGAACTTCGTCGCGGAGTGGATGACGATGTCCGCGCCGTGCTCGACGGGGCGGCACAGGTACGGCGTGGCGGTGGTCGCGTCGACCACGAGCGGAACGCCTGCGGCGTGGGCGACGTCGGCCAGGGCGCGGATGTCGGCGATCACCGTGGAGGGGTTCGCGACCAGCTCGGTGAACACCAGCTTGGTCTTCTCCGTGATGGCCGCGGCCACCGCCTCGGGCTCCGGGTCGACGAAGACGGTGTCGACGCCGAAGCGGCGCAGCGTGACGTCGAGCTGCGTGACCGTGCCGCCGTAGAGGTTGTTGGAGGCGACGATGTGGTCGCCCGCGCCCGCGAGGGCGGCGAAGGTGAGGAACTCCGCCGACTGCCCGCTGCTGCACGCGAGCGCCCCCAGGCCGCCCTCGAGCGAGGCCATCCGCTCCTCCAGGGCCGCCACGGTGGGGTTGGAGATGCGGCTGTAGATGTTGCCGTACTTCTGCAGCGCGAAGAGGTTGGCCGCGTCGGCGGCGTCCTCGAAGACGAAGCTGGTCGTCTGGTAGATCGGGACCGCGCGGGCCCCGGTCGTGGGCTCGGGGACGGCGCCCGCGTGGACCGCCCGGGTGCGGAAGCCCCAGGCGCGGTCGCTCGTGACGTCACGACGTGCGGTGCCGGTCTGCTCACTGGCAGCGGGATCGTTCACAGGGGCGATCCTGCCACTCGGCCGGGGCCGCGCCGACGGACCTACACTCGGGCCCGTGCCCGGCCGCATCCACCCCGACGACCTCCTGGCGGTCAAGGAGACCGTCAAGATCGACGAGGTCGTCGGCGCGCAGGTCGCGCTGCGGCCCGGCGGGGTGGGCTCCTTCAAGGGCCTGTGCCCCTTCCACGACGAGCGGACCCCCAGCTTCACCGTGCGCCCCCTCGTCGGGCGCTGGCACTGCTTCGGCTGCGGCGAGGGCGGCGACGTCATCGAGTTCGTCCAGCGCATCGACGGCCTGGGCTTCACCGAGGCCGTCGAGCGGCTCGCGTCCCAGGTCGGCATCACCCTGCGCTACGTCGACGACGCGGGCCGGGCGGGGCAGCGTCCCAGCGGCGCCGGGGTCGGTCAGCGGCAGCGGCTGCTGGAGGCGCACCGCGTGGCGGAGGAGTTCTACTGCGCCGAGCTGGAGGCCGAGGGCCCCGCCGACACGGCGCGCCGGTTCCTGGCCGAGCGCGGCTTCGGCCGGGCCGAGGCGGCCGGCTTCGGCGTCGGCTTCGCCCCCTCCAGCGGCGAGGCGCTGCTGAAGCACCTGCGGGGCAAGGGGTTCACGGAGGACGAGCTGCTCACGTCCGGGCTCGCCGCGCGGTCGCAGCGCGGCAGCCTGTACGACCGCTTCCGCGGCCGCCTCGTGTGGCCGATCCGCGACGTCAGCGGCGCCACGGTCGCGTTCGGGGCCCGCCGCCTCTTCGACGACGACCGGATCGAGGCCAAGTACCTCAACAGCCCTGAGACGCCCGTGTACAAGAAGACGCACGCCCTGTACGGCCTCGACCTCGCCAAGCGCGACATCGGGCGCAGGAAGCAGGTCGTCATCGTCGAGGGCTACACCGACGTGATGGCCTGCCACCTCGCGGGCGTGACGACGGCGGTGGCGACCTGCGGCACGGCCTTCGGCGAGGAGCACGTCCGCATCGTGCGGCGCATGCTCGGCGACGCCGACGGCTCCGGCGAGGTCGTCTTCACCTTCGACGGCGACGCGGCCGGGCAGAAGGCGGCGCTGAAGGCCTTCGAGCTGGACCAGCGCTTCTCCTCGCAGACCTACGTCGCGGTCGAGCCGGGCGGGGCCGACCCGTGCGACCTGCGGCTGGCGCAGGGCGACCAGGCGGTCGTCGCGCTGATCGCCGCGCGCGTGCCGCTCTTCGAGTTCGCGATCCGCTCGACGCTGGAGCGCTTCGACCTCGACAACGAGGCCGGCCGCCTCGCCGCCTTGGACGCGGCCGCACCCATCGTCGCGGGCATCCGCGACGTGGGCCTGCAGCACCGCTACGCCGTCAACCTCGACCGCTGGCTCGGCTTCCTGGACGAGCGCTTCGTCCTGGACCGGGTCCGCCGGCACGGGCGCCGCGAGGGCGGGCCCGCGGCCCCCGCGCGCCGGGAGGCGTCCGTGCGCGCCCGCGTCGACCCGCTCGACCCGGTGGCGGTGCTCGAGCGCCGGGTGCTGGCGTGCGTCCTGCAGTACCCGTCGGCGGTGGCGACGGACTTCGCTGCCCTGGAGGACGGGGCCTTCACCTCCCCCGCCCACCAGGCCGTGCACGACGCGGTCACCGCCGCAGGCGGGCCGCTGGAGGCGCCGCCGGGCACCGCCTGGGTCTCCGGCGTCCTGGAGTACGCGTCCGGTCCGGTCGCGGCCCTGGTGCAGGAGCTCGCCGTGATGGACCTCCCCGTCGCCGACGAGTCCGAGGTGGAGCGCTGGGGCCGGTCGATGATCGCGGCCCTGGCGCTGCAGTCGGCGACCCGCGCGGTCGCGCAGGCGCGCCGGGCCCTGCAGCGGCTCGACCCGCAGGCCCAGGCGGGCGAGTACGGCGAGGCGACCACGGAGCTGTTCCGGCTGGAGGCGCTGCGCCGGGCGCTGCAGGAGCGCGCGCAGGGCGCCTGAGACCCCGCGCGGGCTCAGGTCCCCCGGCCCGTGGCCGATGGGTGGGGCAGTCGAGCGCACCACCCGCCTCGTGACGCGAGCGTCGCAGCCGGGCTGGTACGGTTGACGTGCTGTGGCCGCAGGAACCCGAACGGGTGAGAGCGGTCGTGGTCCCGCCTAGCTCAATTGGCAGAGCAGCCGGCTGTTAACCGGCAGGTTACTGGTTCGAGTCCAGTGGCGGGAGCTCCACGGAGCACCGGCAGGGGGCGCGCGACTCACGTCGCGCGCCCCCTTTCGTCGTCGTGTGCTCCGCGAGGACCGGCGGGCGAGGGGGAGCGGTGCGGCAGCGCGGACGCAGCGGTGCCGCCGCCGCCATCCTGGTCCCGCTCCTGCTGGTGGTCCTGGTGGTGGTCGTGCTCGGGCAGCGCGGCGGCGAGAGGGGCGCCCCGTCCGGTGGCAGCGCGGTCGCCGCGCTGGCCGAGCTGGAGGTGGCCCCGGAGGGCTCCTCGCGCGGGTACCAGCGCGACCGGTTCGGCCCGTCCTGGGCGGACGTCGACGGCAACGGCTGCAGCACGCGCGACGACGTCCTGCGCCGCGACCTCACCCGGGTGCGCACGCGCGAGGGTGGGTGCGTGGTCCTGAGCGGCACCCTGGACGACCCGTACTCCGACGCGGTGATCTCCTTCCGGCGGGGGGCGGACACCAGCGCGGACGTGCAGGTCGACCACGTCGTGGCGCTCGCCGACGCGTGGCGGACCGGGGCCTCGGAGTTCTCCGACGAGGACTTGCGGGAGTTCGCCAACGACCCCCTGGAACTGCTCGCGGTCGACGGGACGCTGAACTCGGCCAAGGGCGATGACGATGCGGCGCAGTGGTTGCCGCCCGAGGGTGCGTGCCCGTACGTCGCCCGGCAGATCGCCGTCAAGCGCGCCTGGGGGCTGTGGGTCACCCCCGCCGAGCACGACGCCATGGCCGAGGTGCTCGCCGGCTGCCCCGGCGAGCGGCTGCCCACCTCCTGAGGGGCACCGCCCGCCGGCGCGGTCAGCGGAAGAGTGCGCTGTAGGCGTTGAGCGCGGGCTGCCCGCCGGGGTGGGCGTACAGCACGGTGGAGCCGGCCGGGATCCGCCCGTCGCGGACCAGGTCGATCAGCCCGGCCATCGACTTGCCCTCGTACACGGGGTCGAGCACGACGCCCTCCAGGCGCCCCGTGAGCCGCATGGCGTCGAGCGTGGACGCCACAGGGATGCCGTAGGCGTCGCCCGCCCAGCCCGCCAGGACGGTGATCTCGTCGTCGCGCAGGTCGCGGCCGAGGTCGATGAGGTTCGCGGTGCGACGGGCGATCCGCTCGACCTGCGTCTGCGTCTCGGCGATGCGGTCGGACGCGTCGATGCCGAGGACCCGCCGCGGCCGGTCCTGTCCGGCGAAACCCGCGATCATCCCGGCGTGCGTGGAGCCGGTCACCGAGCACACAACGACGGTGTCGAGGAAGACGCCGAGCTCCTCCTCCTGCCGCCCTTCGCCAGCGCGTCGGGCACGAGGTACTCGAGCTTGCGAGTCTTGTTGCCGCCGTGGGCGAGACCGGAGTTGACGTCCTCGCGCTTGGCCCAGACCGAGACGTCGCCCAGGTGGGCGCTCAGGCGCGGCAGCGGGTGCACGGGGCTCGGCCCGAACGTCAGCGGGTGGCGAGGGAACTGGTCGAGGCGCACGGGAGGGCTCCAGTCGGGGG
>NZ_JAAALN010000259.1 GCF_009906795.1 Kineococcus siccus
TCGCGGTGGCGCGGGTCGCGGCCGCCCGCCAGCGGCCGGGGTCCGTCAGCGGGTCCAGCGGGGTGTCGCCCAGGCCGACCGCGACGGCCAGGGCCCCGGTGACGCCGCCGACGCGCACGTCGAGGCGGCTCTCGGACCGGCCGGCGGCCAGCGCGGTCAGGCGCACCCGGCCGTCGGGCAGCGCCTCGGCCCGCAGCGCGGCGGGGTCGGTGCCCAGGCGCGCGTCGCCCGCGTCGACGGGGGCGCGGCGCCCCTCGGCGTCGCGGCCGACGAGGGCGACGTCGACGCTCGCCCCGGGGGCCGGGAGCACGGGTCGCCCGCCCTCCAGCTCCACGTCGACGAGGGGCCCGAGCACCTCGACGTCGAGCGCGCCGCCCGCCCCGCCGGCGGTCGCGGTGAGCCGGGCGCGTCCCGGGGTCGCGCCGTGCAGCAGGGCGCCCCACGGCGTCGTCTCGACGCCCGCGGCGGCCGCCGACGTCGCCCAGGTCGTCGCGGGCAGCGGCACGGGCGCTCCCGAGGAGTCGGTCGCGACGGCCGTCACCGCGCGGCGCAGGCCGGGGAAGAGCCGGGGCGACGACGCCCGCAGGACCAGCGCACGCGGCCGCCCGTCCCCGGGGGCCGTGACGATCCCGACCGCGTTGGCCACGGGCCGCGGGGCGCCGTCGGAGGGCACTCCGACCACCTCGGGTCGCGCCTCGCCGGGCGCGCGGGCGACGAGCTGCGCCGACCCGCCGCCGTCGAGCATGACGGCGTCGTCGGCGCCCAGCTCGAGCAGCCGCTGCGCGGTCTCGGGGGCCGTCAGGCCGCGCGAGGCGGCGGTCGAGCCGTCCACGCTCAGCAGGAGCACGTCGCCGGCGGCGGTCCAGCCGATCGCGGTCCGCGGGTGCGGGGCGCCCCACAGCGGGTCGCCCGTGTCGATGGCCGGCACGCGGCCGTCGCGCAGCAGGACCAGGCGGGCCCCCAGGGCCTGCCCGGTCGGGGAGCCGGGCAGCGCGTCGCCCCGCACCTGCCACGTGGCCTGCGCGTCGGCCCCGACGGGCGTGGCGGCCAGCGCCGCGGCGACCGTGCCCGTGGCCAGCAGGACCAGGCCGTCGGCCGGCACGGGCAGCGCCGTCGCGGTGGGGCGCACGGCGCTGACGCGGCCGCCGCGGACCTCGAGCTCGACGGCACCGCCGGGGGCGGCGAACCGGCGGTCGCCCGGGCCCCACGCGGGCGTGTAGACGGCCAGCGCGTCGCCACGGGCGTGCCCGGGGTTGAGGGAGGCCAGGGGCACCCGGCGGCCGGCGACGGTCGCGCTCCCGGCGAGCAGGGCGTCGGACAGGCGCCCGACGGCGGCGCCGTCGAGGCCGACCACGGTCTGCGGGACGTCCTCGGCCTTCACCACGGCGCCGTCGAGGGCGACCGGGCCGTCGGGGGCGCCCGTGCGGTCGATGTCGAAGAAGTCGCCGTTCACGGCGGCCACCGCGCCGCCCGCGACCGCGAGGTCCACGGGTGTGCGTGGGCGGGACAGGCTGTCCTGCAGCAGGTCCGGTCGGCTGGAGCTGCCGGCCGCCAGCCGCAGGACCTGGGTCCGGACGGGCCCGGCGGCGTCCAGCGTCGCGCGCCGCTCGAGCGTGAGGCCCGGCGCGAGGGTCTGCCGGGAGGCGCTGAGCTCGACCGCGACGCCCGCGGCCGCGAGCACCGGGCGCGCGGCGCCCGCGGGGGCCGCGCCGGTCGACAGCATGCTCCCGGACAGCGCGGTGGCCGGGGGAGCGAGCAGCACCGAGGCGCCGACCGCGGCGACGACGGTGGCGGCGAGGAGGGAGCGCACCCGCAGACAGTAACCGGATGAGCACTCAGAGTTGGGGGGCTCGTCAGCCCCGGTCGCGCCAGCCCGCGAGCTTGCCGTGGCGGCTGATCTGGGCGAGCCGCCGCTCCACCTGCTCGCGCTCGGCGGCGGCCGTCACCACGAGCACGTCGTCGCCGTGGCGCAGCGCCGTCCGCGGCTGCGGCACGAACGTCGAGCCGTCGCGGGCGACCAGCGTGACGTTGGCGCCCCGCGGCAGGCGCAGCTCGAACACCTCGACGCCGTGCAGCCGCGAGCCCGGGCCGACGCGGACGCGGACCACGTCCGCCGACAGCGTCCCCAGCGGGGACACCTCGACGTCGAGGTCCGTGGTGGGGGCGCTGGACTGCAGGCCCAGCGTGCGGGCGAGGAAGGGCAGCGTGGGCGCCTGCACGAGCGTGAACACGACGACGAGGACCAGCACGACGTCGAAGAGCTCCTGGGCCCCGGCCACCCCGCTCACGAGGGGCACGGTCGTCAGCACGACGGGGACCGCGCCGCGCAGCCCCGCCCAGGACAGGAACGCGAGCTCGGTGCGGGGCAGCCGGAAGGGCAGCAGGCTCACGAGGACCGAGAGCGGGCGGGCCAGCAGCGTCAGCGCCAGCCCGACGAGCAGTGCGTCGCCCAGGGCGCCCGGCAGCCGCGACGGGTCGGCCAGCAGCCCGAGCATGACGAACAGGCCGATCTGCGCGAGCCAGCCGAAGGCCTCGGCGAAGCCCCCGGTCGACGTCCGGTGCGGCAGCCGGGAGTTGCCCAGCACGAGGGCGCACAGGTAGGTCGCGAGGAAGCCCGAGCCGTGGGCCACGTCGGCCACGGCGAAGGCGCCCACCGCGAGCGCGAGCACCGCGATGGGGTACAGCCCGGACGCCGGCAGGGCGCTGCGGCGCAGCAGGGCGGCGCCGGCGAAGCCCACGGCCAGGCCGACGACGGTGCCGACCGCCAGCTCGAACACGGCCTCGCCGACGTAGAAGTACCAGGAGTGCTGCTCGCCGCCCACGGCGATCTCGGTGAGCGCCACGACCGCGATGACGACGGGGGCGTCGTTGAGGCCCGACTCCGCCTCGAGCAGGCCGCTGAGGCGGCCGGGCAGCGGCACCTGGCGCAGGACCGAGAAGACCGCGGCCGCGTCGGTGGAGGACACGACCGCCCCGACGAGCACGGCCTGCGGCCAGTCCAGGCCCAGCAGCCAGTGCGCCGCGGCCCCGGTGATCGCGATCGAGACCGCGGTCCCCACGGTGGCGAGCACGCCGGCCGGGCCCAGCACGTCGCGCACGGTCGACCACCGCGTCGTGAGGCCGCCCTCGGCCAGGATGAGGATGAGGGAGGCGTAGCCGAGGACCTGCGTGAGCTGCGCGTCCTCGAAGGGGATGCCCAGGCCGTCCTCGCCGATCAGCAGCCCGAAGCCCAGGTAGAGCAGGAGCGACGGCAGGCCCGTCCGCACGGCCAGCCGCACGGCCAGGACGGCGAGCAGCAGCACGCCGGAGGAGAGGAGCAGCACGCGGCTGAACTCCTCGAGGGTCATGCCGCACCGTACCGGGCGGACACGGGGAGTCACCCGTTCGGCGGCGCCCGCCGCCGGCGCCGGGTCAGGCGGCGAGCCACAACCAGCGGGTCGGGGTCACGACGGCCTGCACGGACCGGTCGTGCGGCAGCACGGGCAGCGGCGCCACGGCCGCGTCGAGGAGCTCCTCGTCGTGCACGACGGCGACGACGGGCACCCGGTGCGGGACGCGGGCCAGCGCGCGGTCGTAGCTGCCGCCGCCCTGCCCGAGGCGCCGGCCCGCGGTGTCGACGGCGAGCGCGGGCACGACCACGAGGTCCACGCCGGCCAGGGCGTGCACGCCGAGGGGTCCGGGGCCGCGGCCGCCACCCGCCCCGGTGCGGACCGGGCGGAGCTCCCAGTCCAGGTCGCCGTCGGGCCGGGTCACGGGGAGCAGGACCTCGACCCCCGCGCGGCGCAGCTCCGCCAGCGCCGCGCGCGTACCGGGCTCACCGGGGCGGGAGGTGTAGCAGGCGATGCGCGCGACACCGTGCAGCACAGGCGATCCGAGGAGCACCCGGGCGACGGCGGCGTCCACGTCGGCGGCCGCGGCCGCGTCGCGCGAGCGCCGCTGCGCGCGCACCTCGCGCCGGACCCCCGCCTTGCGCGCCTCCACGACGAGGCGGTCGTGCACCACGACCAGCCGGTCCTCCGCGGGCACGTCGCTGCGCGGTGCACCACCGGGGGCGGTGTCACCGCGCCGGCCGTGCGTGCGGGCGCCGGCGTCGTCCTGACGGGTGGGTGGCACGGCCGCTCCTCGCGCTGGGGACGTCCTCCCCGCTGGACCTGCCGGCGACGTCCTGCACCGAGTGTGCCCGCCCCGGGCGGCGAGTGCCACGCGTGGCGCGTCGCGAACCGGACACGATCCGCGACCCCCCACACGGCCCCGCGCGGCAGCTCGCCGTGCCGCGGAGCGCGCGGACGGTAGCCTCCGGGCCCATGACTGAACGCGACGACCGTCCCGGCCGCGCCGTGCGCAAGGCCGTGATCCCGGCTGCCGGGCAGGGCACCCGCTTCCTGCCCGCGACCAAGGCGATGCCCAAGGAGATGCTGCCGGTGGTGGACACCCCGGCCATCCAGTTCATCGTCGAGGAGGCGGTCCGCGCCGGGCTGACCGACGTGCTGATGATCACGGGGCGGAACAAGCGCTCGCTCGAGGACCACTTCGACCGCAACGTCGAGCTCGAGGTCGGGCTCGAGGCCAAGGGCGACGTCGCGAAGCTGGCCCGCGTCCAGGAGTCCACCGACCTCGCGCAGGTCCACTACGTCCGCCAGGGCGACCCCCGGGGCCTGGGCCACGCGGTGCTCGTCGCGGAGCAGCACGTCGGCGACGAGCCGTTCGTGGTCCTGCTGGGCGACGACATCGTCGACGCCCGCGACCCGCTGCTGGACACCATGATCGAGGTGCGCGAGCGCCTGGGCGGCAGCGTCGTGGCCTTCATGGAGGTGCCCCACGACCAGATCCACCTGTACGGCTGCGCCGTCGCGGAGCCCACCGACACCCCCGACGTCGTCAAGGTCTCCGGCCTGGTGGAGAAGCCGAAGACCGAGGAGGCCCCCAGCGACCTCGCCATCATCGGGCGCTACCTGCTGGACCCGGCCGTCTTCGCCGTCCTGCACGAGACCCCGCCCGGCAAGGGCGGCGAGATCCAGCTCACCGACGCGCTGCAGGTCCTGGCGCAGGGCGACGGTCCGGGCCACGGCGTGCACGGCGTGGTCTTCCGCGGCCGCCGCTACGACACGGGCGACAAGCTCGACTACATCAAGGCCGTCGTGCGGCTGGCGAGCGAGCGGGCCGACATCGGCGCCGACCTGCGCGCCTGGCTCGGCGAGTACGTCGCCGCCGGCGCGGGCGAGAGCTCCGCGTCGTGAGCCGGGCCCCCCGCGCGGTGGCCTGAGCCCGTCGCCGTGACCCCGCCCCCTCCTCC